>CAZXOC010000532.1:0-3040 GCA_964642165.1 uncultured Planctomycetaceae bacterium | reverse complement strand
GGGCCAGCAGAACGGGAGTGGGCGTGACCTCGTCGCGTCCAACTTCCTGTGCAAGTGGTGTCTGCTCTCTTCTGTTTGCGGGCGAGGGGTGTGCCGGTGTCTTGGCTCGCAGTTCAACCGGAACCGCCGGCCGCGTTTCTGCGTTAGACATGTTTCGGAGGACACGACATGCGGAAAGCGGGCCTGATCTCGCTCCTCGTGCTGGCTCCGTGGACCATCGGGGCCTCGGGAGACATTCCTGAGTCTGATATGGCGCTGGTCGACGTTCCGATGAGCTTCTACGGCGTCTTGGGTCAGACGACAGTGTATTCCTCGCACGTGACGGACCTGCCGGCTGGCTTCCTCGACTCGGTGGTGTTCACCGATCGGAACAAGAAGGGGGGCTCCAGCGGCGTGTTCTCCGGCTTCGACCTGGACTTCGTCCTCCTGGACGTGGACGGGGTTTTCAACAACGGCGACGAGTTCGCAGTGGTCGCCGGAGCGGACCTGCAACTGGGCGACGTTCGGAACCGGGTGGCGACGCGGTTTCGGCCTACGGACGCCCACCGAGGCGAGCTGTTCGGCCTGGATGCCGCCGGCGCGGTGGTGCCGAGCGTAGCGACCCTCAGCACGTACGACGCGTCGTATGTGGCCGGTGCGCAACTGGCCGTCGACAGCTCGCACGGCTGGGTCTCTCTCGGTGACGGCGGCGAGCTGGACCTGAGCCTGGAGCGGATCTCCACCCGTGTCTACCCGGACCTGCACATCTACGTAGGCGACGCGGGCCTCAACGACGAGTCCATGGACGCGGTGCTGCAACTGCGGTTCGTGCCGGAGGTCGACCTGGACAACCTGAACTGGTCCGTCCGATACATGATCGACCAGAGCCAGCCCGTCCTCGGGAATCCGCAGCCCAGCCAGCCCAGGGACAACCGGGGCCTGGCGATCGATCCGTCGGGTCGGTACCTCTACGCCGGATACAACAACGGCTGCGAGGATTGCGAAGTCCGGAAGATCGATTTGACGGAGTCGGACTACACGACGGCCACGGTGGCCCGTGTGATGGGACGCCGCGGCAAGGCGATCTCCGTGGACGATCGGGGGCGCGTGTACCTCGCCGAGGGCCCGGGCGGGGGAGTGTGCATCTACGACGCCGACCTGACCACACAGCAATTCCACATACCGGCGACCAACTGCGACGGCGTGGCCGTGACGCGCCTGAACGGCAAGCTGGTGCTCTATGCCACCGATCGGAGCGAGGCGACGCTGACGCGCTGGGAACTGACCGAAAGCGGGGGGGTGGTGGTCGGGGCTACGGAAGCCGGACTCGACGGCGACGGCGTGATCGACGTCGCCGGGGCCGGCGACCTGCGCGGTCTGGCAGTGGACTCCGCCGGGCGGATCTGGATGGCCGACGCCGCCGGAGAGAAGGTCTTCCGCGTCGACAGCGACGGGACCAACCTGACCTCGGCGACGGTGCCCAACCCGTATGCGATCGCCTTCAACGGAGAGCAGGCCCTGGTTACCGGCGGCTACAAGGGCGTGATCTCCGTGCTGAACGCCGACCTGTCACTTGACCAGACGATCACGCCTCCGCTGGCCGACCTGGAGCTGGACCCCGAGATCAGCTATCCTCACGTAAGCTCGTTCAGCGGCATCGTCGTGACCGCTGAGGGGTTCTACGTGACCAATGAGGGCGGCCGGACTGCCGACGGAAGGTCCACCTACGGGCTCGACGACGCCGAGAGCGGCTCGTACGACGGTCAGTGGTACGCGGACCTGACACATGCCGACAGCGATCCGATCCTCTTCGCCGTCCCAGAGGCGGCCGTTCCGGAGCCGGCGACGCTGCTCCTGATGGGCACCATAGCGGTCGTTCTGGCCGGGCGGAGACGACGGGCGAAGTAGGCCGCGCGGTTCTGCCTTTCGCGGACGCCAGTCGACGCGGCGGCTCCTCCCTCACGAATCGCAACACGACCCGCCCGACGCCGGGAACCATCAGGCGGGTGGCGTGGCTTGGCGAGCGGAGCGAGACCGCCCTGCGCGACAGTCCCGATGCACATCGGGGCTGAGCGGACTTCGGCGAGCTCAGTCGAGGCGGGCCGAAGGTCACGATCAACCTCGCCCCGGCGGACGTGAAGAAGGTCGCCGATCCGCCGCGGAGGGGTCCCTCTGGCGTCGGATGCGAACCATTCCGGCCGTGATCACCGAGAAGGCGCGCTCCATCTCCTGCCCGCGGGCTCGCAGGGCCTCTGCAACGACACTCGCCTTCAGGGAGGGGGAAAGCCCGGCAAGGCGGATCAGCGCCACGCCAGGCGAGACCCGATGCTGGCGAAAGACCAACTCCCCGAAGTCCCTGTCTGCCGTGATCAGAAGGGCCTTGCGGGCGTTGGCGCGATCGAGGACGAGGTCATCGGGAAGGCTCGGAGACATCTCGGCCACATAGTCGACCTGGTGCCCGTCCGCCCGAAGCCGCGCGACAATGGGGGCGTCTATGCTCTCGTCGGCGAGCAGGTTCATGGTGCGGTCGTGGGGAGCGGGTAGGCAACGTCAGCGCGGAGGGCCTCGGCACCGAACCGAAGCGCGGCAAGAACGCCCTCGCCGGTCAGCCTCGGATGGGCTTCGAGGATCTGCTCGACGGTTTCCCCGGCCCCCAGCTTCTCCAGGATCAGTTCCACCGTAACGCGCGTGCCCTTGACCACTGGCTTGCCCATCAGGATGCTTGGGTCGGACTCAATCATCGGATCCACCATGGTCTCGTCCTGCCTGAGGTTGAACTGCGCCTGCCTCGTCGCAGTCCCGAGTATACGCCAGAGCGCCGCTCCGTTCAACCGGCCCGATGAGCCCAGCGGCCGGTGGCATGCGGCGCAAGGGGCACGTTGCCCATCCCGAGTCTCCACGCAGGTCCGGTCCGTCAGCGGCGGGCACCGGACGACCTGTTGTCGGTTCGTCTGCCGCTTGCCGTTCCATCGTGCGGGCGGTACGATGGGGCAGGCTCGAGGGCTCCAAGAGGGCACATGATCTCGCGGGTGCACAGTTCGATACTTCAGGGGATCGACGC
>CAZXOC010000531.1:0-3068 GCA_964642165.1 uncultured Planctomycetaceae bacterium | reverse complement strand
TGGGCCGCGTAGAAGCGGTCGAAGCGGATCCCCGCCGCCGCCATCGCGTCGAGGTTTGGGGTCTTCAGTTCCGGGTGACCGTTATAGCTCGTGTCGCCCCAGCCCTGGTCGTCCGTCATGCAGAGGATGATGCTGGGCTTCTCTCGGCTCCCGGCGCCCGCGCGATCGGTGCCCTCCGTCCCGGCGGGAGATCTCCCGGCCTCCTCGCCCCGGGCGAGGTATGGCGGCGCAAGGGCGGCTCCGGCGGAGAGGATCGCCGTCTTCAGGAACTCCCTGCGATCCAAGCGTCTGCTCATGACCTTTCCTTCCCGTCCTTCAGGGCGCAGGTCGCCAGGCCGATCACGTGGTCTGCGGCGCCGTAGTAGAGCAGCCACTTACCCTTGAAGCGAACCAGGCCGTTGGAGACCGTAGTATTGCCCGTGAATCCCTTCTTCTCCCAGTCGTGTTGCGGATAAAGGAACGGTTGCTTCTGTTCCCTCCGCACGGTCGTCAGGTTGTCGCGATCGATCAGGGCCTGGCGGAGCGTCCAGGCGCCCAGGCGCGAGTGCGGGCCTTGGAACATCAACAGGATGCCCTCCTTACGGAGAAGGGCGATGGCGCCGGCCTCGTGCGAGCCGCCCCAGACCGACTTGCCTGCCGGCGTCCAGTCGATCAGGTTGTCGCTCCAGGCAAGGGCGCACGGGTGCGTGTAGTACATCCAGTACTTGCCGTTGATCTTCGTGGCGATCAGGCGACCGCCCTGGAGCCTTGAGACAACCACGCCGCTCCGCGATCCGTGGACCTTCCGCGGGGCGGCCCTCCGAAAGGCAGGTCCGTGCTTGGTCCAGTGGACCAGGTCGCGCGACGTCGCCACGGACATGGTGTCCCGCTTGCCGCTCCACGTCGTGTAGTTCATGTAGTAGATGCCGGCCTTGCCCTCGACGATGTGAAGGTCCTCGCAGCCGCCCTCCCACTCGTACTTCCTCCAGGCGTCGCTGTCCGGGTAGAGGACGGGCTTGGGGTGTCGGGTGAAGTGGACGCCGTCGTCGCTGTGGGCCAACCCGATGCGGCAGGTCCTGCCCCACTTGAGATCAGGGCTCCGGTCGTCGGCCCGGTAGAGCAGGTAGACCTTGCCGTCTCGCACCACGGCCGCGGGGTTGTACACGTTCTGCTCCTCCCACCGGACCTCCTTGCCCCGGACGGGGCACCGAAACACCGAGTCCCTTGTCGGCCGGAGGACCGGTTGCCCCCGTTTGACAAACGGCCCCAAGGCCCAGTCGTCCATGCCGGGGTCGCCCAACGCGCGGGAGGAGCTGAAGACGGGGATGGCGACGGTCGAGGCTGCGGCAGTCACGCTCTTCAGGAACACGCGGCGAGTCGTCTGGTTGCTCATGGACTGCCCCGCTTCTCACCCCATCGCACGGAGGCTGGGCCATTGGGTGGGGGCGCGACCTTCGGTTCCAAGGCCGACACGGACGCCCCGGCCAGGAAGGTCAGAGCAGTGCGGAGGGCAGAACCGTAGAACACATCATGCATGGCGACTCTCTTCGATCCGGCTGGCATTGTACGTCACGGTTGGCGGCGAGGTCCAGCTGGAGCACGCCCCACCAGGAAGGGGACATGGCGACCGTTGAACACGGCGTCCGTAAGTGGGGCGACAGGATCGACCACTATGAGCCGCGGATCGAGATGAACACACATCAGTAGGCGACAGCGCAGGCGACCAGATCGAGAACCATCGCATCCTGCTGAATATCGGGGTGTCGCGCCCCATGACGTAGCGCGCCGGGTTGGTCAGTATCTCCACATCCAACCCAAAGGATGCGTTCAGCCTGTTCTTGACCGACGGCACGCCTCCGGCGGGATACCTCGCCATCAACGATTACGTCGAACTCGCGAGGGGTAACGGCCCTCGCCTCTATTGATCGGGGCCTTGTAACGCGGGTTGGGCTTCTTCGGCCCCAGGAAGCGGGGCTGCGTCGTCTTGCGGCGCAGGCGCTGGGCCGACTTGATGTGTACCTGCTTGCCGGTGCGCGTGTTGATGGCGTCCCAGCCGCCGTGGGGATTCTCGGCCTCGATGACCACGGTGGTGAGGTTGCCGCTGACTTTGGCGGTGTAGGCCTGTCCGACTTCGATCTCGTCCTTCTTCATCTCGCGTGCTCCTTGCGCTGCGGGCCTGCTACGAGGCCCAGGTTTTCAGGAATGCCAGCCATTCGCTGGCCGTCATGGGTTCGTGGGCTTCGATCGCCTCGCCGTCTTCGACGCGCCACAGTGACGGGTCGATCGGGTCGGCCGACACGCGGACGGTCCCGCGTGCGATGCGATTGGCCTGGCGGACGCTTAAGGGCCTGTCGCTGCGTGCGTTCACAGACCCACCTCCTCAGCGAGGCGGCTCTGGGCCTCGTAACCGCCCAGTGCCCCGACCAACTGCTCGGCGAACCAGCGGACCTCCTCGTCGACGTCTTGGTCGTCTGTTCGGACGGGCTGGAGGAACGACACGATGGTCGCCACCGCTTGTGGCGTGAGGTTGCCGCTGAACCAGTCCCGCAGGACATTCTGCTCGTCGTTCTCCGGGACGGTCACTCGCGTCTTCCGGCCATCGACCTCGACCGGGTACGTCTTCGGCTTGTCTCGTCGTTCGGGCATGCGTTGCTCCTTGTGCTTCGCGGCCTGACCCATCCAGGCCCGGGCGCTTACGCCCCGTGGGGCGGTCGCGTCCGGGTCCGGCTACTCGGCGTGCAAGGCGAGGATGGTTCGGGGCGTGTACCCGCAGCGCCGGGCCTCGGCGTTGATCGCCTTGCGGACGGTGCTGCCGGGGCGGGCGGCCAGGTAGATCCGGGCCAGGCGCCGCCACCCGAGCTTCTCGATCCGGCGTACTCCGCCGCGCCCGGCGGCCAGCAGCCAGTCCAACGTCGCGGCGGCGTTTTCCGCGTTCGTTCTGCTCTTGGCGTTCATCGCTATCTCCTTTTCATGACCTACGTTACACACACATGAAGCCATCGAATCGGCCACCCATCAAGGCAATTAAGTCCTTTTCTGGAAAGAAGTCGTACCTCTCCGTAAGTCGCTATGACACCAAGACATGACAC
>CAZXOC010000530.1:0-3083 GCA_964642165.1 uncultured Planctomycetaceae bacterium | reverse complement strand
GAGGGTCGGCTGTGGTCAATAAGACACGGTCGCACACTCCGCGACCGTGGCACAAGAGGGCGCCTGCGAACTCGGGGTGCCCCTGTTACTGCTATTATAGATCGAAGGAGCTATTTGTCAACGAAAAAACACAGAGAATCTGAAGTTCCAGCCCGTTTGGGCTTCCCCGTCGACCCGACGTGGGCCGGGTCGTCTCGTTGACCACGGACACAGGGGACCGTCCTCTTGCGCCGCCGCGACGCGAGAGGCGGATTGGAGATTGCGGCCTGCTACAGCAGAGGGCAACACTTCCGCGCTGCGAGCACTCGTTCCGCCCGTCCGGGGCTCTGTTCATGAAGCTCGTATTACTTCCGACCCGGCGATCCGCGCAGCGCGCGGCGGTCAACGACCGTTCAGATGTCCCTGGCGGGACTCAACGTCCCGGTTCCAGCCAACCCACCACTGACGTGGTGGGCTATTATCAGAAGTCCCTACGGGACAGGCTTCTGCGTGTTGTGTGTCCCGGCAGGGACGCCGTGAGAATAGCCCAGCAGTTCACTGCTGGGAGCCTGCGGTCGCCTTTGCGGAGAGTCCCGGCAGGGACGACTGAAGGCCTCGCGGGTAGCGTTGCCCTCATCGACGTCAGGTTGAACCATGCCGGAGATTGCGCATTCGACCGTAGCCAGGGCGGCCGCGAACCGACGGCCGCCTACGGCCCTGTCGGGTCGAACTCCCCCGCCGCCAGGCGCCGGATGAAGGGCGCCAGCCCGTCGCGGGCAACGTGGCGGGCGGCATCCAGCAGCGCCCGCGGCGCGTGCGGCATCGCCGCGCCCAGCCCGACGCCGCGGACCATCGCCACGTCGTTGACGTCGTCGCCGATGGCCGCAACCCGCCCCGGCCCGATCCGCCGGGCCTGGGAGACATACTTCACGGCCGACAGCTTCGTCGCCGACTCCGCGTGGGCCTCCACGATCGTCACCCCGTAGTTCGGCGCGACGATCGACTGGACGTTCAGCCGCCCGCCGAAGCGCGCTTGGAGCTCCGCGGCGAGCGTTCGCGCGTCGTGCGGATTCGCCACGGTGGAGATCCGCAGCGCCTCGACGGCCTCCGGCGCCTCCGCCAGGTGCCGCACCCGCCGGACACGAACGTCCATCTTCGAGAACCAGTCCCGCGAGGCCGCGTGATGGTCGCCCCGCTCCGTCAGCAGGTAGTCCACGTCGTACCGCCAGCCGTCCACCAGCGCCATCGCCACATAGCCCAGCTCGTTGAGGGCCTCCGCGAACTCGCAGGCGGCCGCCAGGCGGATGGGGCGCTGGTAGAGCGTCCGTCCCGTGTCGGGCTCGCCGACCAGCGCCCCGCCGACGAGGACCATCGGCTCGAACGGCGGTCGGAGGCGCAGTCGGC
Source organism: uncultured Planctomycetaceae bacterium (assembly GCA_964642165.1). Lineage (GTDB taxonomy): Bacteria > Planctomycetota > Phycisphaerae > SM23-33 > SM23-33 > CAYRVX01. The sequence goes on along the minus strand of CAZXOC010000530.1, from coordinate 1,700 downwards.
GCCAGACGTCGATGCACTCCACGTAGCTTCGCCCGGTGGCGAGGCAGATCGCCAGCCCGGCGTCGGCGGCCTCGGCCGCCGCCTCGATCACGTCCTCGCTGACGACCTGGTCCGCCCCCACCAGCGTCCCGTCGACGTCCACGGCCAGCAACTGGTAGTACGGCATGGTCCGCCAACGGGTACTCACGTCGCGGCCCGGACGCAAGAGAAAAGGCGGCATGGTCCAGATCGAGGCAACACTTCCGCACTCGGGACACTCCTGTCGCCCTTTCAGGGCTCCATTCATAAGGCCCGCGTTTCCTGTGGCTTACGCCCCCGGCCAAACCCGTTGCGCCCCCTCGGGGCGAAGAGGGAGGTGTTCCCTGCGGCGGGCTCAGGCTGAACCAGGCCGAAAAGGCGCGGTCCGGGCCCGGCGCTGCCGTTCGGCGCGGGCGCTTTTTCCGCTGGACCTATTGGCTGGGGGCGTCGCAGGGGGTATCATATTCTCATGCGAACCAGGCTCGGATTCTCCCCCGCCCCGGACGGTGGGGTTATGTTCTACGGCTTGGCCACCGGGAAGATCGACGCCGGCGAGTTGGAGATAGAGCCGGTGGCCGCGCCGCTGCCCGCGCTGAACGACCGCGCCTCCCGCGGCGAGCTGGAGGTCACGATGATCAGCGCGGCGGCGTACGCCTACCTCCAGGACCGCTACGTCCTGGCGCGGTGCGGCGCGTGCTTCGCCTCCGAGCGCGGGCCGGTCCTCGCCGCCCGCGAGCCCATCAGCGAGACCGACCTCGCACGCGCGAGCGTGGCCGTGCCCGACGTCACCAGCAGCGCGACCCTGGCCCTGCAGCTCAACCGCCCCGGCGTGCGGACGCGCCTCCTGCCGGCGGACAAGATCACCCAGGCCGCCAAGATGGGCCTGGCCGACTGCGCGCTGCTGATCGACGGCAACAGCGCCGCGTTCCGGCAGTCCGGGCTCTACTGCGTGGCGGACCTCGCCGTCGGCTGGGCCCAGCAGACCGGCGACCTCCCGCTGCCCCTGACGTGCCTGGCCATCCGCAACGACCTCGACGAGCCCCTTCGCCTTCGGATCGAGAGCGTCCTCCGGGCGTCGATACGGTACGGCGTGAAGCACCGCGCCGAGGCGGCGCGCTTCACCGTCAAGGTCGCGCCCAACGGCTCGGCGGCCGAGCTCGACCCGGCGGCCCTGGGCGTCTGCGTCACCGACAGCACGGTGGAGATGGACCCCCCCGGCCGCCACGCCCTCGAGGAGCTCCTCCGCCGCGGGCACGACGCGGACATCCTCCCCAACGCCCTGCCCCTGCGGTTCGTCGGCAGCAGCGCGTAGGACCGCCCGGGGCGGCGGGCGCGTCACTTGCCCGAGACGAGCTTGTAGACCATCATGGCGCCGACGGAGGCGATGCCGGCCGCCAGGACCCTCAGGTAGGGCCAGGGCATCAGGAAGAACGTCGCGACGCAGACGGCGGCGGTGATGCCGCCCCAGAGCAGCCCGCTGAAGTTCTCGCAGATCGCGATCTTGACCATCGTGCCGCAGACGACGGCATAGAGGATCAGTTCGAACATCGCGCCGAACATCGTGCCGCCCCTCGTCTGGTCGGCGGGCGCCCTGCGCCGGGCCGCCCGGCTCGGCCGCCGGCGCCGCCACCGATGAGACGCCGCCCCTCGGCGGGATATTCACGCCTCCTGTTCGGCCTCGG
>CAZXOC010000529.1:0-3085 GCA_964642165.1 uncultured Planctomycetaceae bacterium | reverse complement strand
GTTCCACATGATCAACAACGCCATCTACAAGTCGAACCTGTTCCTGATGAGCGGGTCGGTGGCCCGGGTGACGGGCAGCGACGAGATCGAGGACATGGGCGGGCTGGCGAAGGTCCTGCCGATCACGTTCACCTGCGGGGCGATCTCGGCGCTGGCGATCTCGGGCGTCCCGCCGTTCAACGGCTTCTACAGCAAGTGGCTCATCTACTGGGGCACGCTCTCCTACGAGGCCAACCGCGGGCTGGGCCTGGCGCTGGTGGTGGTGGCCGTCTTCGGCAGCGCGCTGACGCTGGCGAGCTTTGTGAAGGTGCTGTACTCGGCCTTCCTGTCGGCGGCGCCGAAGAAGGCGACGTACCTCGAACGCCGCCCGCGCGAGAGCTTCCTGCTGGTGGTCCCGATGGTCGTTCTGGCGATCGCGTGCATCGTCCTCGGTGTCGCCCCGGGGCTGGTTACGGAGGGCATCCTGGCGCCGGCGGTGGGCGATGGTGCGGCGCCGCCGGGCGTCTGGCAGCCGCCCCACGCCACGATGCTGATCCTGATCGGCATCGTGCTCGGCGCGGGGTTCGTGTGGATCGCCAGCCGCCCGGGGCGCGTGCGCGTCGTGCGCCCGTTCCTGGCCGGCGAGGTGCCCACGCCCGGCGACGACCGCTTCCGCGTGCCCGGCACGCACTTCTATGAGACCGTCGCGAAGCTGCCGCTGGTCGGGCCGCTGCTCTTCCACGGCGAAGGCGGCGCGATGGACGTGTATCACTGGTCGGGAAAGCACGGCAATACGCTGGTCCAGATGCTGCGCAGGCAGCACACCGGGCTGGTGAGCCTGTACGTCGCCTGGTGCCTGCTGGGCGTGACCGCGACACTCGTGTACCTGTTAATCAGCGCAGGGACGTGAACCATGGGCGTGGAATACCTGATCTTGCTGCTGTTGGCGTTCATGCTGCTGGCGGTCCTGATCGCCGTCGAGGCGCGGGACCTGCTCAGCTCGGTGATCTCCCTCGGGGCCGGCGGCTTCGCCCTGAGCGTGATCTTCCTGCTGCTGGGCGCGCCGGACCTGGCCATCACGCAGGTGGTGGTGGAGGTGATCGCGCTGGTGCTGCTGATCCGCCTGGTGGTCACCCGCAAGGACACCACGTCGGAGACGCCGGGCGACGCCCTGCGCACGGGCCTGGTGCTGCTCGGCGGCGGCGTGCTGCTGGTGGGCATGTTCCTCGCCGTCGGCGGCGCGACGTCCACGGGGACCATCCCCGAGTTCGGCCAGCCGCTGATGGCCAAGGCCGACAGCGGCGCGGTCTCGGCGGACTACCTCGCCAAGTCCGCCGACGAGACGGGCGCAGCCAACGTCGTGATGGCCATCCTGCTGGACTACCGGGCCTACGACACCCTGGGCGAGGCGACGGTGATCTTCGTGTCGATTCTGGGGGCCTATGCCGTCCTGCGGCGCGTGGGACGGCGCGACGAGCGGGAGGCGGCGGCATGACCACGGGCATGACCTCGATCGTGAAGAACACGGCCCGGCTGATCAGCGGGTTCATCGCCGTCTTCGGCGTCTACATCGCGCTGACCGGGCACATGAGCCCCGGCGGAGGGTTCGCCGGCGGGGTGATTCTCGCCGCGGCCGCGGCCCTCGTGGTGCTGGCCTTCGGCCGCGACGTCGCTTCCAGAATCGTCACGGAACGCCGGTGCCACGTCTGGGACGCCGCCGGAGCGGCCCTGTTCCTCCTGGTGGCCCTGTGCGGGTACTTCGCCGGCGGGTTCTTCGTCAACTTCATCGCCCGGATCTCCCGCGGGCAGGTCGGGCACCTGTTGAGCGGCGGGGCGATCCTCGTCTCGAACCTCTTCATCCTGATCAAGGTGGCCGCGGGCCTGGCGGGGGGGTTCCTGGCCCTGGCGGCCTTCCGCCGCGCGCACATGCCGGACGGCCATCCCAAGGAGGAGCTCTAGCCATGGGTATCGCGATCTACGTGCTGGCCTTCGGCGTGCTGCTGGTCGGCCTCTACGGCGTCGTGGCCAAGAAGAACATCGTCAAGATCATCGTCGGGCTGCTCATCCTGGACTACGCCGTCAACCTGATGCTCGTGCTGGTGGGCTATCGCAGCAAGGGCGGCGCGCCGATCCTCGACGTGGCCGGCGGGCAGAAGCCCGCCGAACTGGCCGCCACCGCCGTCGACCCGCTGCCCCAGGCGATGGTCCTGACCAGCATCGTCATCGGGCTGGGGCTCACCGCCCTGATGGCGGCCATGGCCATCCGCCTGTACGAGAAGTACGGAACGTTCGACATGAACCGGATCCGCAAGCTGAAAGGCTGACCGGCACGGGCCGGGAAGCCCGCTGCATCCGCCGCGGCCTGAGAACGAAGGACGACGTCTCGTGGAGTCAATGGTGCCGCTACTCGTGGGCCTCCCGCTGGGCGTGGCTTTCTGCGTCGTGGCCATGGCGCACGTCAAGGCGCTGAGCCGCCTGATCGCGCCGCTGGCCATCGGGATCGTCCTGGTGAACCTGGTGATGGCCCTGTCGCTGCTGGGCGCCGGCGACGTCCACGTCTTCGTCGGCGAGTGGGGCCCCGACGGGACCCTGGGCATCGAGCTGGTCTGCGACGGTCTCAGCAAGCTGATGGCCGTCACGATCAACCTGGTGGCGCTGGCGAGCCTGATCTTCGCCGGGGCGTACATGCGGCGGTTCACGAAGGTCTGGCTCTTCCAGGCCCTCTTCCTGCTGATGACCGGGGCGATGAACGGCGTGGTGCTGGCCGGCGACCTGTTCAACCTGTTCGTCTTCCTCGAAGTCGCCGCCATCGCCTCGTACGCACTCGTCGCCTTCGGGTGCGAGTCGGAGGAGCTCGAGGCCGCCTTCAAGTACCTCGTGCTCGGCTCGGTCGGCTCGGCCTTCATCCTGCTGGGCGTGACGATCCTCTACTCGCTCACGGGGCAACTGAACATGGCGAAGGTGGCGGCGATGTTGCCGAAGGGCCCCGCGGTGCTGCTGGCCGCGGCCGCACTGATCGGGGGCCTGAGCCTCAAGGCCGCCATGGTGCCGTTCCACGCCTGGCTGCCCGACGCCCACCCCTCCGCGCCGGCGCCCATCTCGGCGA
>CAZXOC010000528.1:0-3089 GCA_964642165.1 uncultured Planctomycetaceae bacterium | reverse complement strand
TGCTCGGCGATCTCGTCGCCGCTCTTGATCGTGAACAGGTCCAGGTACTCGAAGATGGGCGCGTCGTACTCCTCGAAGGCGTTGCGCAGCGACACCCGCCGCCAGGCGTCGACGATCCAGTTCCGCACCCGCATGTCGTCGGGGTAGAAGTCCTTCGTTCCCTTGACGCCCTGGAACGGCATCGAGTTCGACCCTCTGGTTCCTGGTGGCTGTCGGCCGGCGGCCTCAGCTCGCCTTGGCCCGTCGCTTGTGCTTTCGCTTGCGCCGCTTCTTGTCCCGCCGGGCCGCCTTTGCCTCGCGCCGGGCCTCCTTGCGGGCGTGCTTGGCGTGGGCCTTGGCCTTGGCCTTCAGGTAGGCCTTCTGGCCCAGCACCTTCATCGCGTACTTCTCGATGTCCTCCGGCGTCTCGAAGTACTGGTCGTAGCCGTAGTCGCCGCCGGTGAAGTCGCAGTTGTCGGTCGAGTACTTGCGGCAGATCACCGGGCGGTCGGCGTAGATGCGGCAGTTCCCGTCCTCCGCCAGCGCCTTGCAGCGGTTGGCGATGGAGATGTACCAGTCCCCCCCGTCGATGTGGAGGGTGACGCCCTCGTGGAGCAGGTACCAGCGAAGGTCGTCGAACTCCGCGAAGTCGTCCGGTTCGTCGATCTGGAAGCAGAAGTACCGGCAGCACTTCGAGCCGCACTCCCTGCAAACGGGCGATAGGTCAGCACTCATCTGCGCTCTCCGTCCGCTCGCCGGCGCCCGATGCTTGGCGCGGGGGCCGCGGTGCCCTCGGCGCCGGCGAAAGGGGGATTATAGGCGAACCCCCTGCCGAATCCAAGCCGCCCGGGCCCCCGTTCGTCGAGCGAACGAATCCGGCCGGGCGTCGCGACGGCGGGGCCCGTGCGGCGGACTCGCCCGGGGCGCCGGCCCGGCTCGCGGCAACATTCTTCATTGATCCCGGCTGCGTGGCCGATATAATCGCCGTGGACGCGCCCCGGTTGGGGCACGCAGCGCGGAGAGTTCATGCGAACGTGTCAGGAGAATCTGACGCAAGCGACCTGCCGCGAAGGGCGGACGGTCGGCGTTCGCGCGGGCATCATCGTGGTCGTATCCCGCTGCGTGCCTTAGGGCGAGTCGCTGAACTGTCCGAATTCATCGACGGCCCTGAGGCGACCCAGACCTTCAGGGCCGTTTGACTTTCCCGGTGACCACCATGAACGACGACAGACCGAGGATCGAGATCTACGACAGCACGCTGCGCGACGGGGCCCAGGCGCTCGGCGTGAGCCTCTCCGGGCAGGACAAGCTCCAGATCGCCAAGGCGCTGGACTCGCTGGGCGTGGACTACATCGAGGCCGGCTACCCGCTGAGCAACCCCAGGGACGAGACGTTCCTCCGGGACGTCCGCCGGGCGAGCTTCCGCCACGCGAAGGTCGTCGCCTTCGGCATGACGCGGCGCAAGGGCACGAAGGCCGACGACGACGCGGGCATGCTGGCCCTGCTCGGCAGCGAGGCCGAGGCCGTCACCATCGTCGGCAAGAGCTGGGACCTCCACTGCCGCGACGTGCTGGGCGTCACGGAGGACGAGAACCTGGCGATGATCGCCGAGTCGATCGGGTTGATGGCTCGCCACGGGCGGCTGACGCTGTACGACGCGGAGCACTTCTTCGACGGCTGGCGGGCCAACCGGGACTGCGCCCTGGCGACGCTCCGGGCGGCGCACGAGGCCGGCGCCGCCTGCCTGGTGCTCTGCGACACCAACGGCGGGTCGATGCCCGAGGAGATCGCCGAGGCCGTCGCCTCCGCCCGCGCCGCCCTGCCCGACGCCGCGCTGGGCATCCACTGCCACAACGACTGCGGGCTGGCGACGGCCAACACGCTGGCAGCCGTCCGGCACGGGGCGACGCACGTCCAAGGCACCATGAACGGCATCGGCGAGCGGTGCGGCAACGCCGACTTGTCGACCGTCGCGGGCAACCTGGCCGTCAAGTTCGGCTACGCGTGCCTCCAGCCGGGGGCGCTTGCGAAGCTGACGGACGTCAGCCGCTTCGTCTACGAGGTGGCCAACCTGAACTTCCGCGAGAACCAGCCGTTCGTCGGGGCCGGGGCGTTCGCGCACAAGGGCGGCATGCACGTCCACGCGGTCCAGCGGAACGTGGCGACCTACGAGCACATGGACCCCGCGGCGGTCGGCAACGCGCGGCGGATCCTGATCAGCGACCTCGCGGGCACGAGCAACATCGCGGCGACGGTGCCGGCGAAGTTCGGCATCGGCTCCGACCGCGCCGCCCAGCGGCGCATCCTCAACCAGGTCATGGAGCTCGAGAACGAGGGCTACCAGTTCGAGGCGGCGGAGGCGAGCTTCGAGGTCCTCGTCCGCCGGACGCTCGGAGGAAAGTGGCACCACCCGCTGTGGGAGCTGGACCACTACCGGACCGTCATCTTCAAGCAGGACGGCGGGGACACCGACACCGAGGCGATCGTGAAGCTGAGGATCGACGGCGAGGTCCGGCACACGGTAGCCGAGGGCGACGGCCCGGTCGACTCGCTGTATACGGCCCTGCGGGCGGCCCTGCGGACGACGTACCCCGCCGTGGACGACCTGCACCTGGTGGACTACCGCGTGCGCGTGGTGAACACCGCCGCCGAGACGGCTGCCAAGGTCCGCGTCATGATCGACTGGCACGACGCGGCGACAGCAGGCTACTTCGGCAGCGTCGGCGTCAGCGAGAACATCATCGAGGCGTCCTGGCTGGCCCTGGTCGACGCCATCGAGTACACCGTCCTGAACTCGATGGACCGGCAGGAAGGCGACTGACGCCCGCCCCCTGCCCTGCCGCGCGCCGGGCCCACCACGGACCGCGTGGCCGCCTCCCCCTTGACGAATGCCCCGCGGCGGCTTCTGCTGATAGCCGAGAGCGGGGAGCCGACGGCGGATGGCGGACGGCTCCTGAACGAAAGGCAACCGAACCGATGACCACGGAACTGGCGAAGGTCTACGACCCCAAGAGCGTCGAGAAGGAGATCTACCGGACCTGGATCGACGCCGGCTCGTTCCACGCCGAGCCCGGCGACCCGCGGCGGAAGTACTGCATCGTCATCCCGCC
>CAZXOC010000527.1:0-3090 GCA_964642165.1 uncultured Planctomycetaceae bacterium | reverse complement strand
AGCTTGGCGCGGAGGGCCTGCCGAAGCTCGGCGATGCCGGGCACGAGCTGGTACTTGTGGTTTTCCGGGTCGGCGAGGAACGTCCGGATGTGCTCGACGGCCCGGGGCGGCGGGCCGTAGTGCACGACGCCCTGCCCGAGGGAGATCGTGCCGGGGTTCTCGCGGATCAGCTCGCCGACGACGGGGATGATCGGCGACTGCACGGACCGCATGCGGCCAGTCGGGCGCATCGTGGGCGCTCCTTTCGGACGGCGGGATATTGTGGCGTTCGGCGCGGCGGAAGTCTAACGTGCGTCGCGAGGCGACGGCCCCGCGGGCCGCCGGGCGGGAGCGGCAGCGCCGGCGGCGCCGAGCGACCGAGAGGGACCCGATGAAGATCGTCGTCATCGACGGATACACGCTGAATCCGGGCGACCTGAGCTGGTCGGAGCTGGAGGCCCTGGGCGACTGCGCGATCTTCGAGCGCACGGCGGGGGAGCAGGTCGTCGCCCGCTCGGCCGGCGCGGAGATCATCCTCACGAACAAGGTGGCCTACCCGCGTGCGGTCCTTGCCGAGCTGGCGGGCCTCCGCTACCTCGGCGTGACGGCGACGGGGTACAACATCGTGGACACCGACGCCGCGGGCGAGCGGGGCGTCGTCGTGACGAACGTGCCCACCTACGGCACGCGGAGCGTCGCGCAGATGGTCTTCGCCCACGTGCTGAACCTGACCCAGCGCGTCGCCCACCACGCCGAGACGGTCCGCGAGGGGCGCTGGAGCCGCTGCGAGGACTTCTGCTACTGGGACTACCCGCTCATCGAGCTGGCCGGGCGGACGCTGGGCATCGTGGGCCTGGGGCGCATCGGGCGGGCGGTGGCGGACATCGCCCGGGCCTTCGGCATGAAGGTGCTCGCCTGCGACGTGCGTCCCCGGGCGGCTCTGGCCGCGCCCGCGGGCGTCGAGCTCGTCGAGCTGGACGAGCTGCTGGCGCGCAGCGACGTGGTGAGCCTGCACTGCCCGCTGACGCCGCGGACCGAAGGCCTGGTGGACGCCCGGCGCCTGGGGCTGATGAAGGCCGGCGCGCTGCTGATCAACACGGCCCGCGGGCCGTTGGTGGACGCCGCGGCGCTGGCCGAGGCCCTCCAGGCCGGGCAGATCGCCGGCGCGGGGCTGGACGTGCTGCCCGAGGAGCCCCCGCCGGCTCGCGGCGCGTCGGCCCGTCTCGCGGCGGCGAAGAACTGCTTCGTCACGCCGCACATTGCCTGGGCGACCCGCTCGGCTCGTGGGCGTCTGCTGGCCACGGCCGTCGAGAACGTCCGCGCGTTTCTCGGCGGCCACGCGCGGAACGTGGTGAGCTGACGTCGCCGCGGGCGCCGGTGCTACTTCTTGCGGCGTCTCCTGGGCCGGCGTCGGCGGGGCTTGTGCTTCCGGGGGTGCTTGTCCTCGGCCGGGCGGCCCCCGGCGGCGGGTGCCGCTTGTGCCTTTGCCTCCGGCGACGGCGGCGGCGCTTCGGCGGACCGGTCGGGCTCGGCGTGGGCGGGCGCGTGGCCCTGCGCGGCGCCCTTGCGGCGAGGGCGGCGCCGACGGCGGCGCTTCTTGGGCGGGGGGGGCTGGCCCTCCTCGCCGGGCGCCTGGGCCTGCGGGGCCGCGACGGGCGGCGGCGGCGAGGGCTCGGGCTTCGGCTGGGCGGGCTTCGGCTGGGCGGGCGGCGGCGCGGGGGCCGGCTTCGCCTCGCGGGCGGGCGGCTGCCTCCGGCCCCGCGCCCGGCGGGCGGGCACCGGCGCGGGCGCGGGCTTGGGCGGGGGCTCGACGCTGCGCTCGACGATGTCCTCCACCGCGACGGCCACCCGCGAGTTGTCGGGCAGTTGCAGCCGCACCAACTGCGTGAGGATCTGCGTCTCGACCACCTTGCCGACCAGCTCCTCCGTCCGCACCCAGGTGTTTCTCCTCGGCAGCTTCTTGCGGAGCTCTTCGTAGGCCGTGTCCTCGTAACGCAGGCAGCACATCAGCCGTCCGCAGCGGCCGGAAATCTTCGACGGGTCGAGCGTGGCCTTCTGCGTCTTCGCCATGCGCATGGAGACGGGCTTGAGGTCCTTCAGGAAGCTCTGGCAGCAGCACTGCTGCCCGCAGCGTTCGTAGTCGGCGACCAGGCGGGCCTCGTCGCGCGCGCCGACCTGTCGCATCTCGATGCGGGTGCGGTACTGGGAGGCCAGCCGGCGGACCATCTCGCGGAAGTCCACGCGGTGCTCGGCGGAGAAGTAGAAGACGATCCGCTCGCCGCCGAGAAGGTGCTCGACGGTCACGAGCTTCATGTCGAGCTGGAGCTCGGCGATCTGCTGTCGGCAGAAGACGGCCGCCTCGCGGGCCGACTGCTCGAGGTGGCGATAGTCGATCACGTCCTGCGGGTTGGCCAGGCGCAGGATCCTCCCGTCGCGGCGGAAGGGGTAGTCCGGCCCGTTGGCGCGGGTGAACTCCCGCAGGCGTGGGGCCGAAATGCACCCGAAGCAGTCCTCCTTGCCGACGGGCGTGATGACCTCGCCCAGCTCGACGCCGCGCTCGGTCCGCAGGACCACCTTCGTGGACCGCGCGGGCGGGGCCTTGAGGTTGTGGCGAAACTCGCCGGTGTGCCTCATCAACCCGTAGCGGACAACCGCCGTCGGGCGCGGGGGCTTGGGCTTGGCTTCGGCCTTCGGCGGCGCCGCCGGGGCGGGCGAACCTTCGCCTCCGCGCGGCGCGGGCGCCTCGCCCGCCTGCTGAGACGGGGCGTCGGGGCGCGGGACGTCTTGGGCCGACGGCGGGCCGGATGGCTGGACCAAAGGCGCATCGCCCTCGGTCGGGGTGGGCTCTGCCATCCCTGTACTCCGATACGCAATCAACCGCGGCGGCCCGCGGATGGAGGCAATGGGTTCCAGCCCCCGGCCCGTCACCGGGGTCCAAACGCCCGCAGGGCGACGCCGGGCGGGCGGCTGACCGAACGGGCCAGCCGGCGTCGACCGGCTGTTGCCACACCCGCAGCCCGGCGGCGCGGCAGCGGCAACTCCTCGATTATATCGGCGCTTTGGCGGAGGCGGAACCGTTTTTTGCCGGCCGGCCTCGCGCGCGGGGGCGGG
>CAZXOC010000526.1:0-3109 GCA_964642165.1 uncultured Planctomycetaceae bacterium | reverse complement strand
CGGAACTGCTGCCCAGGCAGCTTCGCGGTCGCGTGGGCATCGAAGCCATGGTAGAATCGTCGGAAAGCCTCGCGATAGTCGTGGGCACGAGTTCATGGAGGTAGGTATACCACTGTGCGCACAAGAACGCTGATTACCGCCATCGTCATGGGCCTGCTGTCGGCCGACCGGCTGTACGCCAAGAAACCCGCCCCCGACCAGCCGTTGCCCGCTTACCACGTTGGAATTACCGGCCTGTACATAGTCCCCCAGCGGCAGGCGCCGGAAGTTACCGTCAGTTCGCTCGAACCGGGTAGCCCGGCTGAGGGCAAGTTCACCGAGGGCGACGTCATCCTCGCAGTCAACGACACGAAGCTGGCCCTTCCGGACTCGCGCGTGCAGTTGGGCGATGCGATTACCGCCGCCGAGGCCGCCGATGGAAAGTTGACGTTCGACGTCAAGCGAGGCGAGTCGACGCGGCAGGTCACGATCAATATCCCCGTGCTTGGCGCCTACGCGAAGAGCTGGCCGGTCGACTGCGCGAAGACGCGGAAGATCGTCAGAGCGGCCGCGGCCCGGGCGGTCAGGCGGTTCGCCGCCGGCGAGATGCCTCTGCCCAGCCGGGAAGGCGCCCTGAACGTGCTGTTCCTGCTGTCGACCGGCGAGGCCGGGGACCTCGAGGCAGTCCGGGCCGTGGTCCGCAAGTACCTCGACGGCGACCCGAAGCCGCGAAGCCACACCTGGAACAACGGCTTCCTGTCGGTCGCCCTGGGCGAGTACTACCTCCGCGCCGGAGACAAGCGGTCGCTCCAGGTGATACAGGCGATCGTGGACGATTCCTACGGCCGGATGACGCACGGCGGGTGGGGGCACTGGAACTACCCCAATCCCGGCTACGTGCGCAGCGGCCTGGTCAACGCGGCCGGGGGGCCTCTGTTTGTCGGCATGGTGCTGGCGCGGGAGTGCGGCGCGGAGATGAGCGAGGTCGCCTTCCGGAAGAACCTGAAGTACTTCTACCGCTTCGTCGGCTTCGGCGGCGTCCCCTACGGCGATCAGCGCCCCGGAGGAGGGCCGGCGTCCAATGGCAAGAGCGGCATGGCCGGCGTGGGCTACTCGCTGCTGCCCGAGCCGTGCTACCAGATGGCGGCGGGCCAGTACGCCCTCGAGCAGGCCGACTCCTACACCAGCTTCGAAGGCGGCCACACGGGCAACATGACCAACGTGCTGTGGCGCGGGCTGTCTGCGGTGCACGTCCCCAAGAGCATGCAGCACCATTACCGCCGCCACATGGATAAGCTCCGCTGGTACTACGAACTGTGCCGCCATCCGCGAGGCGGATTCCAACTGCTGCCGACCAAGAGCGGTGAGAATCGCTACGCCACCCAAGAGTGGGGAATGTGCGCGGGCCTGGCCTTCAGCGCGCCGTGGAAGAAGCTGCGGATCACCGGCGCGCCGCCCACGAAGCACTCCCGGGTCCGGCCGGTCGGGAAGGTGATGGCCAAGAACCCCGACTTCGTCACGCCCCGCCACGCCGAGGGCCTGGCCGAGTCGGACTTCGAGGACCTCGCCACCATCTGCGGCACGATGAAGTGGAACGCCCGCAAGCCGTTCTACAAGCGGCGCAAGGATCCGGCCGAGCCGTTGCGGAAGGTCAACGACGAGGACACGCTCCCCTCGATCACATACATTGCCAAGCACTTTCGCCACTACAACCCCGTGGTCCGCGTGCAAGCGGCCGGGGCGATCGGCTACCACGGGGACAAGGCCCTCGGAGAGATTCTCCGGGCCCTGGACAGCACCGACGCCCGCGTCCGCCGAGCCGGCTTGGCGGGCCTGAGCGGGTACCAGTACTTCTTCATGCAGAAGTCGCCGTTTACCTACACCCACGAGGGCATCGAGAAGGTCGTCCCGCGGGTCCTGGCGGTCCTGGCCGACCCGAAATCCGACATGTGGGAGATCGAGGGCGCCCTGTGGGCGATCAGCAACGCCGCCCCCAAGACGATCGCCAAGCACCTGCCGACGCTCCGGACGTTCCTGGCCCACGAGGAATGGTGGGTGCGGTCGGCGGCGTTCGTGGCCGTCTCCGATGCCGGCAAGCTGGCCGCCCCGACCATGGGCGACCTGTTTGACGCGTTCGCCGCGTCCTCGCACGTCAGCGCCCGCAACGACTATGGCAAGCGGCTAACGCGCCTGATTACGGAGGACGAAGTTGTCATGACGCCGGCCGTGCGCAGGCAGGCAGTGCGAACCCTCGGCGAGGACCTGGTCGACCTGACCGACCGCGAGCGAAGCTACGTCCGGCGCGCTACGGGCTACCACGAAATCGGCAACGTCCGCCTGCTATTGACGGTGGGCCGAGACGACCTGGGGCTCATCACGGACAACATCAACCTGGAGCTGGCGCGGTTGGGGAATCCGGATATCGTCATCGTCAAGCGAACGAACTACCAGAACCTCGGCTGGCTGCTAATCGGGGACCAGTGGGGCAACCCGGGCCTGGTGAAGGTGATCGCGCGGATGGACCCGGCCACCCGCGCGAAGCTGATGCCGGGCCTGAAGGCCCTGCTGGCCGGCGGGCTCGACAAGATGTTCGACCCCAAACGCAAGAAGGGCCGAGAGGTGGCCACGGCCGTGCAGAAGATGAAGCAAACGGTCGCCCAGATGGTCGCCGAATACGAGAAACGCAGCGGGCCTGTGAAGGCGTATCCGGTCAAGTAATCCTCACGAGCAACCATGACGGACCAATCCACACAGAGGAAAAGACCCATGACACGGCGCACCACCAAGCCGCTGTAGTTTGCCCTGTTGGCCATCTGCCTGCTCTCGACCGTCGCCGGCGCCGCCAACGCGGTCGACACGGCCAAGCCGGTGAAAGTCTTCATTCTCGCGGGTCAGTCCAACATGCAGGGCCACGGCCGACTCTCCCTGGGCAAGGACGGCGACCTCGATTACGCGGCCAAGCAGGAGCAGTTCGCGTACCTGAAGGCTGGCGGCCAGTGGGCCGAGCGCGACGACGTGTGGTACTACCACAAGCCCGGCAAGGGCGACGTGGTTACGTCGAATCTCAAGCCGGGGCTGGGCGCCAACGCGACCAGCGTCGAATTCCGGGGACGCCATACTCAATTCCGTT
>CAZXOC010000525.1:0-3118 GCA_964642165.1 uncultured Planctomycetaceae bacterium | reverse complement strand
GGCAGCGCCAAGATCGCGGCCGACCTGACCAGCGGAAGCTGGGCGGTCGACGGCGACATGGGCAAGCTGACCGTCGGACGCTGGGTCCTCGGTACAGACGTCCTCGCCAGCGGCGACATGCTGGGCCTGACGCTCGGCGGGACCAACGGCGGCGAGTTCCTGGCCGGGATCGACCTGAACACGCACGTCTTCGACGAGACCGGGCAGATCCGGTCGATCACGGTGAAGGGGTGGAAGGTCGCCAAGGGTGACACGCTCGACGACGTGGGCATCGACAGCGGTTTCTGGGCCGCCAGTATGGGCAGCGTGACCTTGATGAACCGCGAAGACGTCGACAGCTACCAACTGCATGTCCTTGGCGATTCGGAGGCGTGGCAGATCAGGTCCGTGAAGTACAGCGACAGGCGGACGAGCGAGAAGTGGACATGGCGGCCGGGCAAGCCATGGCCGGGCCCGGTGGGATCCGAGCCGCTTCCCCTGGGGTAGGTACGGGAAGAAGACCGGAGCGCGACGCAAGGACGACCCGGTTCTGCTCCGAGTGCAGGGCGGCACTCCCCAAGCTGGCACGGCTGAAGCCCCGATGAGGAAGACGCGCGAGTGTGCCAGAGACGCCTTCAGCGCGGCGCAGTTGCGGAATGGCTGGGTGGGCATCAGTTGCCTTGACAGAACCCCTCGGCGCGGTAGAGTATGTGTGGGCAAGGACTGCTCTACGTTCACCTCTCAGGAGGGGATGGGTTCGTTACGCGCATCCCGGCTGCAAGGGCTCCGCGCCTGTGGCCGAAGAGGCCCGATGTCGTGGAACGCAGAAGACGCTCCGGGCCGGCGGCAGAGATAGAGGAGAATGCGATGAGCGAGAATGGCGATCGAGCAGAGGGCGGAATGGACCGACCGCCCAGACCCGCGCGCCTCGTCAGGAGGCGACGCTTCCACTTCTGCGTGGGCTTCCTGGTGACCGCGGCAGTCCTGCTCATCGTGGTCCACTTCACTCCGCTGAGCTACACGGGCACGACCACCTTCGAGCGGCGCAGCGACGCGGCGGACACGGCGCGCGGCAAGGGCGGGGCCGATTCCTACGCCACACTCAAGCTGGGCCTCATGCACTATCTCGTGGGCGAGGAGGCCGTGGCGAAGGCTGTGGAGGGGCTGGGGCTCACCCGCGGACTGTCGCGCAACTCCGAGGGAAAGCTGACGCCGGCCGGGAAGATCGCCAGGCAGAAGCTGATCAGGAAGATCAGGCAGGAGATCAAAGTCGACTGGGAGGTCAAGTCCGACTTCCTCGACCTGGTCTCCGTCAGCGTCACCGATCCGGACCCGGTGCTGGCACAACAGATCCCCAACGAGCTTGTGAAGAACTACATCGAGGACGTTCACGACAAGCTCCGGCGTCGCCTGACTGCGAGCCTGCACTTCCTCATGAAGCAGACGGACACGTGCCGCACGCGGCTGAGGGAGCTGGACGCGAACCGACTCGCCTTCGAGGCGGAGCATGCTCCCCTGCCTCTGGACAGCCCGGCCGCCCTCGCCGAGGGAATCGAGCAGACGGAGGCGAGGCTGGCCGGTCTCGAGAGCCGCAAGCGGGCCGCGGAGATCCGCCTGTGGGCGGCGCAGAGGAAGTTCGGGTGCCTTTGGGGGAACTCCCCTGATCTCGCCAAGGCACTGACGTTGGAGCTGACCAGCCGATCCGCCGCCGAGGTGGCCAGTCGCCCGACCGCCGTCCCCGGCTGCGAGTTGGTCGTCGTGGGTTGGTTCGAGCCGCTGACTCACCCGACCATCGTACCCGAGCGATCGGAGGCCGAGACGCAGCTCGAGCTGACGCGGGTGAACGCACTGATCGACGCGAAGGTCAACTGGGAACTGGCCAAGGGGGAAGTGGAAGACCTGAAGCGGGCCGCCAAGTCAGTGGCAAAGAGGCTCGTGGAGCTCCAGGCGCTGGAGGCCAGGTTCGCCCCGAAAGTGCTGCAGTACCGTGAGATGAAGCAGGAGATCAAGGACGAACGGGTCGAGCTGGCGCTCTGGGAGAAGCGCATGACGGAGGTGCAGGCAACTCTATCGGCGGAAGTCGCCAAGCGGCGGACGCACCTGCAGGCCGTCCAGGCGGCCGAGGAGCAGCTCCTTCCCACCTCGCCGCGCCTGAGACCCCTCCTGCTCTGGACGTTGGTGGGCTCCGTGCTCGTGGGCATCGTCGTCAGCATCCTGCCGACGATGCGGCGCATGATCAGCGGAGGCAAGGCGCCTCCGGTCAAGCCGGGTGGGCGACTCGTGAGGGTAGCCTGCGGCGTCCTCGTGGTCATCCTGCTGGTGGCCGTCGCGGCTGGCACGTTCTCACTGGTGCTGAAGCTCCATCACCCGCCCCTCTATGGCGAGTGGCAGTCCGATCCGCTGGCGTTTCTCTGGAGAATCCTGATGGAAGGTCATACCCGGCTCTCAGCGCTATTCTCCTGAAGCCAGACCTGAGCAGGACACAGTCGGCCTTGGGACGTGCTGTTCGTGGAGGGGCCATGATGCTTGGACATGATGACGGCAGCCGACCCGCCAGGCGTACCCATTCGAGCGTGTCTGCTGACCATCTGGGGCGGAGGCGAGGACGATGGCCACGAACGATGTAGCCGATGACAGGACGGCAGGCCAGCGGCCGGACTCCAAGCCCCCGCGGAGAGGAGTGCTCTGGTACCTCCGCGTGTCCCTTACATGGGCTCTGGCATTTGCGTTGATAGGGTTGGTTCTCGCCCACCACATCCCGCTCGAGTACACGGGGACGGCGATCTTTGAACGGCGCGGTGACGCCGCCGACACAACCGGCGGCCATGACGGGGTCGACTCCTACGCCAGCTACAAGCTCAGCCTCTTCCACGACATGAAGGGGGAGACGGCCGTTGAGGCCATCGTGTGTCGGCTCGGGCTGACGCGCGGACTGCCCCACAACACCGAGGGAGAGCTTACGGAAGACGGGGAGGCCGGCAAGGAGGAGTTGATCCAGCGCATTCGGGACAACATCGAGGTCGAGTGGGAGGTCAAGTCCGACTTCCTTGACCTGGTCTCCGTGACCGTCACCGACCCGGACCCCAACCTGGCACAGCAGATCCCCAACGAGCTCGTGAGGAACTACATCGAGAACACC
>CAZXOC010000524.1:0-3119 GCA_964642165.1 uncultured Planctomycetaceae bacterium | reverse complement strand
GGTCCAGGCGGGCCTTGTGGTAGGCGAGGCGCTGCTCGGAGGCCAAGCGGGAAAGCGTGCCCTTGATCTGAACCAGACCGTCCTACTACACAACTTGCTCAGCCAAGTGGCGCTGTGGTGTTAAGATAACCGTATTAGTAGTGATAGATGTTAACCCTGTACACCCAGGTAGTAAGCCCATAAAGCTGTTTGTGTCAACATGGACAAAAGTTGACACAATGCCGACACGTCCTGGAGGTCGGCGACGTCGAATGTGGCATTGAGCAATGCGGATTGCCGCCCCGCGCCCGGCGATGGCGGCAGGGCGGCCCCCTCCGGCCGCCGGGGCGAAGAGCATCGGCCCTTCGCGGACCGCGTCGGCGCGGGATCGCTCGGCGTTCAGGACCGTCGCCGCGGCGGGGCGATCGGCCCGACGTACTGCCTGGCCACGACGATGTTGTCGAACCAGACCTTGCTCACGTGCCCGCGGGGGGCCTTGGTGATGTACAGGTACGCCCAGACGTAGTTGACGGCCAGGGGCTTCACGCCGCGCCAGGCGAAGCCCTCGAACGCGCTCGTGGCGGCGGCGTCCGGTCGCCACCAGCCGCCCGTCCAGCGGCCCCGGGGGAACCCCTTGCCGACGTGGCTGACGACCTGCCCATCGCGCCGCCACAGCTTGCCGTCGATCCAGAAGGCCTGCTCGCCGTTGGTCGCCGCGGGGGGGTCGTTGATCTTGACCATCATCTCCACGCAGATCCACTGGCCCAGCCGGACGGCGGGCCTCGCGCCGCCGACCAGGAACGGCGTGCCCCAGTACCGCCCGTCGCCGTGGACGTGCATGCCCTGCCAGTACGTGTAGAAGTCCCAGTGCCATCGCTTGCCGTGGGGCTCGACGCCGGTCCAGAACTGCTTGCTGCCGGCCGGGCGGTTGCCCGCGCTGACCATCGGCCAGCGCGTCGGCGGGTTGTTGCCGCCCAGGTTCGTGCCGAAGTGGTGGACCGGTGCGCAGTTGGGGTCGAACTTCACGTAGAAGCGGGCGAAGACCTGCCTGTGGCCGGGAAGCAGCCGCCGGTAGAGGTGCCCGCCCGTGCCGCTGCCGCCGACGTGGGTCATCCGAAGCGACGTCCGGTCCGCGCTGCGGTCGGGCACGTCGCGGGACAGCGACATGATCTTCGGGCCCTTCACGCTCTCCCAGCGCTTGAGGATCGCGCCGAGCGACGGGGCATCGAACCGCTCGACGAACAGGACGGCGGGATGTCGCTCGATCCCCCGGTCGCCGGGGTACTTCGCGGCGATGCCGTTGGCGCGCTCCGGCAGGGCGGCCTTGGCGGGCGCCGGCGAAGGCACGGCGGCGGCGCGGCCCGCGGCGGGCAGCGTGGCCATCACACACAGGACCGCGGCGCCGGCCGCGCTCCAGCGGCGGGGCGGACGGTCCCGCACGGTCCGCGTTCCCCTTCGTCCGAGGCCTCTTCCGTCGCTTTCCATGGGCCTTCCTCCCGGCGAACGCCGCGGGCGATCGCCCTGTGCACCTGTCTCCTACGTAGAATGGGCGACGAGCCCAAGGAGTGTCGGCCGATGCGCGTCGTGTCGTGCGTGGCTGCCGGGCCTGCCGGTCCCGGCGCTGGTGGCTCCGGGCGTGCCCCTCATGGCCGCGCGCGGCTCCGCCGGCGAAGGAGCCCCAGGCCCCTCATGCCCAGCAGCGCTGCGGCCAGCAGCGCCGCCGTCGACGGCTCGGGCACGATGGCCGCGGCCATGGCGTACCAGGCCAGCGTGACTCGCTCGCTGCCGAGATCGTTGAGGTAGTTGCTTTGCCCTTGCGCGTACCCGGTGTGGAGCGCCTGGTACGTTCGGCCTTCGTGCAGGTAGGTGTGCTCGCCGCCGTCGGGGTCATGCGCCTCGATGTCGGCGATGTCGAACAGCAGCTTGCCCTGGGCGGCGCAGCCCTCGCGCACGGCGCGGTTGTAGTCGTTGGTCAGGACGTTGAGGTCGCGCCATTCCGGGTGGTCGGCGCGGTCGATCCGGAGCAGCGGCATAGTGGCGTAGACGAAGACCGTCTCGGGGCAGTCGCGTTCCAGGGCGGCCATCCTGTCGAGGTACGCCGCGGCGTCCGCCCCGGCGTCGATGAAGCAGAGCTTGTCCAGGACGATGTCCACCGCCGGCCATCGCCATCCCTTCTCGCGGACCGCCTTGTCGAGCTTGTCGAGCTTCCCCCGCCAGTCGGTCTGGCCTCGCGGCCAGTGATAGACGCCCCCGGCGACGGTGGCGGCGGGCGGGGCGTCCGGCGCGGGCCCGAAGGCCGGCTCGACCTGGATCCGGTGGAGCGGGTACCGCGCGGGATCGTCCCGGTACAGGACGTCCAGGCCTTTGTGCCCGATGCAGTTCTGGCCCAACGAGGCATGAGCGAAGAACCACTTCTGCTGCCCGATCGCGTCCATCACGCTCTGGGGCAGGGCGGCCACCCGGTCAACGTCGCGATGATCGACGGTCTCCGCCCGCGCCGGGCCGGCCGTCAGGAACACCAGGGCGAGTACAGGCGCTCGGCACCGCATGCCAATCCTCCTTCCAGCCCTGTCAGACACCTTGCCAAACTCCCTCCGCGCCCGGCGTATTGCCGAGTACCCGGGCCGGACGGCGCGGCCGACGGCTCCGCGCCGAGAAGCTGCCCGTTGCCGCCGGGGGGATCCGTGTGAAGCTCGGTACACATGGGAACCCCGGGATCGATGGCGCCGGACGCGTCCGCGAGCCGGACCGTCACGCGGCCTAGAACTGCCGCAGGAAGCGGACGTCGCTGTCGAACAGCAGGCGGATGTCGGGGATGTCGTGCTTGCGCATGACCATCCGCTCGATGCCCAGGCCGAAGGCGTAGCCGGTGTAGGTCTCGCTGTCGTAACCGACGGTCTCCAGGACGTTCGGGTCGACCATGCCGCAGCCGCCCAGCTCGACCCAGTAGGGCGTGCCGTCGGGCTTGTGGAACTCGATGTCGACCTCGGCCGACGGCTCGGTGAAGGGGAAGAAGCTGGGGCGGAAGCAGGTGGCCACCTCGTGCCCGAAGTAGGTCTTGCAGAACTGGTCGAGGCAGGTCTTGAGGTCGGCCATCGTGACGCCCTCGTCGACGTAGAGCCCCTCGACCTGGTGGAACA
>CAZXOC010000523.1:0-3128 GCA_964642165.1 uncultured Planctomycetaceae bacterium | reverse complement strand
CGCCAGCGGGCGGATCCCATTGCCCCTTCGGGGCTGGGACGCTCCCGGCCGGGGGGGGCTGCCAGACGAGGCGTTGCAACCGGACGGCAGGGCGTACAGAATAAACTCGTGTCTCGCCAACCGATGGACGAACGGCGAACAAAGCCATGAACGACATCCTGATCACAGGCGGGCGCGTGATTGACCCGGCCAACGGCGTCGACGGGATCGCGGACGTCGCCGTCGCCGGCGGCAAGATCGCCCGGGTCGGCAAGGTCCGCGGCAAGGCGCGCGAGACGATCGACGCGGCGGGCAGGATCGTCTGCCCCGGGCTGATCGACCTCCACGTGCACTGCCGCGAGCCGGGGCACGAGGAGGAGGAGACGATCGACACGGCGGCGGCGGCCGCGGTCGCGGGCGGCTTCACCACCATCTGCGACATGCCGAACACGCACCCGCCGATCGACGACGAGACGAAGATCAACTACGTCCTGGACCGCGCCGCGGAGGCGGGCCTGGCCCACGTGCTGCCCATCGGCTGCATCACGAAGGCGCGCGAGGGCAAGGAGCTGGCGGAGATGGGCCTGATGGTCGAGGCCGGGGCCGTCGCCTTCAGCGACGACGGCGACGGGGTGGCCTCGACGGGCATCATGCAGCGCGCCCTCCAGTACGCCGGCATGCTCGGCGTGCCGGTGATGCAGCACTGCCAGGACCCCGACCTCGCCGGCGGGGACCTGAACTCGGGCCCGGTGGCGGTGCGGCTGGGGCTGCCGGGCATCGCGGCGTCCGGGGAGCAGATCATGCTGCGTCGCGACCTGGAGCTGGTGGAGCGGACGGGCGCCCGGTACCACGTCCTTCACGTGTCCACGGCCGGCAGCGTGGAACTGGTGCGTCAGGCGAAGGCCCGCGGCCTGGCCGTGACGGCCGAGGCCACCCCCCACCACCTCCTGCTGACCGACGCGGCGTGCATGGGGTACGACCCGAACTACAAGATGAACCCGCCGCTGCGTTCGGCCGCCGACGTGGAGGCCGTCCGCGCGGGCGTCGCGGACGGGACGCTCGACTGCCTCGCCAGCGACCACGCCCCGCACGCCGCCGAGGAGAAGGAGCTGGAGTTCTCCCTGGCGCCGTTCGGGATCATCTCGCTGGACTGCGCCGTGGGGCTGTACGCCAAGGCGCTGATCGCGACGGGACGGATGGACTGGCCCGAGCTGATCGCCCGGATGACGTTCGGCCCGGCGGCCGTCATCGACCGCCCGCTCGGGACGCTGTCGGTCGGGGCCGACGCCGACGTGACGATCGTCGACCCGACGAAACGCTGGACCGTCCGCGTCGACCGCTTCGCCAGCAAGGCCCGCAACTGCCCCTACGACGGCTGGCCGCTCGTCGGCCGGGCCGTGACCACCATCGTCGACGGCCGAATCAAGTTCCGGATCTGACTGGACCGGCGGCGGGAAATCGTGTAGAATCCATTCATTCGGATGTGGCGCCGTCTCGTGGAGAAGGGAGCCAGTCGACGATGCCCAAGCGCCAACGCGAGCGGAGGAGACACAAGCGGCACGAGCTGGCCTGCCCGCTGTCGGTGGGCGAGCAGGGCGGCGGCGTGCTGGCCAACTCCCGATCGATCAACATCTCCGACGGCGGGATGCTCTTTCCCGTGCCGGCCGACGCCCGCCCGAAGCGCGGCGCCAGCGTTCGCGTGGAGTTCTCCGTGCCCCGCGCCACGCCGAACACGTTTCTGCTGGAGGGTTTCTCGGCCGAGGCCACCGTGGTTCGGCACGAGCCCGCCGGCGGCGACGCCCCCGCCCGCGTCGCCCTGGCCTTCCAGGGGCCCGTGGACCTGGCGCTGGAGGTGTAGGGGCCCTCGGGGCCGCCGCGGAGACCCGGCGGGCCGTTCTGTGCGCGCCGCGGTCTTGAAGCCGTCGCCCGGAACCTGGTAGCGTACACCACCTGGTGGTCGAGGCGGCGCTCGTCGCCCGGCCCGGGACCGCGGCAGCCAACGGAAAGGAACCAACCACGATGGCACAGAAGGTCGGTATCGTCGGGATGCGGGGCATCGGCAACCGCCACGCCCAATGCCACGTCCAGGACGACCTGTCGGAGCTGGTGGCCGTCTGCGACGTGATCCGGCAGCGCGCCGACGACGGCGCGGAGAAGTACGGCGCCAAGGCGTACTACAACCTGAAGGACATGCTGGACGGCGAGGACCTCGACATTGTCGACGTCGCCACCGGCGGGCTGGAGAACGGAAGCTGGCACTACGAGCCGGTGATGGAGGCCCTCGAGGCCGGCAAGCACGTGCTCGTCGAGAAGCCGCTGTCCCACGACATCGACGAGGCGCGCGAGATGGTCGCCGAGGCGGCCGAGCAGGGCGCCTTCCTCGGCTGCAACCTCAACCATTACTTCACGCCGACGGCCGAGCGGGCCCGGAAGTACATGGACGACGGCCAGGTCGGCGAGCTGGTCTACTGCCTGCACAAGATGGGCTTCCACGGCGGCGAGGCAACGTTCTCCCCGACGCGCGGCGAGCGGCACGCGGGCTTCCCGTACTTCCACCTGAAGGCGTTCCTGGCCCACCCGTTCAGCGTGATGCGGCACTTCTGCGGCGACATCACGCACGTGCAGGCGTTCGTGGACCAGCCGGGCTTCCGGCGCAACGCCGGCGACGTGCTGCGGTCCATCGCCAGCACCCACATGCGGTTCGCCAACGGCTGCGTGGGGTACCTGCTCAGCCAGCGCGGCGACGCGCCGTTCGGCCTGGGGGGGTGGTGGAGCTTCGAGCTGTCCGGCTCGCGCGGGGCGTTCTGCATCGAGAACTGCATCGAGAAGCTCACGTACTGGCCCGCGCCGACGCCCGCGGGGGCGGGATCGGCGGAGAAGATGGCCGGCGGGGGCACGGGCGGGCCGGAGGTCCTGGACACGGGCATCACGGACTTCGGCGAGACGTTCCCCCGGCGGATCCACGCCTTCCTGGAGGACGTCACGAACGAGGTCCCGCGGGAGAAGCTCCGCGCGTCGGGGCGCGACGCCCTGGCGACCCTGGAGTACACGTGGGCCGTGATGGAGTCCTACGAGCAGGGCGGGGCGCTGGTCCGCCCGGCGCCCCTGCCGCCGCTGCACGGCGACCCGCGGCAGACCGAGTAGCGCCG
>CAZXOC010000522.1:0-3128 GCA_964642165.1 uncultured Planctomycetaceae bacterium | reverse complement strand
CTCGGACGAACGGCGGGGGCCGAATCGCAGGCGTTCTCGCCGTCACGGCCGCCGCGTGGGCGTGTGGTGGCGTCCCGGCGCCCGGCGGTTCAGCGAAGCTCGACGACCCGAAGGCCTTGCCGGGGCAGATCATCGTCGATCCGGCCAATCCGGCCTGGCTGAAGTACAACGGCGGCGGGCCGGCGTACCTTTGCGGCCCGGGCGATCCCGAAGGGTTCCTGTACCTGGGGCGGCGGCGTCCCGACGGCACGCGCGACGGCGACCAGGAGAAGCTGATCCGGAAGCTCATCGCCCACGGAGGCAACTGCATCTACATGCAGATCGTCCGCAGCCACGGCGGCGACGGCGAGCGCGATCACAACCCCTTCATCGGTTCCGACCCGGCCCGGGGCCTGTCCAAGCCGATCCTCGATCAGTGGGAGCGGTGGTTCCGCCTGATGGACGACGGCGGCATCTGCATCTACCTGTTCTTCTTCGACGACGGCGTGCGCCTGTGGGCAAAGGGCGACCGGGTCCCGCCGGCGGAGCGGACGTTCCTGGAGGCGATCGTCCGGCGATTCAAGCACCACAAGCACCTGATCTGGATCGTGGCCGAGGAGTCGGAGGAGGCCTACAGCGCCGCGCGCGTCCAGGCCGTCGCCCGGGTGATCCGGCGCGCCGACGACCACAACCACCTGATCGGCGACCATCACCATTCGGGCGTCACGTTCAAGGCGTTCCAGGACGGCGGCGCGCTGAACCATTTCGCCGTCCAGTGGAACAAGCCGACGGCCCGGGAACTGCACGACGGCATGGTCAAGGCATGGCGGCTTGCGGCCGGGCGGTACGGCCTCTGCATGTCCGAGGCCAAGGGCCACACCAGCGGCATGCGCAAGAAGAACTGGGCCTGCGCGATGGGCGGGGCGCACGCGATGGTGCTCAACATGGACATCGCCTCGACGCCGCCGGCGGACCTGAAGGCCTGCCGCATCCAGCAGCAGTTCCTCGAATCGACGGACTTCCACACGATGGCGCCGCACGACGAGCTGGCCCGCGGCGCGACGCGGTACGTCCTGGCCGATCCCGGCCGGAGCTACATCGCCTACGCCGCCGACGCGCGGGGCCCCGTCGGCCTGAAAGGCATGACAGCGGGAACGTACAACCTCACGTGGGTGGACTGCGTCACGGGCAAGACCGTCCGCCAGGCGGGTCTGCACATCGCCGCGGGGGACCGGACGTGGGCCCGTCCCGACGGCCTGGGCGGAGAGTTGGCCGTCTGGGTGCGACGACGAACGGATTGAGACGGCCCCGCCGGCCGCGCGGGCGGCTGCCGGTCGGCCTGCGGCTGACGAGGACTCACCGCCGAACGACGAAGCGCCGGCTGTCCTTCTCCAGCTCCACTTCGCGGGGGCCGATGCGCACGACCTTCGCTCCGCCGACCGTGTCGCCCGTGCGGACGAGCCGCCCGTTGAGGATTGCGCTGGGGCCGCTCGGGCCGTTCACAATGCCGCCCAGGCGGAACTGGGAGAGCTGGACCGTCCCGGCGGGCTTCCGGCTGGCGACCCCCGACTTGGCCGCCACGCTCGCCGCGGCGCCGGCGCCCTTCGCCGATGCCGTCAGTCGCTTCCACTCCTTCGAGCCCACCAGCCAGCGGAGCGCCTCGCTGGCGCGGGAGCGGACGGACTTGTCCGGATCGCGCAGGGCCTTCGTCAGCGCGGGGACGGCGCGCCGGGCCTTGAGTTGCCCCAGCGCCCAGGCCGCCGCGGCACGGCACGTCCCGCTGGCGTCGGACTCCAGCACCCGGATCAGCGGCGGGACGGCCTCGGGCCACTCGCGAAGACGTTTCATGTACCCCAGGGCCTGGGCGGCGGCCGCGCGGACCTCCGGCGAAGGGTCCGCCGTGGCCTGCGCGAGGACCTTCATCACGAGGCGGCCCGGGTGGCGGTGGAGCCCCCAGGCCGCGGCACGCCGGATGGGCACGTCGCGATCCTTCATCGCGTACAGCAGGAACTTCACGACTTCCGTGCCCGTGCCCCCCTCGGCGACGCTCTCCACGGCGCAGCGCCGCCGGCGTGCGTCCTTGTCGCTCAGCAGCGGATAGAAGTCATCCGGCCGGATCGCCCACAGGGCGTCGGCCGCCAGCCGGCCGATCGTGGGCTTGCCGAAGGTAACCTGGCAGGTCTTGGTGTAGGTGGTCTGCATGGGCACGCGGGCGTCGTCCAGGAGGAGGCCCTTCAGGAAGGGCACGGCGGCGACGGCGCGGGGCCCGAGCTTCCGGAGGCCCTCGACCGCCGTGGCGCGGTCCCGCGCCTCCGAGGAATAGAGCCCCTCGATGTGCTTGCGGACCTCGGTCGGCGTGCCGGGCGGGATCGCACGCCGCGGCAGGCGGAACCCCGCCGCGGGAGCCGACGTGGACAGGGCCAGGCAGACACCGCAAGCTGCCGCAGCAAGGCGAGTGATCATCACCAGTCCTCCTGTTTGTCCCCGTCCAACCTACGATCCGGCTCGCCCCGGTGCGAATCGCCTCTTTTCGGGCCTGGTTCAGAACGGGCGCGCTCGCGGTACCACTCCTCTCTTCGCCCCGAGGGGGCGCAGGGGATTTGGCCGGGGGCGTAAGCCCCCGGAAATCGGTGTCTTATGCGTAGAGCCCTGGCAGGGCGACAGGAGTGTCCCCAGCGCGGAAGTGTTGCCTCGATCTGAACCACGCCGCCGGTTGGGCCCCCTTTCTCCCGCCTCCCGTCTACTGCTCTGTGTGCGACGGCGTTTCCTGCCGGGAAAAGCCGTCGCACACCGGCGTCCGTAACTCACCGGCGCGGGACTTGCACGCCGACCGGCGCGCGGGTATGTTGGGCGCATCACGGGCCGTTGCCGTGCGGACAGAAAGGGGCCGCCATGTCCGGGGCGCCGGATACCGTTGGGAAGCTGGTCGACCGCTTCGAGCGCAACCGCGAGGCGTACCGAAGCGGCCGCTACAACGAGACGCAGGTCCGCGTCGAGCTGATCGACCCCCTCCTTATCGCCCTCGGCTGGGACGTCCACAACGCCGCCGGCTACGCCGAGGCCTACAAGGACGTCGTCCACGAGGACGCCATCAAGGTCGGCGGCTCGACCAAGGCCCCCGACTACTGCTTCCGCATCGGCGGGGCGCG
>CAZXOC010000521.1:0-3131 GCA_964642165.1 uncultured Planctomycetaceae bacterium | reverse complement strand
CTCGGCGTCGGCGGCGAGCTGGTCGGTCAGGCGGATGGCCTCGTGGCTCTGCGCGCCCAGCGTGACGGTCTCCGGGCCGACCACGGTGAAGGTCCGCAGGTCGAAGTCGTTGGCGGCCGTGGTGTAGCCGGCGAAGGCGTAGGCCCGCGCCGCGCCGAGGTCGACCAGCCTCGGCAGGAGCATGGCCAGGGCCCGGGGCAGGTAGTGGCCGGCGGTGGGCGGCGGCATCTGCTTGGTCCGCTTGTCGGCCTTGCCGCCGGCCGAGACGGTGCAGGCGATCCGCCCGCCGCTGCTGGTGCCCTCCTCGCTCATCCGGCGGAGGACCTTCCGGGCGCGGTAGACATTCGCGAACTCGGTCCATTTCTCGCTGCCGCGGTCGGCGGCGGCGAACAGCGTGCGGCGGAGGACCATCACCTGCCCGCCCCGCAGCGTCAGGCGGGCGACGGTGCGGACCTCGATGCCGCTGGCGGAGCCGCGGCGGACGATCCGCTCGGCGACGTACAGGAAGCCGACGTCCCGTCCGACCCGCCGGCAGAGGTACCACCGGGGCTCTTTGGCCACGGCGGCTTGGAGCTTCCCGAGGCTCACGCCGCCCAGCAGCTCCAGCCCGC
Source organism: uncultured Planctomycetaceae bacterium (assembly GCA_964642165.1). GTDB lineage: Bacteria > Planctomycetota > Phycisphaerae > SM23-33 > SM23-33 > CAYRVX01. The sequence goes on along the minus strand of CAZXOC010000521.1, from coordinate 2,520 downwards.
GGGCGAGGTTCTCCTTCCGCGCCGCGGCGAGGGTGGCCGGATCGATGAGGCGGAGGGTGGCTGAAATGTCGCGCATGGCCGCGTTCAGCCGGTCCTTGCCCGCCAGCGGGCCGTTGACCGACAGGGCGAGGAACCGCTGCTTGTCGGCAAGGACCCACACCTCCGTCTGCCACCGGCGTGCCCGCCCGCCGCGCTCGGTCTGGACGTAGACGGCGTCCTTGCCGAGCAGGCGCCCGGGCGTCACCGAGCGGACCTTCACGTCGCTGCGGCGGTCCAGGGCGGCCGAGAGCTGCTTGGCGAAGGCCTGGACGTTCACGCCGGGCTTGGGGGCGGGCTCCTTGCGGACGGCGACCGTCCAGGCGATGGCGTTGCTCTTGGGGTCGCGGACGTTCCAGCGGACCAGGACGGGGAACTCGCGGAGTCGCCCCGCGCCCGCCGGCGGACGCAGCGAGAAGCCGTTCTTGGGGTCGATATACCTCGGGCCCAGCTCAACCTGGGCCGCCTCGGCAGCCGCACCGCCGAGGGCCAGCACCAGGACCATCCGTGTCAGCATGGCGATCCGTCTCATGTCTCTGGGCGTCTCACTCCTCTCGGGGTCTACTCCCCTATATCGACGAAGGGACGGGCCCGGATGAGGAGCAGCGGGGGCACGCGGCGCGCCCGGCCGGGGCGTCGCGGCGAGGGGTTCAGTCCAAGGTAAGGTCGGCTCGGCGCTTGCGGATGCGCCGTCCCTGGCGGCAGGACGCCTCGACGGACACGTCGCGATCGTGCAGGCGGACGCGAAGGGCGGCGTCGGGTGCCGCCAGGGCGTTGGCGTCCAGGGCCCTGTCGAGGGGTCCGGCAGCGTTCGCCCGTCTCGCCCACGCTGCGCCGCTGGCCGCCAGGTTGCGGGCGCAGGCGTCGAGGTGCATCTCCCGCGTCTCGAAGACCATCGTCGTGCAGGCGTCGGTCAGGATGACCACCGCCCCGCCGACCAGGACGACGATCGCCAGCACGTAGAACAGCAGGAAGCCCTTGCGCCGCGTGCGGTTCATTCGCCCGTGCCTCCGCCGCCCGCCGCTCCCAGGAAGAGGACGTGGGCGTTGGCCAGCTTGCGCAGGACCCGCCCGCCGACGCGCTGCACCACGCAGGTGCGGACCTCGACGCCGACGGCCCGCCCGCCTGCCCGGCGGACCTGCCAGTCGATTTCGGCCCCCGGGACTCGCCAGACGATCGGCGGGGCCTGCTCCGCCTCCGCCGCCCCCGCGAGCATCCGGCGCGACACCGTGCCGGGGGCTTGCTCGTAGCAGACGACGCCCTCGGGCGTCTCGATGAGCAGGCGGCGCGGGCCGCTCTTGACCTCGCCCGCGGCGGCGGGCAGGGACCGGCCGGCGTCCAGGTCGTCCCGCAGGCGCCACAGAACGAGGCGGACGCCGCGGTTGACCTCGACGGCCTGACGCGCCTCCGGCAGCTCGGTCAGCAGCACCTTGAAGATCGGCGCGGTGATCCCCACCACGACGGCCAGCACGCCGACGACGGTGACGATCTCGATGAGCGTCCAGCCGCCTCGCCGCCTCATGGCCGGCCCCCCTTCGCCGCGGGCGGCGCGACGTATCGCCGCAGCTCGACGGTCACCTCGCGACCGCCGCTGGGGCCGCGAGCGACGGCCGTCACCAGCACCAGCCCCGACCAGTCGCCCTCCCCCGGCGCGCGGCGGACGGTGACGCGCAACCCCGGCCAGAGCCGCCGCACGTCGGCGTCCGGAAGCGCCTCGCCCGTCGCGGCGATGCCGTCGAGCGTCGCCTGGGCGGCGGCGATGCACCGCTGCTTCGTGAGGTGGAAGTGGTTGGCGCGACCCGCGGCGGCCTCGATGCTCAGCAGCGTCGCCACGAGCACGCCCAGCAGCAGGACGGAGATGCACGCCTCCAGCAGCATCCACCCGCCGCGACGCGGGCGACGCGCCCGACGCGGGGGCCTTGCCGTCTTGCTTCGGCGCGTGCTCATCCCGCGCGATCTCCTTAGGGAATCACGGTGATCATCGTGTAGCGGGTCAACTCGATCAGCGGCAGGTACAGCGCGTAGACCGTGTAGCCGACGAGCCCCGCCAGCGCCAGCACGATCAGCGGCCAGCCGATGAACCGCGCCAGGCGGGCGCGGTAGCTGTAGTTCGATCGGTAGATGCTCTCGAGCGTCTCGAGGGCGGCCGGGGTGCTGCCGGGGTTGGCCCGCTGGTCGAACGCCCAGGCGACCGACCGCCCCAGGCCGACGGCGCGGGCCGCCTGGGAGACGTCCTGTCCCTGCCGCACGCGCCCCAGCCACTGCCGAAGGCGCCAGCGGAAGCAGTGGTTCACGTCGAGGCCGAGCGTGGTCGCGATGGCGTGGTCGAGGGGCAGGCCGGCCTCCAGCGACAGGCGAAGGACCTTCACCACCTGGACCGTCGAGCGGCTGCGCTCGAACCAGCGCCCGATCGGCAGGTGCCACTTGACGAAGTCGCCCACGCGGGCGAGGAGCTGGAAGCGGTCCGCCCGCCGCGCGCGGAAC
>CAZXOC010000520.1:0-3150 GCA_964642165.1 uncultured Planctomycetaceae bacterium | reverse complement strand
GCCCGCCTCGGGCCGACTGGAATCGCCCGCCGGGCGAGGCCCCATCCGCGCCCGACGCGATTCGGGAATCGACCAAAGCAGTTGACCTGGCGCCGCCGCCGGGTAGAATCCGGCAACGGAGTTCGCGTTCAGTCACCGCCAGACCATCAGCCGGAAGAGTCAGGGATGACGACGGTCAACACGCCTCCAACCGGTCCCGCACCCGCGCCCATGCCTCAGAGCCAGGCCGTCTCCACCCAGCGCATCCCGCCGCAGGACATCCAGGCCGAGGCGTGCGTGCTGGCGTCGATGATCCTCCACGCCCCCGCGATCGACATCGTGGTCCAGGTCGTGAGCCCGGAGCACTTCTACCGCCCCGCCCACCAGCTCATCTACCAGGTCCTGACCGAGATGAGCCAGGCCAGCAAGCCCATCGACCTGGTGACGCTGCGGGAGGAGCTCACCCGGCGCAGGCAACTGGAGCAGGTCGGCGGCGTGGAGTACCTGGTGGCGATGGTGGAGGGCGTTCCGACGGCCGCCAACGCCGAGTACTACGCCACCGTCGTCCGAAACAAGGCGCTGCTCCGCAAGCTCATCGTCGTCGGCACGGAGATCGTCCAGGAGGCCTTCGACACCCACGAGGAGGCCCCCGAGGTCCTGGACCGCGCCGAGCAGCGGGTCTTCGAGATCGCCTCGCAGCACATCGGCGACCAGACCCACACCATGGAAGAGCTGCTCGAGCACACCTTCGAGACGCTCGAGGCCACCGAGGGCCAGCTCATCACGGGCCTGGCCAGCGGCTTCGCCAAGCTCGACGAGCTGACCAGCGGCTTCCAGAAGGGCGACATGGTGATCCTGGCGGCGCGTCCGTCCATGGGCAAGACCAGCCTGCTGCTGAACATGGCGGAGTACATCGCCGTGGTGGACGGCCTGCCGGTGGCGCTGTTTTCGCTGGAGATGTCGAAGGAGCAGATCGCCCAGCGGATGCTGGCCTCGCACGCGCGGTTCGACCTGCGCCAGATGCGGCGGGGGATGATCTCGGCGGAGGCCTGGACGGAGCTGAAGATGGCCGCGGGCGACCTGGAGCCGGCCCCGCTGTTCATCGACGACACGCCGATCCTGACGGCGCTTCAGCTTCGCGCCAAGGCGCGGCGCCTCAAGGCCGCCCACGACATCCGCTGCGTCTTCGTGGACTACCTCCAGCTCATGACCTACCACGGGCGGGTCACCAGCCGGCAGGAGCAGATCACCGAGATCTCCCGCGGCATCAAGGCCCTGGCGAGGGAGCTGGAGATCCCGGTGGTGGTCGCGGCGCAGCTCAATCGCGGCCCGGCGGACCGCCCCACGCACCGCCCGCGGATCAGCGACCTGCGCGAGAGCGGCTCGATCGAGCAGGACGCCGACGTGGTGACGCTGCTGCACAACGAGGACTACTACCACCTCGGCGAGCCGGACTGGGTGCCCAAGAACCTCACGGAGCTGATCGTCGCCAAGCAGCGCAACGGCCCGACGGACACCGTCTACCTGCGGTTCCTGACGAACATCACGCGCTTCGAGGCCGCCGCCCCCGACTCCTACGCCGAGCCGCCGATCTAGTCGCCGCCGCCTGCGGCGCCCTTCACGCTTCCCGGGCCCGTGGTGGGCGTGCGCCGGCCGACGCGCCGGGCGCGGAAGACGACGCGGCGCGTCCCGGCCGCCTCGAAGGAGGGCGTCTTCATCAGCAGGAGGAAGTCGTCGGTGATCAGCGGCTCGAGCTCGCCGCCCTCCTCGAGGCTCACGTCCGCCACGCGGTGCGGCAGCAGTGCGGCCAGGGGCTTCCGCGGCGTCCAGGCGCGCTTCGCGCGGATGGTGAACGTGTACGTGCCGTCCTTCTCGGCCAGGTGCGTCTCGATGGGCAGGTCGCGCGGGGCCAGGCGGGCGTCCCACGCCGGGTCGCCGTAGAAGGCCACCGTGTCGCGGTCCCACAGCATGCCGAGGTGATCCCTCGCCGTCTTATCGAACCGCCGGTAGCCCAGCGTCCTGAGGCACCGCGGCAGCAGCGCCCGGTCGCGCTCCAGGTCGAAGCGCTCCAGGTCCACGTCGGCCTTGCCCGGGAACCGCCGGTGCAGCCGCCGGATCAGCTCCTGGTTCGTGAAGTAGAACGCCTCGGTGAGGTTGTGGCGCCCGGGCAGCTCCAGCAGGCGGTCCTTCGTGCCCCAACCCATCGCGCCGTACCACGTCGAGACGGTGTAGCCGACCATCTGCCTCGCCCCGCCGCTCGCGCTCAGCCACGCCAGGGCCATGCAGTCCCGCCGCGGGACGTGCCCGATCAGGCAGTTGCCCGAGGCGAGGTAGACCTTCGGGTTCGGCGAGCGGATGGGGTGCTCGCCGCGCTTCCGGTCCAGCCCGTACAGCTTGCCGTCGCGGCAGCGGAACTGCCCGTTGCGGTACGAGTAGCCGATCTGCCAGTCGCGCTGCGTGGCGTGGCCGGACGTGAGGAACAGGTCCGGCTTGCCGTCGTTCAGGAAGTCCACGATCGCCTTGGTGCTGTCGGTGGGGCCGGTCCTCTTCTCCGCCCGGCCGCCGGGCTCCTTCACCCAGTACTCGCCGGCCCGGCCCTCGCTGAACCATCGGCCGGACTCGAACAGGCCCAGGTCCAGCCCCGTGCCCGCCCCCGCCCGCCGGATCACCAGCGGCTCGTCGTCCGAGGCGATCCGCAGGGCGTCCCCGGCCGTGTAGCCCGTGAGGATGCCCCAAAGCACGTCCGTGTACGGGTCGTCGTCGAGCTTGCGCGTGAGTCGGTGGACGGCGACGACGAAGCCCCGTCCCGCCTCTTCCGGCCGCGCGACGAAGCAGGCGTACCTCGGCCGCACGCGCCGCAGCCGCGGCAGGCAGCCGGCGACGCCGCCGTCGTGCGCGATCACCGCGGCGGCGTGCTTTTGGGCCAGCGTATCGACGACCTTGCGCCACTCGGCGTCCTCGTGCGTCGCGCGGGAGACGACGACGGCGTATCCGCCGGCGGGCCTTGGCGCTTCGGCGGCGGGCAGGGGCGACCCCAACGACATCCACAGGGCAACGGCGACGGCACTCATGCGCTCAGTGTAGCGGATCGTCGCCCGCGGCCGGGCGGAAATCGCGGCCTGGTTCAGAACGGGCGTGCTCGGGGTAACACTCTTCTCTTCGCCCCGAGGG
>CAZXOC010000519.1:0-3156 GCA_964642165.1 uncultured Planctomycetaceae bacterium | reverse complement strand
CGTCGTTGGGGTCCTTCGCCTTGGCGTCGTTGGGGTCCTTCGGCTTGCCCAGGCCGGGCAGGCCCTTCAGCAGCCCGCCGGCGGCGTCCTGGACCGTCTTGCCCACCTGCGAGCCGAGCTTCCCGGTCAGCTTGGCACCGAGCTTCTGGAGCTGGGCGTCGGCGCGGCGGGCCAGCTCGGCCTTGCCGGCCTTGACGAGCGTGTCCTTCAGGGCCGTCAGGGCGGCGCTCTCGTCGAGCTTCACGCGCGGCGCCTCGATGCGCCCGTCGAGCACGCCGGCAAGCCGGATCTCCGTGAGGTGCTTCAGCGCCTCCCGGGTGGTCTGGGGGTCCAGCCCGAGCACGCCGCGCCCCTCCCTGGCGCCGGCCTTCAGGTCCCGGACGGTCACCTGGAAGGGGAACCGCCTGTACTGCCGGCTCGTGAACACGCCCTTCTCGACGTCCACCTGCGCCGTGCCGTCCGAGACGTCCAGCCCGGACTTCTCGCTCAGGCGGAACGCCTCGCCCATCGGCAGCGGCGGGGTGTGCAGGGAGAGGCGGTGCTCGCCGCCCGGCGTGGCGAAGTTCAGCCGCACGTCCGCCAGCGTCTTGGCGCCCTCGGTCACGATCAGCTCCATCGGCGCGTCGTGGACCTCCGGCGCGTCGCTGAGCTCCCTGCCCTGCACCCGCACGGGCCCCTCGACGTGCTCGATGCGCAGGCCCTGCACGTCCAGCTTGCGGATGACCCACGACGGGCGCCGGGCGAGGATGCTCCGGGCGGACAGGCGGAAGTAGCCCTGCGCCCTGGCCAGGTCGCGGAGGCGCTGCCTCTCGCGCCGGCGCTCCTCCGGCGTGGGCTCGGGCTCGTTCGGGTCGCGGTCCTTCAGGTAGTCCCGGAGCTTCCGGAAGTACTCCCGGAGCTTCCTGGCCTTCTCGAAGTACTCGCTGAGCGTGCCCTCCGGCAGCTCCGGCTCGGGGCGGGGGGGCTTCTCGTGGACCTTCCCCGGCGCCGGCCGCTTCGCGTCGGTGACCGCGCCGGCGACCGTCAGCTCGTCGAGCACCACGCGCTTCGTCAGCAGGCCGAGCACGCTGATGTCGCCGCAGAGCTCCCCGGCCGCGAAGAGGTTGTGCGTGGGCTTCTCCGGGTCGGTCACCTGGAGGCCCGTCACGGTCAGGCGGCTGCTGGTCAGCGACAGGTCGGCCTTCTCGACGTTCACCTCCGCCCCGACGGCTGCCTCCATGCCGAAACGCAGCGCGTCCGTGAGGAACAGGTCCACCAGCAGGAGCTGGAGCCCCGCCGCGAGGAGCACGACGACCACGCACACGATCACGCCCGACGTGCGGATCAGCGGGCTCTTGCGCTCCAGCAGCTCGGCCATCGTGCCCCTCGTTCTGCCGAAGACCACCCGAAGCAGGCCGCGGGCGAAGCGGTTCTCGCCGATCCGCTTGGCGCGGTCGCTCCGGTCGCCGGCGGCGAGGATGCCCTTGCGGATGCCCTTCAGCACGTTGCCCATCACCAGCCCGTACACCAGGCCCACGACCAGCGCCACGGGCAGGCCGCCGAGAAGGCAGTAGTAGTGCAGGTCCATCAGCGCCACGACGGGCGTGTCGGCCGCCGCGCGGAAGAGGCCCTCCAGGCCGATCCTGTGGACCAGGAAGTAGCCGATCTCGAAGGTGACCGGCGCCAGCAGCATGCAGAGCGCCTTGCCCATCGCGAAGCCGAGGATCGCCAGCCCGCCGTTGGCGTTCAGCAGCACCAGCAGAAGGACCACGATCACCAGCGTCAGGTTGACTCCCGGCACCATGCCCAGCAGGACCCCGAGCAGACAGCCGAGCAGCGCCTGCCCCGGCGTCACGCCGCCTCGCACGAACTTGCCGAGCTTGCGGATCAGCCCGATGGGAAACATGGACACACTCCTTCTCGTTTTTGCCGATCGGCGGCGACCCGACGAGCGTTCCGGGCAGTAGTATACCGGCCATGGGATGATGCGGAGAAGAGGCGGCGCGCGGCGGCGCGCCGGTGAGCCAGCATGACGACGCAGGAAACGCTGTCGGTCCTCCTGTTCGTGGGCGCCGTGGCGGCCGTCTACGGCGCCGCGGGCGCGATCGTGATCCGCGGACTGTGGCGGTGGGCCCACCGCCGCCCCGCACCCGAGCGCGGCCATGCGCGGCGCCTGGCGCGGAACGCCGTGCTGGCGCTGGCCATTGCGGGCCTGGGCTGCGCCGTCTACGCCTGGTTCGTCGAGCCCTACTGGCTCGACGTGCGTCGCGTGACGTTCACCAGCGACAAGCTGCCCGACGGCAGCGGGCCCGTCCGCGTCGTGCACATCTCCGACCTGCACTGCGACCCCGAGGTCCGCCTGGAGGAGGACCTGCCCGGCGTGATCGCCGGCCTCCGCCCGGACGTCATCGTCTTCACCGGCGACGCCATCAACCATCGCGACGCCCTCGGCGTCTTCCAGCGCTGCATGCGACGCCTCGCGGAGATTGCCCCAACCTACGCCGTCCTGGGCAACTGGGACGTCTACCACCTCCGCGGGACGGACTTCTACGCCGGCACGGGCGTCACGGAGCTGGACGGCCGCGCCGTTACCCTCGACGTCAGGGGCGCCCCCATCTGCATCGCCGGGGCGCCCGTCGGCGGCGGCTGGGCGGCTGTGAGGGCCCTCGCGGCCGAGGACCGCCGCATGTTCACCGTCCTGCTGTACCACTACCCCGGCGCGGTCGTGGAAGTCGCCGAGTCGGGCCATGTCGACCTCGTCCTCGCCGGGCACACCCACGGGGGACAGGTGGCGCTGCCGTTCTATGGGGCGCTGGTGACCCTCGCCCGCCACGGCAAGCGCTTCGAGGCCGGGCTCTACCGCGTCGGCGACACCCACCTCTACGTCAACCGCGGCATCGGCATGGAGGGCGGCCCGGCCCCCCGCGTGCGCTTCGGCAGCCGCCCGGAGGTGACCGTCATCGACATCGCCCCGCCGGAGACCTCCCCCCAGCCGCCGCGCCCCCCCGAGCGGCCGTAAGTCTCGAAGTTATGTGGCAAAAGTGTCCAATCCTGGGGCCTCTCCGACGCCCCATAATCTATGTAAACTGTTATTTTACAAGTATTTAGTGTTGTGCAGATTTTGGACATTCCCCCCATTTTGGACAATCGCCTCCGACCGCCGTAAGTCCTGCATTT
>CAZXOC010000518.1:0-3158 GCA_964642165.1 uncultured Planctomycetaceae bacterium | reverse complement strand
GGGCCAGAGGGGGCAGTTCAGGTCGATCCAGCACTTGACCCGCCGCTTCTCCTCCACGCTCAGGCGGACGTCGTGGTGGCCGGCGTCGAGCACCTTCCACAGGCGGCTCCGGACGGTGCCGAAGCTCATCGGCGCCGCCTTGTGATGCTCACGCCCCCAGGTGTAGTCGAAGTGGTGGACCAGCCCCCCGGCGATCAGCGTGCGGAAGGACGCGGGCACCTTGTCGCCGTCCGCCCGGCCGGTCAGGTCGATCTTGCGCTTGTGCCTGGCGTGGTGGCAGCGCACGCACCGGGCGTCCCAGACCGGCTGAACGACCTTCTCGTACGAGAACGCCCCGGCGCCCCAGGGCGGGGGCTGCAGCGGCTGGGGGCCCCGCCGAAGCGCCTCCGCGCGGCGGACCGGCGGGGTGGCCATCCGGTCCTCGTGGCAGCCGATGCAGCCGCGCGTCTCGCCCGGCTGGAGCTGCACGACGCTTCGCATCCTCTGGATCTCGTTGAAGTCCTCGTCGAGGACCTGGAAGTAGAGCTGCTTCCCGGCCGGGGCGTGGAAGCTCGCCGAGCCGTCCGCCGCCACGCGGGCGAGGCCGAACGTGCCCTTGGCGACGTAGCTCGGCCAGCCGTGGGGCCCCCGTACCTTGTGCGTGGGCGTCGCGTACCAGTCCTGAAACGGGCGATGGTCCGCCTGGTACCCGCCGCCGGGCAGGCGGATCAGCTCGGCGCGGACCTCCTGGCAGACGCGGATGTAGCGGACCGCCCCGCGCGCCACGGCCGGGGCGAGCCCCTGGTACACGTCGGCCAGCACGAACCGGCCCGTCGCCGGCTCGCCGCGAGGGCCCTCCGCCGCCGCGCTCAGCACGGGCCTCGCCGGCGCGGGCGCAAGCGGCGTGGGACACATGCTGCCGATGGACGGATCGAGGTACAGCAGCTCCCGGTTGCCGTAGCGGTCGATCACGTACAGCCCGAAGCGGTCGTGGGCGGCATGCGAGCACAGGACGTAGTCCCGCGAGATGGGCACCGGGTCGCGGAAGCACTCCCGCCGCGCCCAGCTCATGTGGTAGTGCGGCCGCACGTCGGGAGTGATGCTCCGGATCGCGGCGGGGTTGAAGCGCCCCCGCCCGACGTCGATCAAGGCGATCGGCCCGTTCAGGTCGCCCCCGTGCGAGACGAGGGTGCAGCAGATCTCGCCCGTGCCGGGCACCTCGCGGCCGTTGGCGTAGCAGTTGCGGGTGTTGTTGCCGAAGATCAGCTCGGGGTGCGTCCCGTCGGGGCGGATGGCCCAGAGCGTGTGGCCGAAGTCGGCGCCCTTGTCGACGTACTCCGAGCGCATCCAGATGATCCGCCCGTCGCGCATCACGGAGGGCGTCCACTCGCTCAGGTTCGCGTGGGACAGCGGGCGGATGTCCCCGCCGGCGGCATCCATGCGGAACAGCACGAACGCCTGCGGGCGCCAGCAGAGGTACCGCGCGCGGCACCGCGTGCTGATGAAGGCCAGTCCCCCGTCGGGCAGCGGGCACGGCCAGGTGTCGTGGAACGGCCCGTCGGTGAGCTGCCGGACGCCCCCGCCGCGGGCGCCCATCGCCATGATGTGGAAGGTGTCCCGCGTCGAGGCGCGGTAGGCGAAGTAGATCCTCCTCGCGTCGCGGCTGGCCATCGGGTTGCGGGCGACGCCCTTGCCGGCGTCGAACAGGCGCCGCAGCGTCGCGCCGTCGGGATCGTACCGCCCGTCGCGGCGGGGGATCTCCAGCACGCACACCGCGCCGCCCGGCGCGCCCCGGGCGTCCAGGATCACGCTGTAGTTGTGCGACGGCTCGAACGGGTGGCGCTTCACAAAGAGGATCCGCCCGATGGGCGAGATCTCCGGGTCGCTCAGCAGCAGGCGGCGCTTCGCCCGCCGGGCGGCGAGGAACAACGCACGCTCCGCCGGCGAGTCGGGCGGTCCGCCGGCAGGCAGGCCCGCGCGGCGCCGGCGCAGCAGCGCCCACTCCGCCCGCGCGCGGGAGACGTCCAGCCCCTTCGCCGAGAGGCGATCGAGCATCGCCTCCATCTGCCGAAGCACCCGCCCGACGGCGTCGCCGCGGTCGAGCCCCCGCCACGTGTGCTTCTCGCAGAGCAGCGCGTACGTCAGCAGGTCGCCGCGCTTCATCGCCTCGCCTGCCGCCACCAGGTCGGGAGACGGCGGCGCCGCGGGGCGCCGGCCCGGCCGCGGCGGCGCGACGGCCTTCACCTCCTTCACGGTCCGCCAACGCTTGCCATCCGGCGACAGGCGGACCTCGAAGTGCACCGGAAGGCGGTCCGCGTAGCGGCCGTCGCGGTCCCGCGAGAACACCACCCTGGCGACCTTCGCCGCACGGGGCAGCTCGATCTGCGCCCACTCGTTGGCCGCGCCGGCGGCGATCCAGCTATGGCTGTTGCCGTAGCGCCCGTCGTTGAGGTGGGCGATCCGGTGGATGGCGTAGCCCGGCAGGCAGGAGGAGGCCGTCGCCTTCGCGCCGCGCTGGGCCAGGGCGAGGTTGGCCCCGCCGCGGGGCCCGTAGACCTCCAGCTCGTCGATGCACGGCTGGCCGCGGACGCCGGCGTGGATCACGAAGCGGACGAACCGGGCCTCTTGGGCCGGGAACGTGACGGCGTTCGGCTTGGCGGGCTCCACGACGGGCGCTGCCGCCGCCGTCGCCAGGACAGCCCAGAGCCAACCCGAAACGCCCGCCATGCTTCTCCGCTCCGAAGACGAGGCACGATGTCTCTCGCGGGGCCCGCCCGACATCCGGGACCCACACCGCTCGCCGGCCCCCATTGTCGCCCCCCGGCCGGACCCCAACAAGCCCTCACTGCCCGCCTCGCCGCGGGCCGCCCCGCGCGGCTCGGAAGGGAGGGACCGGAGGGCAGGGTGGGTGAGGTGCTCAACGAACGACGGACACTCCGAGGGGCACGTTGCGTTGTCAGGGCAATGTCCGATCAGTTCGTTGCCTCGTAGGCGTCCGGGCTGAGATAGCCCAGCGATGCGTGGCGTCGCTGGCGCAGGGCCACGGCTCGGGGCCGGCTCGGGTCGCTACTGCCTCACCGCATGGATCTTGCACCTGCCTGCCGGCAGGCAGGTCCACTACTCCCCGCCAGCTACTGGCGCTTCTCCCCGGAGTTCAGCTTGCCGGGATTGCTGCGGGC
>CAZXOC010000517.1:0-3159 GCA_964642165.1 uncultured Planctomycetaceae bacterium | reverse complement strand
GCGCCGGCGCTTGCCCCGCTCGGCCATCATGACCGTCGCGATGTCGTACGCCCTCCTCGCGATCGTCTCCAAGGCCTCTTCGTACGTCTTGGCCTTCGGGCCGGACTTCAGCAGCGCCCGCAGCATGTCGGCATTGGAGAGCATGGCGGCCATCGCCTGAGCGGCGAACTGGTCGATGATCTCCTCGCTTGGGCTGGCCATGCAACGCGCTCCTTCCTGCACTGGACCACTCGGCGCCGACGCCACGCCGCGCGGCGAACGGCGACCATCCCATCATACCACCACGGGACCGCCGATGCAGCTTCGATGGAGCGGCCGGGCGGCTCAATGTACCCGCAGCAGGCGCTTGGTCACCACCGCCAGCGGGATGACGAGCACCAGGTAGGCCACCAGCCAGGGGGGGAACAACGCCCCGAAGCCGGGCACGAGGCCGAACAGCTTCGCCGGGCGCATGCGGACCTCGGCGCCGAGGTCGCCGGCCTCGTTGGCGGTGACCGGCGGCGAGTAGGTCCGCCGGCCGACGAGCAGGTCGCGCTGGAACGTGCGGTCCCGCAGGCGGAAGGTCAGGCGGTACGGCCGCCGGCGCGCCTCGGCGGTGACGGTCCAGCGGGCGAGGCCCGAGGATTGGCCCTGCACGTCCTCCATGGTCACGGGCTGGACCCACCGATCCGCCACCAGGCCGTCCGCCGGCACGAGGTGGCAGACGGACCCGACGGCCGAGACCGGCGTGTAGAAGACCACCTCGATCGGCTCGCCGCCCCTCGGCGGGCGATAGCCCAGGCGGTGGAACGCCCACGTCGCCAGCACGGCGATCGGCAGGATCGACACCAGCAGAGGCAGGCCCTCCTGCGGGAAGGTCCGCAGGGCGATCATCGACTTCGTCCGCCGCATGCGCCGGACGGCGGCCTTCTCGCCGCGGGCCTTGGCCTGGCGGATGAGCCGCTTGAGCGTTCGGCGATCCGCGGCCGCACGCCCGAGCAGGTCCTGGTTCGTGGTGAGCTTGCGAACGAGCGCGAGGATCGCGCCCGTCCCGACGACTACGGCGATCAGCGCCGCCGTCCACGACCAGCCGAGCAGCCAGCCCAGCAGGGCGTCGAAGACGGCGTTGCAGAGGTTGGTCCAGGCGTCAAGCACGGCCGGCCTGCCTTTCGACGACGGCGACGCGCCCGGTGTTGCCGTCGACGCGGATGCGGTCGCCGGAGTGGATGAGCTTCGTGGCGTCGGGGCAGACGACGGCGGGGATGCCGAAGTCGCGGGCGACGATGGCGCCGTGGGACAGCACGCCGCCGCGCTCGACGACGAGCCCGGTCGCACAGGTGAACAGGGGCGTCCAGCCGGGGTCCGTGGACGGGCAGACGAGGACGTAGTCCGGCCCGAGGTCGCCGCCCGCCTGCGGGTCGAAGACCACGCGCGCCGTGCCGGTGGCCACGCCGGCGGCGACCGCCGTGCCGCCCAGCTCGTCGACGGCCTCCAGCTCTCGCGCCAGGCCCAGCGAGTCCAGCTCGGCCGAGTCGATCACGTGCGGCAGGTCCAGGCGCTGGAAGGCCTGGCGGCGGACGCGGCGGCGCTCGACGGCCTCGGCGAGGCGCGCGCGGTCGCGACCGGCGGCGAAGTCGCCCAGCTCGGCGTCGCGCAGATAGTACATCCCGCCGCCCAGGTCCCAGCGCCCGGCGAGCTCCTCGGTGACCTGGCGGATCAGCTCGTAGCCCATCATGAGGTAGTGCTTGCCGGCCTCGCGGTAGGCGAGCAGCGCCCGGGCGTCGGCCAGGTCGCGCCCGACCTGCTCGCGGAAGCTGCTGCCGCCGGCCTGGCGGAGCGTTTCGGGCAGGTCGGCCTCGGCCTCCTCGCGGGCGGCGAGGTTGGCGGCGTGGATGTCCGCGGGCGTGCGCCCGGGGGAGGCCCGCAGGCGGTCGGCGAGGCCCTCCAGGTAGCTCGCGTCCTCGCGCCAGCGGGGCTCGGCCAGCTCCATCTCGCCGACGCACCGGTGCCCGTAGGCGGCGAGGAAGTCGTCCATCGACGCCTCGCCGGCGGCTACGCGGCACAGCAGGGCGTTCTGGGCGAAGGTCGTGTCGCCGTCGAGGGCGCCGGTGAGCGTGCGTGCCAGCTCGCCGCCGCGCGCCTCGCCGAGGAGCTGGGCGAGCAGGCCCTCCAGGGCCGCGAAGGCCAGGCCGCCGAAGAACCCCGGCCGCAGGGACTCCGGGGCGAAGTCGTCCAGCACCTTCTCCCTCCGGTCGCGGAACTCGGCGATCAGCTCGCCGTCGGACAGGGCCGAGAGGTCCCGCTCGCGCGTGCGGGCGACGTACTGGAGGTAGGGGGGCAGGGCGATCTCCTCGAAGCGCTGCCGAGCCAGGCGGCGGGCGCGCTTCGTCCGGCGCCCGGCGCGGACCATGGCGAGCAGGTTGGCCGGCAGTGTGCGGAGGAAGCGCCCGTCGGCGCGGTTGGGGTCGAGCCTGGCGGGCGCCTGGTTCAGCAGGGAGGGGTCGTCCAGGAGCTGCCGGACGTCGTAGGTCATGGGCATGCCGTCCCAGAACAGCTCGGCGAGGCGCTGGGGGTCGGCGTAGATCCGCCCGCAGATGAGCTCGAGGAACCCCTCGTCGCAGACGCGCCGCGAGGGGCGATAGCCCAGGGATCGATACAGCCGCCCGAAGCCGCCCGAGCCGCTCATGAAGCGGCGGATGACGTCCCACGTCAGCGGCGTCGGGGCGGCGAGCGTCTCGGCGAGGTTGTGGACGACCCAGCAGCGCCGCCGGCCGTCGGCCAGGGCTCGAAGCCGCTCGATCTCCTCCCGCCGGGCGACCTCGACGTCGCGGGCGACCTCCAGCCCGCGGATCCGCCGCGACTGGAGCAGGGCGAACTGCCCGTCGGCCCAGCCGAACTCGATGTCCGCCGGGTGCCCGAAGTGCTCCTCGACCTTCAGCGCCAGCTCGGCCAGCTCGCGGAGCTGCTCGCCGCTCAGGCACGCCGCGTCCGCGTCGAAGTCGCGCCGGGCGCCCAAGGCCGAGACGCAGCTCGCCTTGCGGCCGATCTGGGCCTGCACGGAGTAGTCGCCGCGCGACACGAGGAAGCGGTCGGGCGTGACCTCCCCCGAGACGACCGACTCGCCCAGCCCGTACGACGCCTCGATCACCATGCGCTCGGCGGCCAGGTCGTTCGGGTCCT
>CAZXOC010000516.1:0-3175 GCA_964642165.1 uncultured Planctomycetaceae bacterium | reverse complement strand
CTTCAGGATCAGGCGGTCGACGACCACCTCGATGTCGTGCTTCTTGTAGCGGCTCAGCTCCGGGACGCTCTTGAGGTCGCAGATCTCCCCGTCGATCCGCACGCGGACGAAGCCCTCGCGGCGGACGTGGCGCAGGGCCTCGGCGTGCAGGCCCTTCTGCCCCCGAACGATCGGCGCGAGCACCATGAACCGCGTGCCCTCCGGCAGCGCGAAGATGGCGTCGGCCATCTGCCCGACGGTCTGGTAGGTGATCGGCCGCCCGCAGATCCAGCAGTGCGGCTCGCCGACCCGGGCGAACAGCAGGCGGAGGTAGTCGTAGACCTCCGTCGTCGTCGCCACCGTCGAGCGCGGGTTGGCGCCCCGGGCTCGCTGCTCGATGGCCACCGTCGGCGGCAGGCCCTCGATGTGCGCGACGTCCGGCTTGGAGAGCTGCTCCAGGAACTGCCGCGCGTAGGCCGAGAGGCTCTCCACGTACTTCCGCTGGCCCTCCGCGTAGATCGTGTCGAAGGCCAGCGAGCTCTTGCCCGACCCGCTCAGGCCGGTCACCACCACCAGCTTGTCGCGCGGAATCCGCACGTCGATGTTCTGGAGGTTGTGCTCCTTGGCGCCGAGGATGACGATCTCGCGCGGGGCCGCGCGAGCGCCCGGCTCGGCCGTTTCCGCCTCGACGGCTGTGGGCGCAGCCGCCGGTTCGCCCGCGCCGAGCGGCGCGGGATTGCCCGCGTCCCTGCGGGCCGCCGCGGCGCCGGAGGCCTTGCCGTTGCCCTTGCGCTTCCGCCTCCCGGCGCCCGAGGATGTCCGTCCCGTCTTGGCCATGGGTGCCGAAACTTCGGATTATACCCCCGACGCCCCCGCCGGACAAGCCGCGCTTCCGTAGATGACGTCAACGTGTGCGAGCAGGAATGCTGGCGGGCCTATGCGGCGGCGCGCTGGGATTTCCAATGGGTATGCCACAGGCCGCTGCCGTCCATGACGCATCTCCCGCAATCAATGGTCACACAAGTCATTATATGAAAAGGGGTAACGTGGCGCCAGGGACGAGGATCGCACACGGCGACCGGCCGGCGCCGCGCCCCGCCGGCCCGCGCGCTCAGTCCGCCAGCCGCAGCACGGCGTTCCAGAGCGGCCAGAGGTCGACCTCGATGGTCGCCTCCGCGCGCTTGGGCCCCGCGACGGTGCGGGCGGTGACGCGGGCAGACTGCTCGAAGACGCCCACTGCGGCGGCGAGGCGGTCGTTCCGGTCGGTCAGGGCCCCGAGCGTTTCGGCCGGCGGAACGGGCAGGCGACGAAGCTGGCGGGCGAGGTCCAGGCGGGCGTCGGTCTCGGCCAGGCGAAGCGCCCAGGCCTCGCGGCTGGCCCGGTCGGCAGCGCCCGGGGCGATCTGGGCCGTGCCGGAGGCCTTCAGCGATCGCGTGGGCCAGGCGGGCATTGCCCCGGCCAGCGCCGCGGCCTTGCGGATGCGGGGCGTCACCGCGCGCCAGGCGTGCTCGGGCGGCGCGCCCTGGCCGGTCTCCCGAATCACCACGTCCTTGGCGCGGATCGTCAGTTCCTCGAGGAGGGCGAGCTTGGCGCGGTCGTCGCGGAAGTGCCGCTTGCCCCAGCTCCGCAGGGAGGCGTAGACCGTCCGCAGCGGCACGACCATGTCGACGTCGACGACCAGCGCGTCGTGGTGATAGCGTACCGCCCCCCGCCGCGCGCCCTTCAGGAAGACCTGCAGGTCCACGTTGGGGTCGTCGGAAGCGGCCAGGAACTGCGGCAGCGCGCAGTCGGGCATGACGTGCACGCCGCGGATGCGCTCGGTGAGGCGGCGGATGGCGCCCAGGCGAGCGGTCCGCTCGGCGGCGCGCCGGCCCTCGCGTTGGGAGTGGGCGGCCCAGAACGTCTCGGCCGCCTTCGGCAGCCGGGCGACCCCGCCGGGGGCCTTCCCGGCCGGCTCGGCCCCGGCGAACTCCTCGCGGACGGTGCCGCGGCCGGTCGCCTGGATCTCCGTGAGGCCGGCGGCGGCGCCCGGGTCGCCGAGGTCCTCGACCCGAAAGCGGCCGTCCTTGGAGTGGCGTCTGTGGATGTGCCGGAGCGCGGCGCGCACGTCGGCGAGGGCGACGCGCAGGGGGACCTCGCAGGCCCCGTCGTCGGCGTAGTTCGGCTCGCCCGCGTCGGGCAGGCCGCCCAGGAAGGCCCTCAGCGCGAGCCCGCCGGCGTTGGCGTCCTGGAGGAAGTCCTTCACGCTCGCCTCGGCGGGGGCGGAGGCGGGCCTCGTGGTTGCCGCGGCGGGCGCGATCTTCAGCCGAAGGACCTGCTCGACGAGCTTGCCGACGGCATCCGCCCGGGCGGCGTGATAGCTGCTGCGCGGCCGCGGGGGGCGCACCGGCGCGGTGGCGGTGGTGGACGGCGCGGTCTGGCTTGCGGGTCGCGTGGCGGCCAGCGCCGCGCCCAGCATCGACCCCCAAGTCAGGGCCAGGGTCCTGCATCCGGGTTTCGCCATGATCGCGGACTCCTTTCCGGCGGGGCCGAGCGGCCGGGGCGCCGCGCGTCCCGGCGGACATTGTGGTCATTGCGCGGCCCGCTGCAAGGCGGCAGGTGCGTTCCGCGGCGGCGGAGGGTCCGATCGCCCCGAGCCGCGCGGAAGCGTATGGCTTTTTCGCTCGCGGATGGGTACTATGCTGTTGACAGGAGCGTTGGGTGTGCCATAATGCACGGCTCTTTGGGAGCCGTGGATCCCGGACAGGTGCAGAGACGATGAAGACGTACATGGCCAAGAAGGGCGAGATCGCCCACAAGTGGTACGTAGTGGACGTGGCCGACAAGGTGCTCGGGCGCGTGGCCACGCGGATCGCCACCATCCTGATGGGCAAGCACCGCCCCGAGTACACGCCGCACGTGGACACGGGCGACTTCGTCGTCGTGGTCAACGCCGAGAAGGTCCGCATCACCGGCACCGCCAAGCCGACGCAGCGCATCTACCAGCGCTACAGCGGGTATCCCGGCGGGCGAAAGGTCGTCACGCTGAAAGAGATGCTCGCCAAGCACCCCGACCGCGTCGTCCGCGAGGCGGTCCGGCGAATGCTGCCCAAGACCAAGCTGGGCCGGAGCATGGTCTCGAAACTGAAGGTCTACGCCGGGGCGGACCACCCCCACCAGGCGCAGCAGCCCGAGACGTTGGAGATCTGACAGGAAC
>CAZXOC010000515.1:1930-3218 GCA_964642165.1 uncultured Planctomycetaceae bacterium | reverse complement strand
TCGAGGCCCCGAGCCCCACCGAGATGGGTTCATCCGTCGGGTTCGTGATCTCGTACTCGATGGTCAGGCGTTCCCCGGGGCGGACGGTGTCCGGAAACACCGTGCACCCGGAAGCAACCAGCGTTGGCACCGCAGGTGTCACCTCGGCTTCGTACTGCAGGACTTCCCAGCCCTGCTGGTCGAGGGTCTCGCTTTCACTGTCCCACGGGCGGGAGTACCAGTCCTCCTCCGAGTCGCTCATGGTAGTTCGAAAGCGCAGCCAGAGCTTGCCGGCCTGCTTCGGCGTTACCGTGAAGGACATGGTGTGCTGCTCGCCCGGCACCCAGTGTTCATCGACGGCCTCGATCAGGTGGTCGAGGGCATCCATCCAGTACTCGTCACGGTGGTAGATCCTCTCCAGGCCTGGGCGGAACACCGTCGCGTCGCCAGGGCAGTCCGTTGAAGGGTCTGAAACGGCGAGGTTGTCGGTTCCATCTTCGTACAGCACAGAGGCCGTGATGGAGGAGTACTGCTGCCCAAAGCCGAAGCCGTTCTCGGCCGTGACTGTGACGGTGAAGGGCTCCCATGCCTGGATGGACTCCGGAACGCCTTCCACCGACAGCAGGTCGGGGAAGGGCGCCCAGGGTGGCGTCGTGCTGACCTTCGCGACGAAGCCGTCGCCCCCTCCGTTGTACGTGACGCCATGCGGGCACGAGCCCAGCAGTTCCGAGTCCGTCTCGCCCGCAACGTAAACGACGTTGGCTGGGCTGACTGCAACAGCGCGGCCGTAGTCCTCGTCGGCCTCCCCGTGGATGGCCATCGCCGAGAGAACTTCGCCCGCGGAGCTTACCACGGCGACAAAGGGGTCGCGTGCGCCGCCGATGAAGCCGGTGCCCCAGACGTCATATGCCCAGCCCTCGCCACGGGTCTCGCCGGTGATGATCGCGTTGCCGGCCGGGTCCACTGCGATCCCCCGGGCAGAATCCAGCCCCCCCCCGCCCACGTAGGTGCCCCACAGGACCTCTTGGCCGTCGCCGCTCACCTTGAGTACGAACGCGTCCTTCCCGCCGTTGTAGGTGATGTCGGAGCCACCTGACAGCCACGCTGAAGTACCCGTCGAACCGGTCAGGAGGACGTTGCCGTCCTGGTCCGTCGCGACGCCATAGCAGCGCTCTTCAGACCAAGCGCCAACGTAGCTGGACCACAACGCTGTCCCGCAGCTGCTGAGCTTGGCCACGAACCCGTCGACGTTCTGAGTTAAAAAATTACTTGCAGACATAGGATTTTCTGACGTATTTCTAGTTCAAAT
>CAZXOC010000515.1:0-1920 GCA_964642165.1 uncultured Planctomycetaceae bacterium | reverse complement strand
CGTTCTGGAGTCTGTTCCCGCTGAATCCACCGGCCACCCAGCCGTCCGAGTAGGTGTACCCGGCCACGAAGATGCTGTCGGTGTCGTCCACGGCAACGTCGAGACCGTACTCGGTCGCGTTGCCGCCCACGTACGTCGACCAGAGCAGCTCCCCGTCACCCGAAAGCTCTCCCACGAACGCGTCATAGGCGTCGTGCGGGCTGTTGTTGGCCTTGTCCAGGCGATCCGAGCTTGAGTATCCCCCGACCACGGCATGCCCGGAGCTGTTGACGGCAATGGCGCGGGCGATGTCGTAGGCATCTGCTCCGTCAACGCTGAGTTGCTCAGTTCCAGAGTTGATTCTGATCGTGACGTCGTAACTGCCCGGATCGCCCTGGTACTTGCCACTGCCCTCGATCTGCGGATCGTACCGGATGTTCCAGTTGCCGCTGATGCCCACGTAGAACGGGCCCCAAGACTGGGCCGTGTAGGTGAGGTATGAGTTCGGCCTGTTGGGGTCGTCGTCGGCTGCGACCTCGTGGCCCCAACGGTTGAAAAGGCGCACATACGCGTTCAAGTCCGAGCCTATGGGTTCCGTCCGCACGTCGACCGCAATCTGGTCGCCGGGGGTCAGGTCAACCGCAAACAGATCGACGTCGAGGTGTGATTGGGACAGATGGGGATTGTCGCCGATCTCCAGTGATGCGGCGAACTCCACGTCTCCCGCCAAGCCCACATCAATAGCCGACAGGATCGTGTCATTCGGTTCGGCCAGCGGATCCGCGCCCCCAACGTATGTCGACCAAAGCAAGCCGCCGCTCGGATTGAACTTGGCAACGAAGGCGTCCTGAGTGCCGTGGTAGCCATTCGTAGCCCCGGCAAGGTCTGAAGACTTCGTGTCTCCGCTGAGCAGGACGTGGTCGACATTGTCGACGGCCACGTCGTACGCGGTGTCAGCCGCGCTGCCCCCGAGGTAGCTGGCCCACAGAAGCTGGCCGTCCGCGGCAAGCTTCGCGACGAACGCATCCTCGCTCCCAGCGTGCGTCTGCCCGGAGATCCACCCGGGGGACCTGGTCTCGCCGCTCACCAACACGTTGCCCGCTGAATCCACGGCGATGCCCCAGGCCTCGTCGGCGGCGCTGCCTCCAAGGTAGCGCGCCCAGTCCAGCTCCGGGTCGATGATCAGCTCGCGGGCTAGGTCGGCATCGGGGGCCACTCCGAAAGAGACCGTGTTGGCGTCGATCAGCTTGAATCCGCCCCCGATCTCCACCCGCCCGCCGTCGGCCTCGTGGTAGATCAACGGCGCCTTGTCAACCAGCTCACCGAGCTCGGTGTGAACGTGTAGCGCCCCGGCCTCGTCGATGGACAGGCCCTCTACGCCGCCATACGTGATCTGGATCCGCCCGTAGTCCGCCCCGGCGGCCACGCGGAACTCATACTTCAGGCCGCCGTCGTGCGGCCAGACGTTCAGGTCGATGCCATCGTAGAGCCCCCGGTAGCAGACGGCCTCGTAGGCCTCTACGTTCGTCCGCCAGGTTGTCTGATCGCCCACGAAGTAGTTGAGGACGGCCGCCGAGAGGCCCACGCCGACGGGCGCGACGACGTTGGCGCCGTCGAAGACGACCGAGAAGTGGGTTGCCCGCGTGACGGTTTCCGTCTGGCCGAAAGGCTCGGCCGGGCCGCTGCCCTCGACAGGCTCGTCCTGGAACAGATGGAACGACAGGCCGCTGTCCGTGAAGGCGACGTTGGCGCCTGAGCCGTTGAGGGCGTAGTGGATCGATGGATCGGCCCATTGCCCCTGATTCCTCACGAACAAGGCAGGTGAGGAGTCGAAGAGTTGGAGCGTTCCGTCAGCATGTGCGCCATCGAGCAGCAGCCTCGGTTCGAGTTGCTCAAGAAGCGGCCGATCCGAGCTCCGGTGCTTGCCCCAGCAGAACATGA
>CAZXOC010000514.1:0-3219 GCA_964642165.1 uncultured Planctomycetaceae bacterium | reverse complement strand
CCAGGCCGCTGAAGCTAACCGTGGTGGCCCCGCTGAGGGTCAGTTGGCTGCCGCCGCTGAGCGTCACGGTGCCCAGGCGGTGGTTGGAACCCGCATCCATGGTCAGTGTGCTGTTGCTTGTGACGGCGATGGCCGTGTTGGGCAGATCGATACCAGAGGGGAACCCGGCTTTGTATGCCTGGGTCACCTCAGCGGGCGTGAGCCCCTTGTCCCAGATGACGAAGTCGTCGATCAGGCCGTCGAAGCCGCGAGTTCCCGTATCCACCGTGCCGTTGTTGATGCCGACGCCGGTTGTCGTGGCATGGCTATCGAGGTTGTCCCCATCAAACCCGGCATCCGCGAGAGAGCCCTCCAGACCGCCGTTAATGTAGAGGCTCATCGCGTCGTTATCGTAGATGACCACAACGTGCGTGAAGCCCGTTTCGTCCCCGACGTTCGTCGAACTGGTGAGCGTCTTCCCGCTGCCGCCGCCGCCGTCGCGACAGTGGAAATCGACGAACCCGTCCGCGTCGATGCGGATCTCGACGCCGTTGGTCCCCCCGCCCTCCTTGTAGAGCGTGGAGCCATCGTTCAGGCCGTCGGGATCAAGCCAGAAGGAGTAGCTTCTGGCCATGATCGTGCCGCCGAAGTACCCGTTATCGCCCGTCAGCCCGTCATCGGCGCTCTGGGCGGTGAGGTCCAGGGCCATGGAGCCGGTAACGCCCGCTGCCTGGGCGACGGCATCGCCGGTGGGGGCCAGGTCGATGTTCTTGTCGGAAACGTCGTTGCCGAGATTCTCGGCGTCCTCGAAATCATAGTAGACGCCGTAGCCGGCGGGGACGTCGCCGCCGCCGGCGCTCACGGTCAAGGTGCCGCCTGAGAGCGTGATGGTGCGCGCGGCGTCGTCGTCGCGGATATTCGCGCCGCCGGCCGTGAAGGAGGTCGCGGCGCCGCCCGCCGTGTACGCCACGGTATAGCCGCCGCCGGTGGTCAATGTGTCGGTAACCGCCAGTGCGTTGGAGCCGGCGTTCACCGTGCCGCCGGACAGCGTGGCCGTTGTCGCCGTCGCGCCGGCGTTGACGTTCACCGTGCCGCCGGTGACATTGAGCTCGCCCACCGTGCCGCCGAGGGCCAGCAGGCCGGTGCCGCTGACATTCGCCGTCGTCGCCGTCCCGGGCGAGTTGAGGTCCGCTCTGCCGGCGGGAACGTTCAGCGTGGCAATCGATCCGGCATTGATATTGAGCCTGCCCGCATTGACCGTGGTCGGGCCGGTATAGGTGTTGGCGACGGAAAGGGTGAGCGTGCCGTCGCCCTTCTTGGTCAGTGCTCGGGGCGTGGCGTCCTCCGTGATAGGGGTCGCGACGATCGCGGTCGCACCCGAGGCGACGTCCACCACGCAGGAGGCGATCATGCGGAGCGCCCCGTCCGTACCAGTAAGCAGCGTAACCGTTCCTTCCTCGAAGGAAAGGCCCCGGATGTCCCGCTGGCCGTTGACGGTGACCTCGTAGGTTCCCGTGGCGTCCGTGCCGGCGGCGAACGCGGCCACGGAGCCCGGCGTCCAGACATCTGTGGCCCCTGTGCCGTCGACTTCGG
Source organism: uncultured Planctomycetaceae bacterium (assembly GCA_964642165.1). Classification (GTDB taxonomy): domain Bacteria; phylum Planctomycetota; class Phycisphaerae; order SM23-33; family SM23-33; genus CAYRVX01. Next base: position 1,647 of record CAZXOC010000514.1, on the reverse strand, counting down.
GGTTCCAATTCGTGGCCGTCGCGTCCCAGATGCCGGGCGCGGCTCCGGCGCCATCGGCGCCAGCACCGGCCGTGGTGCCGTTGAGGTCCCAGAAAACGGAGATGTAACCGATCGCGCTTTCGTACGTCGCGCCGAAGCGGATCTCGTCGATCGAGGGCGTGTCCTTCCATTCTATGGCCAGGGTATCGAACAGCGACTGATCGAGGGCCGGCGTCGTCAATTCGAGGATCGGATCGCCGATTACCAAATCCGTGCCGGGGGCGTACAGGGTGATCGTTTCGTCTGCGGCGGCATCGGCGCCCCATTCGATCTTGCCGACGATCATGGCGCGGGAATTGTCCGAATTGTTCAAAACCAGCGTCGTGTCGGTCCGATGCACTTCGCCCCATCCATCGCCGTCACCGTCGTCTTGCCAATACGCGCCTCGAACTCTGGTTGTCGAGTTGGAGACCCCGATCCCAAAACCGTCGTTCCGCAAATTCATTCGATTGTCGTATGAGAGTTGCGGAGGGTAATAACCCTCCAACGGATCGGTGGCCAGGGCGAAGTTGAAGTCGAGGTTGGTCATATTCTGGCCAAGCGTGTCCTCCACGTAGCTGAACCACAGCGTCGCCCCGTCGGCCATGAGTCCGGCATCGGCCAGCGTCGTGCCGATCGGTCGATAGAGGCAGTTCAATGCCGCGCCATGGGCATAGTTGCCCGAGGTCGGAAGGTCGCCCCACGCGATGCTGCCCGCTAGGATGGTCGGGTTGTTGTCGCCGTTGGTATTCGCCCACGGCCCCACGAATCCGGTTCCGCCATCTTGGCCGCCCAGTAGTTCCGTGTCGGGGTAGTCGAACCCCTCGTAAATGACGGCGGTCTGAGCGTGGGCGCTGCCGGCCCCGACGGCGATAACCGCCGAAAACACCGACAAGACCAAAAGCGCTCGTGAAGAAGTGCTGCCTCTCATCGTTTTCTCCTCGTACCTCGATTCGTCTGCCAATGCGGATTCTCGCCTCCGCGGAACGGCCAGAAAGAAGCGCCGCGTCTTGCCTGCACGGAGTGGCTCGAGCCGTTGCCGTCGAGGGTCGGCCAACCATCGATCGTCACGTCATACGGCCCGTTGCCGTACGCCGCCGGATGGGCGTACGCGGCGTTCATCACGACGTTGTCGAACTCCATTTGTGAATTGCGTCAAACTCGAATCGTCCTGTCGCGCCCGTCAGAACCTGGTACGAGGTCCAATCGCCATCCGCCAAGACGGGATCCTCGAAGCCGGCGTTGACGATCGTAACGGGCACCTCACCCCAGGCGGCCGATCCGGCGACCAGCAGGCCGCACACAACGACAGACAGATGGATGGCCGTGCGTCCCGTAGCTTCGCTCCCGTTCTGCATAGAGGGTGGATCTAGTCCGTTGGCCTCCGCTCAGGGCAGACCCAAGCCAGCTTCCTCTCCACTGCGCCTCTCGATCGTGTTGAGTTGCGTAATGCGGCCGTTGCAGTCGGCCTAAACCCCAACCGCCGGCCCGCATCAACGGGTCCAAACAGCTACCATACCACGGTTCCTCAGAATCGCAAAGAACAACCCGCCGATTAGCTGCGACGGTTCTTCGGCCTGGTTCAATCCGGGCCTTCTCTGGGTAACACCGCGCGGCGTGATCGTGAAG
>CAZXOC010000513.1:0-3231 GCA_964642165.1 uncultured Planctomycetaceae bacterium | reverse complement strand
CCCGCCGCCGCGCGATCCCCGCCGCCCGGACCCGCCGGCGCGGGCATGCGCCTTCAGGTGGGCGAACAACTCGCGGCTGGACGGGTGGGGGGCGGTCTTCCACTTGGCGGCCTGGGCGAGGGCCTCGAGGGCCTGCTTGGCGCGGAACGACGTGGGCGCGGCGCAGCCGACGACGTGGCCGTCTCGCACGACGACCACGTCCTTCATCGCCTTCGCCGCGGACAGGTCGACCTCCAGGAGCTGCGCGCCGAAGGACGGCGGACGCAGCACCTTCCCGTACAGCATGTCCGGGCGCTCGATGTCCGACGGGAACCGGTGCGCGCCGGTCACGAGGTCCCTGCGGTTGGGCCGGGGGACCGACGTCCCGAGCACCTGCCACTCGGTCACCGGCGTGACGGCCACGTCGGCGGGAATCGACTGCTGGAACGCCTTCGCCACGTCGCCTGTCTTGGCCAGGTCCGCGTAGGTGATCCGCCGCTTCGCGGCCGCCTGGACGATCGCCCCGTCGCGCACCGCCACGTCGCCGGGCTTGGCCTGCCACTGCCGGCACGCCAGATCGACCAGCAGCCTCCGCGCCGTGGCCGCCGCCTTGCGCACCGCGGGAACGGTGTAGGGGGTGGTCCGGCTGCCGGCGGTGATCCCGTCGTCCGGGACGATCGCGGTGTCGGCCATGATCAGCCGAATCCGATCGACCCCGACGCGCAGCTCCTCCGCCGCCGCCTGCGTGAGCTGGGCGCGCGAGCCCTGGCCCACCTCCACCTTGCCGGTCAAGACCGTGATCGTCCCGTCCCGGGCGATGTGAAGCCGCGCGGCGACGGTCTGCCTTCGCGATCCGCGGGAGGACCTGCGCTGGCCGGTCGCGACGCCGCCGGTCGTCGTGACCAGGAGCCCGGCGCCGAGCAGTTGGAGGAAGCCACGCCGGGTGAGCTCGGGCGGGGAGGGGGGCGATTCCGCCGCCGCGTGGGGCGACGGCTCCCGGACTTCGTTGGCAGGGGATGGCGATGTCATCGGGCCTTCACCTCCTTGCCTCGACTGGCCGCGCGCCGGACCGCGGCCAGGATGTTCGGGTACTCGCAGCACCGGCAGACATGGCCGTCCATGGCGGCGAGGATCTGCCTGTCTGTGGGGTTGGGGTTCTTCCGGAGAAGCGCCACGGTCGCCATGATCATGCCCGGCGTGCAGTAGCCGCACTGCATCGCGCCTTCGGTGAGGAAGGCTTCCTGGACGGGATGCAGCGTCTCGCCGTCGGCGAGGGCCTCGATGGTGGTGACGGCCCGCCCGGCGATCTGGGAGATCGCCACGTCGCAGGACTGGACGAGCCTGCCGTCCACCAGCACGGCGCAGGTGCCGCAGTGGCCCTCGCCGCAGCCGTCCTTCGTGCCGGTGAGATGCAGGTCCTCCCGCAGGACGTCGAGGAGGGGCCTCTTCGGATCGGTCGTGACGGTCCTCTTCTCGCCGTTGACCGTCATGGTAATCGCAGCGTCCATAACCGGCCTCCATAGACACGGGGTCTCCGGGCCCAACGCGTGGCCGCACGCGGCGATTGCCCTTCGGCACCAGTTCACAGCCTGGCGTGCTCCGGCAACACCTCTTGGCCGCCCGAGCCACTGGTCTGCTCCGCCGACGTGCCGGCGGGGTGCGTCTCAGCTTTCGAAGTATACGCCGCCCTTCTCGAGCGCCTTGCGCAGCTCGGCGTAGGGCAGCTCCCGCGTGCCGCACTTCCCGGCGGCGCAGAGCGCCGCGGCGGTCCCGGCGGCCTGGCCCTGCCCCATGCAGCAGACCGTGTTCCGGGTGGACATGTGGGCGCGGTGGTCGGAGGTGATCATCATCCCGGCGGCGAGGAGGTTGTCCACCTTCGCCACGCGCAGCGCCCGGTACGGCACGCCGTACGTGCCGCCGTCCTTGATCTGCCAGCGCGGCGCCGAGTCGTGGAAGCCGTACGCCATGATGTCGTCGGGGAAGTGCCGGCCCTCGATCACGTCCTCGTGCGTGATGTCGTAGTCGCAGACGATCCGCCGGCCGCGACGAATGCACAGCGACGGGCTCGTGCGGGCGATGAACGCCTTCTCGCAGCCGGGGACGTGCTTGCGGAACAGTTCGATGGCCTTGGCCTGGCGCTGCCGCAGCTCGAGCTCGGCCTTCGAGACGGCGTCCCGGTCGGTGGGGCTGACGCGCATCTTGAAGTTCAGCTTGATGAACATGAAGTAGTCGTCGTGGACGGTCGTGGTGACGGTGGACATGCCGATCTTCCTCGCCCCGTCGCGGAACGCCCGGGGGAGCTTCCCGCCGCCGCCCTGGACGCGGACGATTCGCCCGTCTTGGCCGCTGCGCAGGCCCTCGCAGTACTGCGTCACGGCGTCGTGCGATCGGAGGAACTCGTGGTACTTCTCGACGTTGACGTTGGCCACGCCGATGCTGTTGGCCACCGCGTAGTCGTTGGGCTCGGTGTACGCCGCGCCGGCCCAGGCGGCCAGGTCGCCGTAGGCCGTGCAGTCGACGAACGACTTCGCGTAGATCGCCTCCCGCCCGGAGCGGCTTTCGGCGATCGCCCCGCGGATCCGCCGGGCGTCCATGATCGCCCCGGCCAGCAGCGTGTTGACGCAGACGAACACGCCCGCCTCGGAGAGCATCTCGAACGTCACGAGCTTGTACATCTCCGTGTCGATCGCGGTGCAGACCGAATCGTAGTTGATCCCCTTCGTCATCTCGGGGTACCCGGTCGTGGCGCCCACCTTCATCAGCCGATCGATGATCTCCTGGGCGATCCCCTTGACCACCTGGCGCTTCTTGACCCCCGGGAAGCCCGTCCAGAGGTTGTAGAAGCTGTGAAGGGCCGTGCCGCCCTCCACGACGGTCCCGCCGGGATAGCCCTTCCTCTCGATGAGGACGGTCCGGGCTCCCTGGCGCGCCGCGGCCAGCGCCGCCACCACGCCGGCCGTGCCCGCCCCCGCCACGACCACGTCGAACTGCCGGATGGGCAGCTTCCTCGCGGGCTCCTCGTAGTAGCTCGCCGAGGGGTCCCCGGCCTTTCCGGCCGCGCCGTCCGCCTGCACGCCCATTCCCAGCATCACGGTGCCTTTCAGGAAGTTCCTACGATCCATGGTGTGTTCCTTGCTGTGTGGATTGGGGACCAGCTCCAGTGCGGAATCTTGATTTCTGTTCGTGGTTCCACGCCGCACGTTGCTGAACAGACCCGTCGGCGTGCGATGCCGGCGGCGCGCCGTTGGGCGC
>CAZXOC010000512.1:0-3235 GCA_964642165.1 uncultured Planctomycetaceae bacterium | reverse complement strand
TGCCGAGCGCCGCGCCCAGGCCCAAGCTGCTCACGTTTCGGCTGTCGACCATGATGTTCCTCCAATGGGCGATGTTCGGCCTGTGGGCGCCGCTGGCGGGGATGTTCCTTCTCGCGAAGGTGGACGAGGGCGGGCTGGGCTTCAGCCAGTACCAGCTCGGCTGGATCCTGGGCATCTCGGGGTCGATCGGCGCCCTGGCGGCCCCGTTCATCGCCGGGCAGATTGCCGACCGCTACTTCTCGACGGAGCGGCTGATGGCGGTGATCCTGATCATCGGCGGCGTGCTGTGGTGGTTCATGAGCGAGCAGCAGACCTTCGGTGCCTGGCTGGCGCTGTCGATCACGGGCAGCCTGGCGCTGGCGCCGACGGGGGCGCTGAGCAACTCGCTGGCGTTCGCCCACATGTCGGACCCCACGCGGCAGTTCCCCGTGGTGCGCGTGTGGGGCACGATCGGCTGGATCCTGGCGATGTGGATCTTCGCCTGGGTGTGGCTGCGGCAGACGTTCGTCTGGATGGGCGACTTCCCGTACGTCGCGCTGCACGAGGGCGTCGAGCTGACCTGGAAGCCCATGTTCCTGATGGGCCCGGAGCGCGCGGACGCCGTCGCGCGGGCCGTCCAGTCGCTCAAGGCCGGGGCCATCGTCGCCTGGGTCTACGCCGCCTACTGCCTGACGCTGCCCAGCACGCCGCCCAAGCGCCACGCCGCCGAGAAGCTGGCCTTCTGGAAGGCCTTCCGCCTGTTCCGCCACCGCAGCTTCCTGGTGTTGATGGTCGCGGCGCTGCTGATCGCCTGCGTCCACAACATCTTCTTCCTGCAGACGGCCCACCACCTGAGGCTGCTCGGGCTGGCCAAGGCCGACATCGGCCCGGCCATGACCATCGGGCAGGTCACCGAGATCGTCATGATCGTCATCCTGGGCTGGATGCTGAAGCGCCTCGGCGTGCGGAGGGTCCTGACCATCGGGGGGATCGGCTACCTGCTGCGGTTCCTGTTCCTCGGCTCGACGTGGCTGCCGCTGTGGGCGATCGTCCTGAGCCTCGGCTTCCACGGGATCTGCTTCGCGTGCTACTACGCCGCGGCGTTCATCTACGTCGAGCGCCTCGCCGACGCCGACATCCGCCACACCGCCCAGACGCTCTTCGGGATCCTGATCGCCGCCGGGCCGGTCCTCGGCGGCGCCCTCAACGGCTTCCTCGCCGGGGCGTTCACCGTGGGCGGCAAGCTCAACTACACCAGCTTCTGGTACACCGTGGCGGTCATCGGCGGCCTCGCGGCGATCGTCCTCGGCGTGTTCTTCCGCGACGAGACGAAGAAGCCCGAGCCCGCCCCGGCGCCCGCCGAGTAGCCGCCGCGCCCCCGGCCGGGAAAGAAACGCCGGAAAATGCCGGAAAGGGTCGGGCTTCCCCACGAACGGTGGGTGCGCCGAGAGGGTAGGATAGGACCCTCAGGAAGGAGCGTACCCCCGGCACGGCGGCGGGAGAGAAGAAGAGGAGTAGCGCCGGCCGAGCGCCGCATCACGGATCGACGAAGCCGACGCGCGGACGCCACGTGCCTCCGCGCGTTCGCTTTGCGCCTCGCGAGGGGCTGGCGTCGGGCCGCTGGCGGGGGCTCGCCGCCGTCTGGTATCGTATCGGCCGAGATCGATCCTGCTCCGCGACGGACCGCCACGCACGAAAGGACCCGCCATGGCCAGATGGAGACTCGCCGGCATCAGCTTCGAGCACTTCCACATGGGCGACAACCTGCGCACCGCGTTCGAGCACCCGGACGTCGAGATCGTCGCCGTCTGTGACGAGCGCCCGGAGCGCATGGCCGATGCCGTCCGGGACTTCGGCATCCCCCACAGCGGCGTCTTCACCGACCCGGCCGAGTGCCTCCGGGAGGCCAAGCCCGACATCGCCTGGCTCTGTCCCGCCACGGCCGGACGCGTGCCGCTGGTCACGCTCGCCGCGCAGCACGACGTTCACGTGATCCTCGAGAAGCCCTTCGCCGCCACGCTCGCCGAGGCGGACGAGATGGCCGCCGCCTTCGAGCCCGCGGGCAAGCGGTTCGTGATCCACTGGCCGCTGACGTGGGAGCGCAACCACCGCACGGCCAAGCGCCTCATCGACGAGGGCGCCATCGGCGAGCCGATCGAGGTGCACTACTACAACGGCAACCGCGGGCCGCTCTGGCACACCCACGACAAGCTCGAGCGCACCGCCGAACAGGTCGCCGCCGAGAAGCCGCACTCGTGGTTCTACCGGAAGGCCCTCGGCGGGGGCTCGCTGCTGGACTACATGGGCTACGGCACGACGTTCGGCACGTGGTTCCTCAACGGCAGGGCCCCCGTCGAGGTCACGTGCGTCACGGACGACCCGCCCGGGCTGGAGGTCGACGAGCACGCCGTCGCCGTCGCGCGCTACGACGTGGGGCTGAGCAAGTTCGAGACGCGATGGGGCACGTTCACCGACCCGTGGACGCACCAGCCCCAGCCCAAGTGCGGCTTCACCATCGTGGGACGCGACGGCACGATCGGCGTCTACACCCACGAGGACCGCCTGCGCCTCCAGAGCGGCGATTGCCCCGAAGGCCGGAACGTGCCCGCCGACCCGCTCGTCGCGCCCGACACGTGCACGCTGGACCACCTGATCGCGCACCTGGACACCGGCCGCGCGCTCGACGGCCCGCTCACCGTCGAGCTGTGCCGCATCGGGCAGCAGATCATCGACACGGCCGTCCTCAGCGCCGAAGAGCGGCGCCCGGTCAAGCTGCTGGGATAGGCGGAATGCAAGAACGGCTGAACAGCGTATGGTGTGTCCCGCGAAGCGTGCCGAACACTGCTCCCGCCGAGGACGAGGCCTGGAAGGCCGGCAGGATGTGGCCGGCGGCGTGAGCCGCCGGGGCCCCGCGCCGTTAGCGGTCGAGCCCCGTCGGGGCTCGCGTCTTGTTGGCGTCGTGATCCGTGGGCTCACGCCCACGGCCAAATCCTCTCGCCCTTCCAGGGCGGACCAACGCCACTTCATCCGAGCTGACGGACGAACGTTGTATGTCCCGGGCTGAGCAGCGCCGGGGCCGCGCTTGGCCACTGCGCAGACGTTTTCGCAGACAACGCGCCGCGCCGCGAAGCGCGGGGCGCGGCGGCGTTTGGGCTTACCCGTTGAGCGTCCAGCCGGGGCGGTACTTGCGGCGGAGCAGCGCGTCGGCCTCGGGGCTGTTGGTGACGCGGCCCTTCTCGCCGTCGTAGTTGAGCTT
>CAZXOC010000511.1:1634-3239 GCA_964642165.1 uncultured Planctomycetaceae bacterium | reverse complement strand
AGACACGGTCGCACACTCCGCGACCGTGGCACCAGAGGGCCACCCACACGACGAGCACAAGACGGCGGGGATCGATGCTGCGCACAAGTGCCCCCCATTATCCGTATTGTAGATAGAGAAGGCTATTTGTCAAGGGGGAAACACAGAAAAACTTGGTTTCTGAGCCGACGCTCCGCCGCCGTCGCCCGCACGATCCGCTTGGCCTCTCTGGCCCCCGACATCGCCGAGGCCGCCCTCGATGGCCGGGAAGCGGATGCCCTCGGCGTCCACTCCCTCCGCAGCGACCGGCCCCTCCCCTGGGACGAGCAGCGCGAGCAATTCAGCCTGGCTTGCTGCCGATCCTGACCGGGGCGGCCAGCCCTTCTCGTACCCTCCTGTGTCATTTCTCCTCGCGCGCGACGTGGACGGCGAGGACGCTGTCCGTATACTGGTGCCTGGTCCCTCAGCCGACAGGAGGCACGCATGGCCGAACGCGGAATCGAGCCCGTGGGCAAGCCGATCAAGGCCGTACTCGCCGAATTCCTGGCAGATCAACGCAAGAGGCTGAAGCCCAAGACGCTCCGCCGATACGAGGCGATCATCGAGCTGTTCCAGTCGTCGATGGACAGCTATGCGTATCAGTACCTCGACGAGGATGAGTCGGCGCTCTGGGAGGGCCTCTTCAACGCCGGGGGCTCGGAGCACAGGGAGTACTGCGAGATCTTCGGGCCGGAGAAGATCCCCGAAAACGTCCGGGAGTTCCTGGGCTACTTCATGCCTCGCAAGGTGATCTGCGGACAGGATCTGCTGCGGGCCGCAGGGACGGTGACGAAGAAGCTCGGGAAGTGGTTGACGGCCAAAGGCTATCTCGACGCCGACAGCGCTGACGGCATGGCCGACAGCGGCGCCCGGGCATCGAGGGACCTGCCCGCCGCCGAAGCCCTTTCGCAGATACTGGCCGCCCACGCCGACGCGACGCCGGGCTCGGTCAGCGAACGCGTGGAGGGGTACTTCGAGATCCGCGCCGTGGGCGATACGTCTCTCGCCCTCGTGGAGATCACCGGAGCCGCGAAGATGACCGTTCCGGTTCCGCCCCGGGCTGCCGCGGCGTGCAGAGCCGGCTGGACGATCTGCGGCTGCGTCGGCAAGTCCGGTCGCGGATGGCGGCTGGTGGCGGTCTGGAACGTGTACACGTGAGGCGGGCAGGGATACGCTTCCCTGTCGCCTGGCCTCGGGAGACCCGTGCCAACGGCGCGCGCAAAGGCACAGCGCGCTGCGGGGACCGCTGGGAACTGGAGCGACTGTTCGCGGCAGCGGAACCGTCTCTACCAGAAGTGCCGCTCTGCAAACGCGCGGCCTGAGCCGCTTTTGAGGTAGCGTTCGAAATCTTCGGCCCTGGAGTCATCCGCAAACCGCAGAGCCACGAGACATGACCAAGGCGCGTATTTCCTAGTATGCCGGCACTTGCGGGCGTTGTGCTCCTCCAGCCTGCGTTGGAGATCGGCGGTGACTCCGACGTAGCGTTCGTCAGGCCAGGTCTGGCTCTGGAGGACGTAGACGTATTTCATGATTCCCCTCTGAAATGAGATGTCTCAGTACCGGTCCGCCTTCGCTGCCCGCCTTCGC
>CAZXOC010000511.1:0-1534 GCA_964642165.1 uncultured Planctomycetaceae bacterium | reverse complement strand
GGCTTCGGCGGGCTTCGGCTTCGGCGGACATCCGCCATAGCACGCCCTCGCAGGGCGTGCGACGGCGGATGGGCCCTGGAGGATTCGAACCTCCGACCAATGGATTATGAGTCTTGCATGACCGCTCCGCCCCCAGGCCCACGCCGCGCCGTTCTATCCCCTGTTGGCACGATGGTTTCCCCGATGGCGCCGAGACTTGCGCGCCACGCCCTGCCCCGATGATCGCCTCCCGCCAAGCGCGCAGAAGCGCGCACAAAACGGCGGAAACGCCCGCCGAAGTGGTGTCAAAAGTGGTGGGGGTCTGGTGGGGGCCTCGGAACCGACTTGAGGGACCGCGGCGCTACGCGCCGCCCGCCCGGCGCGCCGGCCGGTCCGCCTCGCCGTCCAGGTCCGGCAGACGGTCCAGGGCGCCCCGCGTGTCCGCAAGGCGCAGGTGTGTGTAGAACTGCATCGTCAGCTCGATGGAGCTGTGCCGGGCCAGTCGCTGCGCGACCGCGGGATGAACACCCGCCCTCGCCAGGCGCGTTATGAACGTATGGCGCAGGCAGTGAAAGTCCACAACCTGGCCGGCGCGATCCTCCGCGGCAAGGAAGTCGCTTCCCTCGCGACGTTCGGCCTCCGCTGGCGTCCCGGCTTCAGCGGTCCACGCCGACCGCGCCGCCGCCAGATCGAAGCGGACCGCCTTCGCCGTCCAGTTTCCGAGTCGCCAGACCGCCACGCGCGCCGGGCGCCCCCGCAGATACCCCTTGATCGCCCCCGCGAGCTTCGCGCCGATCGGCTGTTCGGCCGTCTCGCCGCTCTTCGTGTACGCCGCCTCGACCGTCACGACCGCAGCGCGGACGTCCGCCAGATCGAAGGCTTCCGGCGTCAAGCTGGCCAGCTCGCCCGCGCGCAGGCCCGTCTCCAAAGCCACGCGGTAGAGCATCGCACGATCGGCCCCGCTCAGGCCGCGGAAGTCCGGCCCTGTCTCCGCGGCTCCCAAGAGCCGCACGATCTCGCCATCGTCCAGGGCCCTCCGCCGTTGCCGCCGATCGGCCTTCACGTTCAACGGGCGGAGCTGCTTGAACGGGTTCACCCGGAGTCGGTCGTTCCGGAACATCCACGTGGCGAACGCCTTCACGGCGGCCACCCGGCGATTGATCGATCGCGCGCTCAGGCCGCTCCGCCGGCGTCGCGCTTCCTTACCCCACCGCCGCCCGCGACGTTCGGGAACGGGACGAACCCGGCGCAGCTCGCCCAAATGCTCGGACACCTTCACCGCGTCCAGATCACCAGGACGCGCGAAGCCACAGGCCGCGAACGTCTGCCGGCAGACCGACATCACGCCATCGATATACGCCGCTGTGCGTCCCCTCGCGACCAACACCGCCCGGAAGTCCGCCAGGTGCGCGGATAACTCCCGCTTGCCATGTTCGGCCAGGCTCTCCGCAACAGGATCGGACAGGCCCTTCCGCCGCAGCTCCGCCCACTGTCGGGCTTCGGCCCGATGCTGGCCCGCCTCTTCCTTCAGTCTCGCCTGGATGCGTTTCGCGAT
>CAZXOC010000510.1:0-3249 GCA_964642165.1 uncultured Planctomycetaceae bacterium | reverse complement strand
TGATGTCATAGCTTTCGGCGCCGGTCATCGCGATCGGCGAGTCGAACACGATCGCTACAGAGCCGTCCTTGACCGAAGCGCTGATTGCCTGCTTACTGATCGGGCTTGAAATCGATCCGTCGACAGTGACCGTCCACGCCACGCTGCGGTTCACGCCTTGTTTGGCGCCGCTGTTGTTGAAGTTCGTGAATTCCAGGTCCACGTCCGTCAGACTGATGCCCACGCCCGTTACGTCGATCGTGAACGTGGTGCTCCACTGACCGCCGTTACCCACGTTGTTATCCAGTGCGAAGTGTCCTTGAGCAGCGGCCGTGTCGAACAGGTCTCCGGCATCGTTCGCCACTTCGTGCACCGCCGTCAGATCCCCCGGGTTCGTGACTCCGTTCGCGGTCCAGGTGATGTTGCTGGCCGTCAGCCCGCTGACCGTCCGGCCGGTAAAGTCGGTCGACAGGATGACGTCCGCACTGGCCGAGGGGGCTGGGAAGATGAGGCCCGCCATCGCCACGACTGCGAGAATCAGCACGGCCTGGGTTCGGTCTGCTGCAACCATCATGACCTCCAAAACGCTGAGCCAGAACGACGAACGGACAGAAGGCCGTTCTGCTCCCGCGACAGGTGCGCGCGCCACCCCCGGGCTCCTGCGCAGGTCCGCCTGCGGCGCAAGCACCTCCGCTTCTCACCATGGATAGCCATGGCGGAAGCTCCATTGTGCTTGGCCATTATACCTGCCTTCCCCGCGCCTGTCAAGAGCGCCTGTCAAGAGCGAAGGAGGAGCATTGCGGCAATTTGCAGGGCATTTGCGACGGCAAGTACCGAGCAGGCGTGTCCCTGACTTCAGGCAGACCATGGAGACATCGTCCATGGCGGCTCGATGCCAACGTTGTCCGCAGAGAGTGCCCTCCATCGACGGTCAAGCCCCCTCCGCAGCGACCTTCACGCGCCCACCTCGAATCCCGGCCCGCCACGCCGCCCGGATGCGAAGGGCGGATGTCGCGCCCGCGCAGCCCGCACGCGACGTACGGTCTCGGGCCATCGGGCGCGCCCGTATGGAACGGCCTCGCATGACGCGATACGGCGGCATCGAGGACGCTTCGACGCCGGGCCTGCATCGGATCCAGCCAGGGAAGGAGCTTACCGAAAGAAGGGCAGATGAGGTACAGGGACCCCAAGATCACTGGCCACTTTTGACCCGCCCCGTGGCCGTCTTTGAGGCGATATTCGGCCTGATCAACCGACGCCTTTCGCGTGCGGCATGGGTCACGGCCGGGCGGGTTTGCGTCGCTCTTTGAAGAACGCCAGAAGAGCGCCCGCGCCGGACTCGGGATTGGCCAGCCGACCGGCGGCGTCTTCGGCCGCCTTGGCGTAGATCGAGTCCTTGTATCTGCGTGTAATGTTGCCAAGCCGTCGGATCAGCGCGCGTCGACTGGCGTTGAACGTTTCCTTGCGCGCGTCCTTGACGGCGTAGTACAGCCGGTAGTACGCCTCGCCCGCGGCCAGCTCGGGGCGCAGGTCCTTGGCGTTGAGTCGTTCGGCGGCCCCGGCCACGGCTTTCTCGAAAGCTCCGATGCCCTTGAATCTGGCCAGGCCTCTGCGAAGCAGAACCCTGGCGAAGAAGACATCGCCCGATCCCTCGGTGGCCAGAATGTCCTTGACGGCCTGCCGGACTTGGACGTCGATCGCCGCGCGGAAGAACCGCAGCGCGATCGCGTCGGCCCCCGTGGGCGCCCCGGCCCGGTCCAGCCAGTTCCGCGCACGGCCGTACGACTTGGCCTTCATCGCCCGGTAGGCTTGCCGAATCGCCGAGGTCCGCAGATCCCTGGCCGTGACGCCCGGGGGCATCCACATTTCGTGTTCGGTGGCCGGGCAGGGATGGATGTACTTCTTGTCGGTCGCGTACTGGCTGGTGTACACCCCGCCGCGGCGCCCGACACCCACGCGGTTGCGACCCAGGCCGTACAGCGGCCCGCCGTGGCCGGCCCCGCTGTAGCTCAAGCCCCTCAGGTAGCCCGGACCACTGCGTCCGCCGCCTGCCCCCTCGCTGCCGTAGTGGCCGGCGCCCATGCGCTGGTTGCGGTCGCCAAAGCCGCGCTTGCCGGGCACGGTCGACATGTGCCCGGAGGCCCGCCCTTCCTTGCGGTCGGTGGAGTGGTCGCGCTCCACCGCGCAGCCCAGCGGGTCGGCCCGCCAGGCGATGCTGCCGGCCAGCATGCGCACTTCGTTGGCGGCCATGACGTACTCGGCTTCCTGCACGTCGATTTCCCGGGCGGCCTGATCGGCCATCAGGAGCACGTCCCGGGCGCCCCTGGACGCGACCGTGTTGATGAGGATGAGCGTTCGCTCGTGGTGGTGCAGCGTGTCCAGGAAGGTCGGCGGCTGATCCAGATGGGGATAGGGAATGCCGGTCGGCGAGAGCTTCCCCGCGGTCGGATCGGGATTGATCTTCAGGACCTCGCGGCACCGTCTCCGGTAGCCGGCAAGCTCGACCAGCTTCTTTCGCGACGTGACGACTTCCGCGTCCTCGATGTCCGCGATCTTCGGCAGCAGGAATTCCTTCATCTTCCAGATGGGCGCAAGATAGACCTGCCGGAACTTCGGATCGCTGCCGCCATGGATGATGTAGGGCTCCCACAGGTAACGGGTCCGGAGAATGTGGGATATCCGCTCGTCGGAAATGGATTCGAGCTTCTTCATGTACCTGCGGCGAATCTCCGGTTCGAGAATCCCGACGTACTTGCGTCCTTCGGCGCCCAACGCATCGTCGATCACGGGGCCGACCAGCTCGACGGCCGGGGCCCCCAGGGTGAGCATCTTGTCGAAGGCGGCCTTGCGTCCGGCCTCGTCGGCGGCGGCCCCGAACTCGCGGAGCAACGTCTGGACCTGCTTGCTTTGCTCGGCGGTGAGTTTGTCGGCCGCCAAACAGCTCGACGCGAGGATTGCCGATACCGCGAATGATAGGACTACGTTCTTCATGGCCACCCTCTCAGCGGGGATTCCCCGCATGGCCTCTGGCCGATCCCGGCGCGCCGGGACCGTCGGCCTTTGTCACGATCTTATCCTCGATCGACAGACCGGCAAGCATTTTGCGGGCACGACGGCAATGCCCTCATCTCGCCTGAGGCCCATGGAGACGTCGTGCGTGCCGGCTCGATGCCGATGTTCTCCGCAGAGAGTACGCTTGGACGCCGGCCGAGCAGAAAAATCGCCCGTCTTTCGACGGGCGATTGGGAGGTTCAAGTCAATCGGGTCATT
>CAZXOC010000509.1:0-3270 GCA_964642165.1 uncultured Planctomycetaceae bacterium | reverse complement strand
GCTGGTCTTCGACGGCAGCATGCCCGGGGGCGACACGAACACGACGTTCCGCCTCGCCGGCGGCTCGCTGGGCATTGTCCGCACGGCGCTGCACAACCCGCTGCCCAACGCCGCCTTCGAGATCGACGGCGGGGCGCTGGTCATCTCCAGCAAGGACGGCGGGGACCTGACCTTCCGGAACGCCTGGAGCGTCAGCCCAGCCGGCGGATCCATCGAGGCCCGCAAGCTGACGGGGCAGGAGCCGGACGCCACGCCGACCATCACGCTGAGCGGCGACGCCGACGTCGCCGCCGGCGGGGTCGTGAGCCTGCGGACCGACGACGCCCACCGCCTGGTGCTCCACGGCGATCTCGGCGGAGCCGGCGGCGTGGCGGTCGTCGGAACGGTCGACGTCGACGGCGCCATCGACGTGGGCGGCGACGTCGGCGTGTCCGGCCTGCTTTCGGCCCACGTCCTGCGCGCCGCCGAACTGACGGTAGACGGCGAGGCGCAGATCGACGGCAATGCCAACGTCACCTCCGCGGACCTCTCGGGCCTGCTGAACATCGGCGGGGCGCTCCAGGCCGCGTCCACCGTCACCGTCCGCGGCGGCACGACGACGGTCAACGGCGAGACGCGGGTCGGGGGCCTCGTGGTGGACACGGCGACGTTTGAGGCGATCCAGTCCCTGACGGCCTCGGGCGACGTCGAGACCAACGGAACGCTGACGGTCGGGGGCGCCTTGGCCGCCGGCAGCCTTCGCGTGACCGCCGGCAGCCTCACCGTCGACGGCGCCTTGACCACCGACGGCAACGCCGAGCTGGCCGGCACCGTCACGGTGGGCGGACCGGTCGACACGGCCGACCTGACGATCACCGCCGGGCGCCTCGACGCGGCGTCGACGCTCACGGCGCGGGCGCTGACGTCGGGCGCCAACGTGACCGTGCAGGGCCTGGTCGACGTGGAGAGCCTTCGCGTGACCGGCCGAACGTTCCAGGCCGGCCAGGAGGTCCACGCCTCCGCCGGCGTGCGCGTCGAGGGCGGCACGGCGACGGTGGACGGCCTGCTGACGACGCCCCAGGTGGAGGTGGCCGGAGGCGTGCTGGAGGTCCCCGCGGGCCTGGCCGGCACGCCCGACGTGACGGTCAGCGCCGGCGAGCTGAACCTGCCGGGCAGCCTGACCGCCTCCACGGTGTCGGTGACCGGCGGCCTCCTGGACGTGCCGGGCCACCTGGACGCCCAGCAGTTGCGCCTGCTGGGCGGGCAGGTGACCGTCGGCGAGAGGCTCTCCGTGCCGCATGCCGACAAGGACGACAGCGCGAACCTGACGATCGACGGGGGCACGCTGTGGGTCTCGCAGCCGGATGCGCTGGCCGACCTGCCGAACCTGACGCTCCAGGCGACGACCTTGGGCAGTTGGCTGAAGCTGGGCGCGCCGCTGGTGAGCGCCAGCCGCCCGGTCATCACGGTGGAGGCCGGCTCCCTGCTGAGCGGCGAGACCGGCGGGCTGGACTTCCAGGATGCCGCCGGCTACGCGACGGATCCGCGTCCCGGCGTGGACGTCGTGCTGCACGACGGGGCGGTGTTCGGGGGAACCGTCGAGCCCACCACGCTGCACCTGGGTGCGGCCAATGCCGGCGACCCGGGCGGGGCACGCCTGGCGAAGGCGATCGTCGGCGGCGACTTCGGCGAGACCATCACCATCGGCGACGACCCGGCGAAGACCGACGACATCTACCTCAGCGCGACCTTCGGGCCCTGGACCGAGAAGCCGTTCATCGGCCAGATCGACGAGGCCACACCGGGGTCGGGGCTGGAGATCAACCTCAACGGCATGGAGGTGGAGGTCGGCGCGTGGGCGAGGTTCATAACGGTGAACACGGAGACGGGGGTGAACTTCGTCGGCCCGGGCACGCTGCGGCTTCCGACCACCTTCTACCCGACGGTCTGCGCCGTGGCCAGCCGGACCGCGCCGGACGACGGCAGCCACGTCAACCGGGACATCCTGGTGCTCGGCAAGGACGCGATCTACGACGACATGCATTTCAAGGCGCACAACGGCCGGGTGGTGGTGACGTCGAGCGACACCCTGAAGGCGACGGGGACGCTGAGCCTGTTCGGCCCGTCGTCGCTGGTTCTGGAAGGCGCGCAGCCGAGCCGGGGCACGCTGAACGTCCCGTCGGGATGCATGATCTGGACGGACGTCGCCGATGCGCTGGCCGGCGGGGCGACGTGGAACATCGATCCGGGGGTGCTGTTCGTCTACCGCAGCGACGACATGGATCCCCTGGCGGGGGCCTGGCCGACGGGCCTGCACTTCGTGGCGGAGGCCGACTGGTGCGACACGTTCGTGAACTCGCCGCTGGCGGTGTCGCAGGGGGCGTACCTGCTGACGACGCGAGACCGGGATGCCCGGATCGACGGGGACGGGATGGGCGTTGGCGCCGCCCCGGGCGCCGCGCCGGGCCAGGCGGTGGGGATAGCGGCCGCGGCGGGGCGGTCCTACCTGCTCCGCGATGCCGTGGACCTGGGCTTCGAGCATGGCGGCGAGACGCACCACCTGGGCGTGATCGTCGGCAGCGACGGCCCGATGGAGACGACCGTGGGCGACGGCAACCGCGATCGCGTCGAGGCGGAGATGACCGGCACGGTGCGGGTGGAGGGCATCTTCCGCGTCGGCGACGTGGACGTCCGGTCGGGGCGCCTGGCCCTGGACAGCAATGCCGGCGTGAGCATGGGCACGGTGACGGTGCGGAGTCGCCTGGACGTGCTCGACGGCAACGCCGAGTGCGCCGATCTCGTTCTCGACGGCGGCGTGGTGGCCCTCGCCGGGGGGACGCTGCGCGTGCGGGACGGCTCCCTGGCGTCCGTCCTCGACGGGATCCGGCAGGCCTACAACCGCCAGCCGGGTGAGGCCTTCGGCGACTGGTCCGGCACGGGGGGCATCACCTGCCCTCTCGCCGTGGCCGAGCCGGATCGCATGGCCGTCGGCGTGCGAGAGGATGTCGACGGCGTGCTGCTGCAGGCGACGGCGTGCGGCGACGTGGACCTGGACGGCACGGTGGGCCGCGGCGACTTCGTGGCGCTGCGAGCCGGCTTCGACCAGCCCGGAAGCTGGCCGAACGGCGACCTCAACTACGACGGGCAGGTGAACTTCCTGGACTACATCGCGATGAAGCGGAACGTCGGCGGGACGTTCGGCGCCGGCGCGGCGCCGATCCCCGAGCCCGCGGGCCTGTGCCTGCTGGCCCTCGGCGGCGCGGCTCTCCTTCGCCGCCGCAGGAGCTGACG
>CAZXOC010000508.1:0-3290 GCA_964642165.1 uncultured Planctomycetaceae bacterium | reverse complement strand
GCGCTTCCAAACTGGGGCGCGTAGCAGAGCTCGGCCTCCTCGAGGTCGTGGAACGTGGCGCCCATCTGGATGGCCACGGCGATGGCACTGATGCGCTTGTCCACAGCCGGGCCGTCCATGCCGACGGCCTGCGCGCCGAGGACGCGGCCGTCACTCTTGCGGAAGAGGACCTTCATGCCGAGCATCTTCGCGTCGGGGTAGTAGCCGGCGTGGGAGTTCGGGAAGAGGTAGATCTTCTCGTAGTCGCCGTCGCCCCGGCGCTTCAGCGTCTTCTCGCTCACGCCCGTCCAGGCGATGGCCGCACCGAAGAGACCGATGATGGCCGTTCCCTGGGTGCCGCGGAACGTCGAGTCGCGCCCCGCGATGACGTCGGCGGCGATCCGCCCCTGGCGATTGGCCGGGCCGGCGAGGGCCACGAGTCCGTACTCGCCCGTCACGAAGTCCTTCACCTCGACGGCGTCGCCGACGGCGAAGATGTCGGGCACGCTCGTCCGCATCTGATCATCGACGCGGATCCCACCGCGCTCGCCGATCTCGATATCCGCGGTCTGGGCCAGGGCAGTCTCCGGCCGAACACCCAGCGCCAGGATCACGATGTCGGTCGGGTAGCTCTTGCCCGACTCCGTGTGCACCGTCAGACGGCCGTTCTCTTCTTTCGTGAACTCGGCAACGCTGTCGCCGAGCTCCACCTGTACGCCGTTTCGATGCAGGTGTCCCTTGACCACGCGGGCGTACTCGGGGTCGAGGGGTCCGAGAACCTGCTCGTTGCGCTCGAGGACGGTGATTTCGAAGCCGCGCTCGACCAGGTTCTCGGCCGTCTCCAGACCGATGAAGCCGCCGCCCACCACCACCGCATGGCGCTTGGGCATGGCGAGCTGGATGCCCGAGTAGCGGTACATCCCGGCCAGGAAGAGCGTACCCTTCTCGATCCACTCGCGAATCGCCCGGGCGTCGGGCACGGTCCGGACGTGGAAGATCCCCGGCAGATCGATGCCCGGCAGCGGCGGCCGGACGGACTGGGCCCCGGGGGACAACACCAGCGTGTCGTAGGACTCGGTGGAGACTTCGCCCGTCTCCACGTTCTTCAGGTCGACGGTCTTCTTCTCGGCATCGATCGCGACCGCCTCGCAGCGGGTGCGGACCTCTACGCGGAAGAAGTGACGGAAGAGATCCTCGTTGGCCACCAGGAGGTCCGACTCGTTCTCGATCACGTCACCTACGTGGTAGGGGAGACCGCAGTTCGCGTACGAGACGTACGGACCCCGCTCGACCATCACGATCTCCACAGACTCATCCAGCCGGCGAAGGCGCGCCGCGCACGACGCTCCACCTGCAACACCTCCTACGATGACGACCTTCATTGATGCCTCCTCCTGCCCGCTTGCGGGTACGGTGGTCGGATCTCCTGAGCCTACGGGTTCTGCGGCGGTGATGACGGCGGGATCACCCCATCACCCGCCTCCTGGAAAGCCGCCCATACGTGGCGGTTCGTCGGGAAGATGCGCTCCATCCCGACCTTCTCCAGGAGGCCGTATCGTTCGAGCACTGCCGGCACGGGCTTGTTGGCCCGACTCATCGCGAATGTGACGTTCCTGTCGGCCAGGAGCTCGAGAAGCTCCTCGAAGGCCTCGGCGCCCGTCGTATCGATGTCCGTCATCGCCTCCGCGTCCAGCACGAACCAGCGGACGGGCGTGGGGGCATCGCCCACCAGCCGCTCGACCTCCTCCATGAAGAGATTGGCGTTGGCGAAGTAGAGCGGGGCGCCGAACCGGTAGATGACGAGGCCCCCGTCGTTGGCCTCGGGGCCGACCTCACCGGCCACGAAGTGGCGCCCATCCGGCGCCTGCCTAAGCGCCCAGGTCCCCGGTCGCGAGGCGCGGCGGACGACGTCGATGATCGCCATGAGGACGGCGATGACGACGCCCTTGAGGGCCCCCAATACCAGCACGCCGAGCAGGCAGACCATGGCGATCCAGAAGTCGGACCGCCGCATCCGCCACAGCGCCCGAAGCTCCTTCACCTCGATGAGGGACAGCACGGCATTCGCCACGATGCCCGCCAGCACCGCAGTGGGCAGATAGGCCAGCAGGTCCGAGAAGAAGAGGATCACCAGCGTGATCGTTCCCGACGCGACGAGGCTGGGTAGCTGTGTCTTCGCGCCTGCGCTATCCATCGCAGCCGACCGCGAGGCGCTGTTGCCGATCATGATCGAGCCCGTGAGACCGGCGGCCAGGTTGGCGGCGCCGCAGGCGAAGATCTCCTGGTTGCCGTCGGTCTTGTAGCCGTGCTTGCGCGAATACTGACGCGCGAGCAGGAGCCTCTCGCACAGGGTGATGGCGACGATGGCGAAGGCGCCGGGCAGCAGCCTGAAGTAGTCGGCCGGGGGGAGAGCGGGGAACTTGAATTCGGGGGCGGCCGACGGCACTTCGCCGAGGACGCTCACCCCCCGCTTGTCGAGCTCCAGCACGGCGACGAGGACAGTCAGCACCACCAGCGCAACCAGGGCACCGGGAACCCGTGGCGCGTAACGCTTGAACAGGCGGACCATGAGCAAGGCACCCACGCCGATCCCGATCGAATACACGTTCGCCGCGGGAATCGACTCGACGAGGGCCATCGCGTGCAGGAAGAAGCCCTCGGTCTCGAAGGAGCCTCCGATGGAGTCGCCCCAGGCGGCCGCCAGCGCCCCGGTCTTTGGCGCGGCGTCGTGTCCTGCCGCGAGGATCCGACGAAGCTGGTTGGTGAGGACCTCGATCGCCAGGCCGGTGATGAAGCCGGCCATCACCGCACGGGACACGAAGTTCGCGAGGAATGCGAGGCGGAAGAACCAGAAGACGAAGAAGATCAGGCCGCAGAGGAGGGCGATGGCGAAACCGGCCTCGATGCGGGCGGGATCACCGGATGCCCCGAAGACCACGAGCGAGGCACCCACCATCGCTGAGATCGAAGCATCGGGACTCGCGACCACGTGACGCGACGTGCTGAGGAGCGCGAAGACGGCCAGGGGGAAGATCGCCGTGTAGAGTCCCGCGACGGGCGGGAGGCCCATCACCTGCGCGTAGCCGATGTTCAGCGGAACCATCAGCGCCGCCAGCGTGATGCCGGCGGAGATTTCCCGGGGCAGGTCCGAGGGGCGGAGTCCGCGGAATCCCGCCAAGGGACGCGGCCAGCGCGAGTCGCGACGCTCTACTGAACGCTCTTCCCGCATCGGTCGGGCGGCCCTCTCTGCTAACCCTCGCTCTCGGTTCGGCCGAAGGCTTCGTCGATGATCGCGTTCAACCGCGCGACGA
>CAZXOC010000507.1:0-3303 GCA_964642165.1 uncultured Planctomycetaceae bacterium | reverse complement strand
AACACCACGGCCACGACACGTTCGCTCGCAGACATGTCTCGCTCCCTGCTGTGATAGCGCAACGGCCCCCGCGAGGGCGGATCCTCGCTTCCGCCCGCCGCGGGGAAAATCGGTTTCGGTGAAACCGGAGCCTTTCCGGCTCGTCTAACAAGCGTGAAGAGTGCGGGGTGTCTGTGCGCTGCCGAAGGCACAGCAACACCCTCGCGGCGCGATCGCGGTGCGCCGCCTTCGCTTACAGCCCTGCTGCTGGATCGATATGTCCGCACACATGCCGGCCCGGGGAACGGCCGATGCGATCATCCTCCGGCGAGCGCCGCAAACGTCCCGGCGCCGCCTGCCAAGCCGCACACCTCCCGCGTCGGAAAATGCCGCCAAGATGCGGTTCTGACGAGACAACCCAAAGCATAAACTCACTTGGGGGCTAGGTCAACAGTCTGGTGAGAATTCAGCGGCCGCACGGGCCGCGAGCCGGGCCCCTCGTGGACCCGCGCCGCGCAGCCGGGGCGCTCTATCCCCTTCCGTGACCGGGGGCTCGCGGAGGCAGCCCGTGTTTCGGCGGCCGGCCCCGTGGGGCACCTGCCGCCCCGGGTTTCGCCGGGCCTGGGCGGATCGCCGCTCCGCCCGGCGCTCACCAGGTGAGGTGGCCGTTGAGCTGGCGCTTCCTCTCGTCCTTCCTGGGCGCGGCGCCTTGGCAGGCCTTGACGATCCGGTCGATGCGCTGCCTCTTGGCGTCGTCGAGCAGCGTGCGGCGGTTGGCGAGGAGCCGGGCCGTCGAGTTGGGCAGCACCTTGTGGATGATCTTCAGCCCGTTGGCGTGGAGTGTGCGGCCGGTCTCCGTGTTGTCGATGATGGCCTCGCCGTCCTCGGGCGGCTTGGACTCGGTCGCGCCGAAGGAATGGTAGATCCGGATGCCGGAGTGTCGGTTCCGGTGCAGCCCGGCGTACGGGCTGATCAGCGTCGGGTCGCTCTGCTGGTACTGGAAGACGAACTCGTCGGCGATGTTGAGGTACTCCGTCCAGATCCGCAGCGGGTCCTTGCTCGTCGAGCGGATGAACTTGCGGAACAGCTCCTCGGCGTTGGTGACGTCCTCCCACGCGTCGGGTACGGCCAGGACGATGTCCACCCTCCCGAAGCCGAGGTTCACCACGTCGGCGACGTTCCGCTGGCACTTGGACTCGACGTACCAGTCCAGCCCGGAGATGCCCAGGTCGTAGAGGCCCTCGGACAGGAGCATGGGGATCTCCTGCGGGCGCAGGACCTTGACGGTGACGCCCTCGATGCCGAGGCTCGGGCGGTAGTTTCGCGATCCCTCGCCGTAGCCTTCCAGCGCCAGCCCCGCGCGGGCCAGGAACGGCGCGGTCGTCTTCTGGAGGCTGCCCTTCGGCACGGCGAGTCGGACCGGGTGTTCTTCCTTCGTCATGGGTTATCCTAGCTTTCGATCTGCCGTTTGATCTCGCTCGCCAGGCGGGCGAGGGGGACGGTCTGCTCGGGGCCCGCCGGCAGGCGGCGGAGGAGGCATTCGTCCTCGTCCAGCCCCTCGGCGCCGCGAACGACACAGAGCGCGGCGCGCAGCCGGGCGGCGTGGTCGAGCTGGGATTCCACGTCCAGGCCCATCACGTCCACGGCGGCCCGCAGGCCGGCGGCGCGGAGCGCCTCGGCCGTCTCCACGGCCTTGGCGCGGGCGTCCGGCCCGGTGGCGGCGACGAACACATCTATCGGCGCGACCGCCGCGCCGGCGCCGCGCCGGCGCACCAGCTCCACCACCCGCTCGAAGCGGATGGCGAACCCGGTGGCGGGAAGGGGCTCGCCGCCGAAGTCCTCCACCAGCCGGTCGTAGCGCCCGCCGCCGCAGACCTGCTGCCGCGCGCCGAGCGGCGGGCAGTCGATCTCGAAGACCGTCGACGTGTAGAAGCCCAGCCCCCGCGCCAGGCCGGGCACGACCTCGAAGTCGCCCAGCCCGTAGGCGCCCAGCAGCTCGCAGACGTGCGCCAGCTCGTCGAGGCGCTCAATGGCCGGCGTGCCCGCCAGGAGCGCTCTGGCCTCGTCGATGGCCGGCGCGGCCTGGCCTCGCACGCGCGACACCCGCAGCAGCAGTTCGCCGGCCTCCGGGGGGACGACGTGATCGGCGGCCCACGCCGCGCGACAGGCGTCCTCGGCCGCGGTGGGCAGCGCCGCCAGCAGCTCCCGGGCCGCCGATTCGGACAGCTTCGCCCCGGGGGGGACGCCCGCCTCGCCGCCCGAGCCGTCCTCCCCGGCGCGGGCCAGCGTCTCGGTCTCCGAGCGAACGTACTCGACGTCCTCGGGCTCGAGGCGGTCCTTGGCCGTCAGCGCCCGGCACCGCTCGCGGGTCCGCAGCAGGTGGTCGACGTCGTCGATCACGCGGCCCTGCGCGTCGAAGTCGTCGCCGCAGGCCTCCTCCAGCACCTGCCGCGAGATGCCCACGTTGCCCACCTTGAGCCGGAAGTCGGGAACCTGGAGGTTCTGGAGCGTCCGCGCGGCGACCGCGATCACCTCGGCGTCGGCCAGGGCGTCCGGCGAACCCATCAGCTCCAGCCCAGCCTGTGTGAACTCGCGATGCTCTCCCGGCCCCGGGCGGCCGTACCGGTAGCACTGGCCGATGTAGTACAGCTTGTACGGCCGGGGCAGCTCGTCCAGCTTCCCCGAGGCGACCAGCCGGCAGACCGGCGCGGTCAGCTCGGGGCGGAGGGCGTACTCCTGGTGGTCGAAGACCAGCGTGAACATGGACTCGCGGATCTCCTCGCCCGACCGCGCCGCGAAGAGCTCGAAGTCCTCGAACAGCGGCGTCCGGATCCGCTGGAAGCCGTACGATTCGAACGTCCGGCGGATGGCGTGCTCGACGCGGGTGCGCACGGCCATCTCCGCCGGCAGGATGTCTCGCGTGCCACGAGCGACTTCATACGTCGCCATGCCGATGTCCTTTCGCCTGGGTTCGGGCACGGGCCGCCGTGCGGCCCAGGGCGAGCGACGGGACTCGAACCCGCGATCTCCAGAACCACAATCTGGCGCCTTAACCAGCTAGGCTACGCTCACCATGCTCTCGTCGCGGCCGCCGCGCGGCAGGCCGGCCGCCGAAGGGTGAGCGACGGGACTCGAACCCGCGATCTCCAGAACCACAATCTGGCGCCTTAACCGTCTAGGCTACGCTCACCGTGCCCATCAATGAAAACGCCCCCGGGCCGGACCCAGGGGCTTTCGTCGATCCACGCATGCGAGGCCCTCAGGGTCCGGTCCGGCCGACCGGATGATGGTGATGGCCATGATGGTGATGGCCGACCAGGTTGG
>CAZXOC010000506.1:0-3316 GCA_964642165.1 uncultured Planctomycetaceae bacterium | reverse complement strand
ACTGCAAGAGCCATCGCCTCTTGCGCAACTTGCCCGGCCAAGTGGCGCTGCGGTGCCAAGCCCCCCCCGGCCCCGGGCCTTGGCTCCCCGCCGACCGCCAGCGCGGGGCGGGGGGATTAAACGCTATTGCGCCAATAGGAGTTCTGAGGGGCTGATTGTCCGATCCTCTCGCAATAAACAGAAAGGAAAGTAGATGCAACTCTAATGATATCAAAAACTAATGACGAATAGCCGTTTGTGTCAATCAGGATAGAAGTTGACACAATCAGGACGCGTCACAAATCCCGTCGCCGGCGGGGCAATAGCGACGTCAGCCCTCCGGCAGTGCCCGCCGCGGCGCCTCAGCGCGTGCCCAGCAGGATGACGTACTGGACCGGCTCGCGGCGGCGGTCCACGTCCAGCAGCTCCGCCAGACCGTCCTCGTGGAAGCCCCCCAGGCAGACGCTGTTGAGCCCCATCGCCTCGCAGACGAGGGCGACGTTCTGGGCCAGGTGGCCCACCTCGATCAGGACGAAGCGGTAGCCCCGCTCGCCGTACTTGACGAGCGTCCGCTCCAGGACCGACGTGATCAGCAGCGCCGCGTCCGCTCCGGGCATCAGCTCCACGCCGAGAAGGTCGGCCTCCAGGCGGCGGCGGACGTCCCCCGCCGACAGGCACTCCAGCGCGTGGGCGGCCACGTGGTAGTGATGCACGCCGCACGGCAGGTCCGGCGAGCGCAGCACGACGGGGTAGATCTCCAGCGGGTACAGCGCCCCCGCCGACGGGCAGGCCCGCAGGGCGACGTCGCCGACGGGGCCGACCTCGCCGACGGTGCCGCTTGCCCGGCCGGTGATGCCGCCGGCGCAGCGCAGGATGCGCCCGAGCCGGCGCGCCGATATGCCCTTGCCCGTGAACGCGCGTCGGGTCCTTCGCCGTTCGATGGCGCGCTCGACGGCGCGGGTCCGCCACGGCCCGCCCGGCAGCGCCACGCGCCGGCCGTGCGGGTACGTCTTCGCCGCCGCCCGGGCGCCGTCCTCGGCGAGCTGCGCCTCGGTGAAGGCCAGGATTCGCTCCTGGAAGCCCGCCGCCCGCGCCGGGTTCAGCACGCTGTTTTCCTGGTAGAGCATGGCGGCGGGGCACTGCCGGGCCAGGTCCGGCTGCGTCCAGGGCAGGTCCACGGCGGCACCTCCTTCCGTCAGGGCAGGGGATGGGGGATCGGGTTGTACTCGCCGGGCGCCAGGACGCCGGCCGGCTCGAGGCCGAAGACCTCCGCCGCGCGCGCCAGGCGCCCGCCGCCCAGCAGCGCCAGCCCGTGCGCGCCGTGCAGCGGCTGCATGCCCGGCACGACCACGCGGACGACGCGGAGGCCCAGCGGCGCGACGTCGCACGTCGTCAGGTCCTTCACGAGCACCTCGAGGCCCAGCTCCGCCAGTCGGCCGACGCACCACGCGAGGGCCTCGGCGGCGGTCTCGAACCGCCGCGCCGCCCCGGGCGGGAAGCGCCGACGACCCCGCGCGCCCAGGAAGCCCAGCTCGTCGAGCAGGTCCGCCCGGCACGTCAGCACGCGGGCGTGGTCGTGGAAGCTCATCACGTTGGAGAAGTCCTCCGCCGGCGCCCAGTCCGGCTCGTCGCGCCGCATGGCCATCAGGGCCAGGCGCCCCTGGGCGTTCTCCAGCAGGGCCTTCGTCAGGACGGCGGCGGGGTCGATTCCCGCCGCGGCACCGACGGTGATGAGCCGCCCGTAGTCCGACGGCCCCGCCGACAGCGCCAGGTAGACGTACGCGCCGGCGTCCGACGTCAGGTCGAAGACGCGGTAGTCGATGGCCCCCGGGCTAAAGGGCGCCAGCAGCTCACCGGGGACGTCGCACAGCTCCCAGACAGCCGCGCGCTTCAGCCAGGCGATCGCCAGGGCGTCGCGCTCGATGACCTCGAGCAGGCCCCTGAGGGCGGCCTGCTCGGCGTCGGCGGCGCAGCTCAGGCCCGTGGACGTGGCCGGGGCGACGAGCGGCTCGGGCTCGCGCGGCGAATAGGGCATGTACACCAGGCAGGCCGGGACGAG
The DNA here is from genome assembly GCA_964642165.1 of uncultured Planctomycetaceae bacterium. GTDB lineage: Bacteria > Planctomycetota > Phycisphaerae > SM23-33 > SM23-33 > CAYRVX01. The sequence continues at coordinate 1,278 of CAZXOC010000506.1, read as the reverse complement.
CTTCTCGCGCCGCTCGGTCAGGCTCGTCGCCGGCGTCCAGCGGAGGGGCGTCTCGCGGCCGACCGGCGCGAAGGGGAAGCTCTCGGCGGCGTACTGCGCTTCGGAGAACAGCGCCCACGCGGCGGGGTCCACGGCGGCCGCGCCGGCCTGGTCGAACGGGTGCAGCGGCATCTCGGGCGGGGCGAACTGGCAGCAGTACCGCTCGACGGCCTCGCCGAGGCAGGCCAGCAGCGCCGCCTCCGGCGAGAAGCCCACCCCGCCGCAGGTGGTGCTGCCGGGCGGGCGGCCCAGGTGCGACAGGTCGCAGGTCCTCCCGGCGAAGGCGTGGACGCGCGGCTCGCCGGGCAGGGGCGGGGGCTGGTGGACGGCCTTGACGATGCCGCTGCGCCACCCGACGAGTTGGCGGCACAGCTCGGCCGGCCGCGACGCCGAGACCGTCACGGCGCCCGCCCCCCGCCGCCGGCGGGCGTGCGCAGGAGCCCGCAGGCCTCGCAGGCGGGCAGCTTCAGCACCGGCTCGCGCGTGATCGCCGGCTCGTGGAAGTCCACGATCAGCGCCCCGTCGATCGCTCGGGCCGCGCGGTAGCCCGTCAGGTAGCTGAGCAGCTCCACCGCGGCCAGGCAGACCGTCATGCGATCCAGGGCCGGCAGGTGGCCGAACGCCCGCCGCGCCGGGCGGGTCCGCAGGAAGGCCTCGTAGTCGAGCCGCTCGCGGTCGTTGTCGCCGGCCGCCAAGAGCCTTGCCTCGTAGCAGGCATAGCAGCTCGTCTGGGCGGGCACGACCAGCGGGCCGATCACGCCGTGGTTGCCGCTGGCCAGGTCCACGTACAGGGCGGGCCTCCCCGCCGCCAGCAGCGCCCGGTTCGCCTCGCGGCAGAGCTGCGGCTGGAACGTCTCCGTGACGACGGCGGCGACGTCGGCGTCGGCTTCCGCCAGGTCCGCCAGGCACCGCGCGCCGTCGCGCTGCGGCGCGCCGGCCTCCGCGGGCGCGAGAACGCTCGCCTCGACGCCGCCCAGGCCGTGGGCCTTCAGCTCCTCGGCCAGCATCTCCGCGCTCGGCCCGTCGCCGATCACGCGGCAGCGCGTGCGGGCGAGCGTCTCGATCGCCGCGGCCGGATCGGGCAGCGAGTGCGACAGGTAGGCAGCCTGGCCGCGGAGCGCCTCGGGCACGTCGCCCGTCGCCGCCGCGGCGTCGGCCACGATCCCCTCGGCGACGAGGAACGCCACGGCGGCGCGGACGGCCCCCGCGTCGGCGACGTCGGCCAGCTCCGCCGCCAGG
>CAZXOC010000505.1:0-3355 GCA_964642165.1 uncultured Planctomycetaceae bacterium | reverse complement strand
TACGTCAACCGGCGGCACAAGATCACCGTCTACCGCGACGGCGCCGACGGCGAGCTGTTCGACCTGGCCCGCGATCCCGGCGAGGCGAGGAACCTCTGGCACGACCCGGACTCGCAGGAGCTCAAGAAGGACCTACTGCACGAGTTCCTCCAGGCGACGCTCCGAAGCGAACCGATCCGCATGCCCCGCATCGCCGGCGCGTGACGTGACCGGGCGCTGCCGCCACGAGCACAGCCGCCGGGTCCGGGCCCACTCGCGCGGTGGATTGGAGTTGAAAGCCACGGGGCCAAGGCCTATCCTCTCGTGGGCGCGCATGTGCGTTCATCCCCCCTGAGGAGCACGGAACCCGATCATGGCCGAGAACGAGCAAGCCGAGCCGAGCGGCCCGCAGGCACAGCCGCAGGAGCCCGCGGAAGAGCCCAAGATCATCGTCGATGACGACTGGAAGGCCCAGGCCCGGGCCGAGAAGGAGAAGCTCGCCAAGGAGGTGGAGAGCGAAGGCGGCGCCGCTCCGGCCGCGGCGCGGGGCGCAGGCGGGCCGCGCGAGCTGCCCGAGGCGAGCTTCAGCACGCTCGTCAACTCCATCATCACGCAGACCTTCATGGCCATGGGCGCCATGCAGGACCGCAGCGGCCGGCGGTACGTCGACCTCGAGGTGGCCAAGCACCACATCGACACGCTGGTCGTCCTGGACGAGAAGACCAAGGGCAACCTCACCGACGAGGAGAAGAAGCTGCTCGACCAGGGCCTCTACGAGTGCCGCATGCAGTACGTCAACATCGCCCAGCGCGTCTCCGCCATGCCCAGCCCGGGCGGCGCGGCGCCTCCGCAGCCCCAGCAGTAGCTTACGAAAGCCCTTCTGACGGCTAAGTCTCTGTCTTGAAGCGTTATACCTTCCCTGCGCGATCCCCGCGGCGACTTGTGCTGCGCGAATTCTGCCATTCTCACGCGCAAATCGTTCCGACAACCTGATAGAATTCTCTCATTCCCGACCATTCCTTGGTTGCCAGCGGCGCGAACATGACGTATAATTCCGTTTGAGCTTGTCACGGAATGGGCGAGATTTCGTCACGGGCGTGGAGCCCCCCATGGAAGATCGGCGAGCCAAAGAGGCGAAACTGCTCTCAGTACAGGGCTTTATGTCCCTGGCGGAACTGGCTCAGGTCGTGGGCGTCTCGGAGAGCACAGTCCGTCGGGACCTGGAAACCTTGGAAAAGGAAGGGTTTGTCAGACGGACGTACGGCGGGGCCGTGTTCGTCAAGGACACCACGCCGCACAAGCTGGCCTACGCCGACCGCGAGACGACCGCCCTGGCCGAGAAACGCGCGATCGCCCGCGCCGTCAGCGAGATGATCCCCGAGAACCAGGCGATCATCCTCAACGGCGGGACGACGTGCTACGAGGTGGCCGAGGCCATCAAGGGCCGCCGGCTCAACGTCGTGACGAACTCCGTGCCCATCGCCTCGCTGCTGTCGGCGTATCCCGACACGGAGGTGACGTTCGTCGGCGGGTACGTCTACCCGCGGACCGGCGTGGCCCTCGGCGCGATGACGGTCCAGCAGCTCGACTCGCTGCACGCCACGCAGCTCGTGATGAGCTGCGCGGGGGCCACCGAGGAGGGCACCTTCAACGCCAACCAGATGATGGTCGACGTGGAGCGCAGGATGATGGAAGAGGCCGACGAGGCCATCCTCGCCGTCGACCACACCAAGTTCGGCATGCGGTCGGTCGTCAAGCTCTGCGACTTCGGCGAGCTGGACGCCGTCGTGACCGACGCCGGCGCGGGCGCCGGCACCCGCCGGTGGCTCGACGCCCTGAGCGCCCGGGTCGTCTACGCCGAGCTGGAGCCGGCCGAAGCCCCGGAGCCAACGTAGCGGAGATCCCGCCATGACCACGTTGAACATCCCCATGCCGCGGGAGCAGTTGGAACGGGTGGTCCGCCAGGTGGTGCGCGAGCAGTTCGCCGCGCGTCTCCAGGCCGGCGAGCCGCAGCTCTCCTTCGCCTACACGCCGAACCTGGTGGTCAACATCTCCGCCCGGCACATGCACATCTGCCCGGAGCACCTGGAGACGCTCTTCGGCCCCGGCGCGGAGCTGACGGTCTACCGGTGGCTCTACCAGCCGGGCGAGTTCGCCGCCGAGGAGACCGTCACCGTCATCGGCCCGAGGCGGCGGATGATCGACCGGGTGCGGATTCTCGGCCCCGTCCGGCAGCGCTCGCAGGTGGAGCTGAGCTTCACCGACGCGATCGCGCTGGGCGTCGCGGCGCCGGTTCGGCCGTCGGGGCAGGTCGAGGGCACGCCCGGGTGCCTGGTCATGGGCCCCAAGGGCACGATCGAGCTGACCGAGGGCGTGATCCGCGCCGAGCGGCACGTGCACATGAGCCCCGCCGACGCGGAGACCTACGGCTTCCGGGACAAGGAGTACGTCAAGCTCCGCGTCGTCAGCGACTGCGCGGTGACGTTCGAGAAGCTCCTCTGCCGCGTCAGCCCCAACGTCCTGCTCGAAGTGCACATCGACACGGACGAAGGCAACGCGTGCAACCTGGTGGACGCGACGAGCGTGGAGCTGCTGGCGTAGCCGGACCGGCGGGCCGGGCTAGCGACGGAGAACCGCCGAGGGCGAGGACGACGACCGCGGCGACCGGACAGAGCAACCGAGCGAACGGCTTGTGAAGGAGATCGATACATGGCACTGCAAGCACTGGGGATGGTCGAGACGCGGGGGCTCGTGCCCCTGATCGAGGCGACCGACGCGATGGTCAAGGCGGCCAGCGTCGAGCTGGTCGGCTGGGACCGCGTCGGCGCGGGCATGGTGACCAGCTTCGTGCGCGGCGACGTCGCCGCCGTGAAGGCCGCCACCGACGCCGGCGCCGCCGCCGCCGCCAAGATCGGCGAGGTCGTCAGCGTCCACGTCATCCCGCGCCCCCACGACGAGCTGGAAGCCGCCCTGCCGAAGGGCCCGGCCGCGCCGCGCAAGGCCGGCCGCAAGTAGGCCCGCGCGGGCGAGGAGTTCCCGCAACGACAAGGCCCCCGCCGCCACCGGCGCGGGGCAGGGAGATCGCAATGGAAGCATTGGGCATGATCGAGACCAAGGGCTTCGTGGGGCTGGTCGAGGCCTCCGACGCCATGTGCAAGGCGGCCAACGTCGACCTCGTCAAGCGCATCGAGATCGGCGGCGGCTACGTCACCACGCTGGTCAAGGGCGACGTCGGGTCGGTGAAGGCCGCCGTCGACGCCGGTTCCGCGGCCGCGGGAAGAGTCGGCGAGCTGATGCACGCCCACGTCATCCCCGCGCCCCACGCGTCGCTGGCAGGCGTGTTCATCTAGGTCCGCCGATCGGGCGGGTCCGAGGC
>CAZXOC010000504.1:0-3374 GCA_964642165.1 uncultured Planctomycetaceae bacterium | reverse complement strand
CCGGCCTTCCCGGTGCTGCCGGGGGTGCTGATGATCGAGGCGATGGTGCAGTCGGCGGCGTGGCTGGTGCGCGTCCAGCAGGACTTCGCCCGGAGCATCGTGGTGCTTCAGACGGTGCGGAACGTCAAGTACAGTTGCTTCGTCCAGCCGGGGCAGATCCTGCGCTGCGACGTGCAGGCCACCGAGATCGGCGACGACCGGGCGCGGTTCCGGGGGGCCGGCTTCGTCGGCGATCGGCAGGCGGTCTCCGGGCGCCTGGAGCTGCGGTGCTTCAACCTGGCCGACGAGGGGACCTGCGGCCGGGGCGTCGACGAGGCGATCGTCGCCGGGTTGCGGGAGCAGTTCAAGCTGATCGGCGGGCCGGAAGCCCTGGCGGCGGGCGGGTCGGCCTGATGCGTCCGCGCCGGGCGGCCGTGGCGATCCCCGCGGGGTACCGCGCGTCCGGGGAGGCAGGAAACGTTGACTTGGTTCCCCGGACTGCGTATACATAGGGACCTTCCCGGTCCCACCCGGCACGGAAGAGAACGGGACCCGGCGGCACGACAGGAGATACGAGAGAATGCCGATGACCGAAGCCGAAGTCTTCGAGAAGGTACGGGAGACGCTGATCGAGGCCCTCGGGGTGGATGACGACGAGGTCACGCCCGAGGCCAAGCTTTCGGCCGACCTGGGCGCCGAGTCGATCGACTACCTGGACATCACGTTCCGGCTGGAGAAGGCCTTCGACATCAAGATCCCGCGGGGGGAGTTGGTTCCCGAGCAGATGCTCAACAACCCGGAGTACGTTCAGGACGGCAAGCTGACGGAGGTCGGGCTGAAGGAGCTGAAGGTCCGCATGCCGCACGCGGACCTGAGCGAGTTCGAGCAGGATCCCGACGTGGGGAAGATCCTGGACCTCTTCAAGGTCCAGACGATCGTCAACTACGTGCTCGGCAAGGTCAACGGGTGAGTCCCAGGCTGCCGCCGCGCGGGGAAGGTGGCGCCGCCGCGAGCTTCCCGACGCCAGCGGGGTAGGTCATGCGTTGGATCTGGATCGACCGTTTCGTTGAATTCGTGCCGGGCAAACGAGCCGCGGCCATCAAGAACGTCTCCCTCGCCGAGGAACACCTCCACGACCACTGGGAAGCCTACCCCATCATGCCGGTGAGCCTCATGATCGAGGGGATGGCCCAGACGGCGGGCATCCTCGTCGGGCAGGCTCGCGACTTCCAGGAGAAGGTCATCCTCGCCAAGGTGGCCAAGGCCGAACTCAACGGCATCGTCACGCCCGGGGACCAGATCACCTACCAGGCCGAGATCGAGACCATCGCCCCGGAGGCCGCCTCCACCAAGGGCACCGTGCTGCGGAACGGCGAGCCCCTCGGCGAGATCGACCTGATGTTCTCCCACATCGACCGGAACCTCGGGGGCGTGGAGTTCCCGGACGAGAACTTCGTCTTCACCGGGCAGTTCGAACGCCTGGTCGCCCCGCTGCTGGAGAAGGCCGATGACTAGGCCCGTGCCGGTGGCCCTGGCGTCCCCGCGGCGTCCCCGGGGCGCGCCGGCCGGATGCCCCCTGCACCCGCCCCGCCGGGAGGCGCCCCATGCCTGACCGGCGCGTCGCCATCACCGGCCTGGGGGTGGTCACGCCCGCCGGGGCCGGCGTCGAGCCGCTGTGGGAGGCCCTGCTCGCCGGCCGGCGCTTCACGCGCCGAATCGACGCCTTCGACCCGAGCCACTTCCCCTGCCCCCTGGGCGGGCAGATCGAGGAGTTCTCCGCGCGGAAGTTCGTCCCCAAGACCTATCGCAAGTCGGTCAAGGTGATGGCCCGCGACATCGAGATCGCCGTGGGGGCGGCGGACCTGGCCTTCCGGGACGCCGGCATCGCGACGGCCGGGATCGACGCCGAAAACCCCACCATCGCCTCGGAGCGCCTCGGGTGCAACATCGGCGCCGGGCTGGTCTGCACGGACCTGAACGAGCTGGGCGTGGCGCTGACCACCGCCGTGGACGACGACGGGCGGTTCAGCCTGAGAAAGTGGGGCGACAGCGGTATGACCAACCTCACGCCGCTGTGGCTGCTGAAGTACCTGCCCAACATGCTGGCCTGCCACGTGACGATCATCCACGCCGCCAGGGGCCCGAGCAACACGATCACCTGCGGCGACGCCTCGGCGCACCTGGCGGTGGGGGAGGCGGCGCGCCTCGTCGCCCGAGGCCGCGCCGACGCCGTCATCGCCGGCGGGGCCGAAAGCAAGCTCAACCCCATGGGCCTGATGCGCCAGACCCTCCTCGGGCGCGTCTGCCGGGACTGGCACGGCGAGCCGCAAGCCGCCTGCCGCCCCTTCGACCGCGACCACTGCGGCACGGTCGTCGCCGACGGCGGGGGGCTGCTGGTCCTCGAAGACATGGACCGCGCCCTGGCGCGCGGGGCGAGAGTGTACGCGGAGGTGGCCGGCTTCGGCAGCGCGTGCGATCCAGCCGGCATCGACGTCGAGCGGGCCAACGCCGGCTCGCTGGACCTGGCCGTCGGCAAGGCGCTGGCCGACGCGGGCATCGCGCCCGACGACGTGGACCTGATCGTCACGCACGGCACCGGCGTGCCGGAGGAAGACCGCTGCGAGGCGGCGGCCTGGCGGGCCGCGCTGGGCGACCGGGCGGGCCGGGTCCCCGCCGTGGCCGCCACCGGCTCGGTCGGGTCGCTGTTCGCCGGCGCCGGGGGGATGGAGCTGGCCGTCGCGGCGATGGCCCTGCACGCCGGGACCGTGCCCCCGACGGCGAACCACACCGTCGCCGCTGAGGGCTGCGAGCTGGGCTTCGTGTCGAAGCCCCGGGCGGCCGACCTGGCCTGCGCCGTCAGCGGCGCGTTCTCCGTGGGCGGCCAGAGCGGCGCGTGCGTGCTGAGGCGGGTGGGATCATGAGCGACCGGCGCGTCGTCATCACGGGCATGGGAACGGTCAACCCCCTCGGCCACGACGTCGAGAGCACCTGGCGGGCCATGCTGGACTGCCGCAGCGGCATGGGCCCGATCACCCTCTTCGACGCCGCGACGTTCCCCTCGACCTTCTCGGCGGAGGTCAAGGACTACCATCTCGCCTCGCAGGTTCCCGACGCCGAGCGGCACCGCCATGCGGGGCACCACTGCCGCTTCGCCCTGGGCGCGGCGGCGCAGGCGTGGCGCCAGAGCGGCCTGGGGGACTTCGCGGACCTCGACCGCACCCGCCTGGGCATCTACCTCGGCAGCGGCGAAGGCAGCCTCGACTTCGACAACTTCACCAACACGATCGTCGACTCCTGGCGTGACGGGAAGGTGGACACGGCCCGGTGGGCCGAACTGGCCTTCCAGCGGATGAACCTCTACCGCGAGGTGGAGCAGGAGTCGAGCATGGTGGTGG
>CAZXOC010000503.1:0-3383 GCA_964642165.1 uncultured Planctomycetaceae bacterium | reverse complement strand
CACGCGACGTTGACTCTACCCGACCGACCTCCGTTCCTGAAGCCCCGACCCGCAGATGAGGAATTCGGGCGCGCCCCTGCACGTGCCGCGGCGCCGGGCGCGGCGCTCGGCGAAGCTCGCCTCCGTCCCCGTCGCGCACGTTGTCTGGCACGTCGGCCGGCTCGCCCGCTATCATGACCGCGACACGTAGTTCCTCCCTCCCCTTCGTAAGGTAGCACCGATGATGGGAGCAGGTCGCGTTCGGGCGTTGGGCATCCTGGTGCTGTGCGGGGCATGGGGGTCCGTCGCGGTGCGGCCCGCCGGGGCGCAGGGGCACGCGTTCTAACTCGACGAGGAACTGATCCCGCGCTTCAACACCCCCCACACGGCCGGCCCGCCGAAGATCGACGGCGTGGTCGGCGAGGACGAATGGCGCCGCGCCGTCCGCATCACGGGCGTCGTCCGCACGGGCGGGAAGGACTTCCGCGACCGCCCGATCTCCTTTCACGTCGCCTGGGACGCCGGGCACCTGTACCTCGCGACCGTCTCGGACATCCTGCCCGGACATCGCCTCTACAAGTCCCGGCGCGAGCGCTACACGACCGGCGTGGTCTTCGACGACTCGTTCGATTCCGGCCTGCCGTTCACTCTCAGCGGCCTGCCCCCGGGCTTCAAGGTGCAGCGGGACGTCTCGAACGTCTGGTTCAACTACGGCACCGACTTCAACCCGGTCCCGGCCCCGGGCGCGTTGCTGCTGGGCGTGATCGCCTTCGGCTTGGTCGGTGTCCGCACTCGTCGCTGGGCCTGATCGGCCACTCGACCGGACGGCCGGGGCAGGGCGGGATCAGCCGGTGCCGGCACCGGCGCCGGCGCCGCCTCGGCCGAGCGGTGCGGGACGGTCGAAGACCACGCCGTCCATGTCCACGTAGACCGGGCCGTCCTCGGTGGGGACTTCGTAGAACGGCCGCGACGGCGCCGTGGTCTGCCGGCACGGCATCCATACGAGGCGGGGGGCGCCCGGCCCGAGGCGAGCCCGGCGGCGACGCACAAGCGCGACGGCGCGGTCCGGCGGCAGGACGGGCGACGGAACCGGCTCCGGGAAGACGCTCGCCCCGAGCATCTCTCGCCCGGCCGCGTCCACCTGCGCCACGAAGGCGACGCCTCCCTCGACCTGCCAGGGCACGAGCCAGTAGGCCGCGCCCGGCTCGTCGAGCCGCTCGACCAGCGCCGGTGGCCCGGGCCGCCCCGAGCGCAGGGCGGAGGCGACGCGGTCGTCCCGGTCGAGCCCGAGCCGCCTGATGGCCTGCCTGGCCGTCGCGGCGACCGCCTCCGCCTGCGCCCGGGGGTGTTCCTCAGGTCCGAGAATAGCTTCTCCGTCGCCCCGAGCGGTCACATGCCCCGCCCGGTCGTGGTCAGCCGCGTGAAGACCTTCCCGTCGATTCGAACATACAGCTTCCGCCCGCCAACCGTCAACTGGTAGAAGGGCAGGTGGGGGGAGAAGGACTCGCGGCACGGCTGCCAGACGAGCATCGGCGACAGGCAGATGGCCTCGGGGAACACCCGGAGCTTGCCGAGGCCGTCGGGCAGCTCGAAGCGCTTGTGGGTGACGAGCTTCAGGACCGCGTCGGGGGTCAGCATGGCCGGGCGGCCCGCCTTCTCCTGGAGGTGGATGCTCAGGAAGGCGCCCCGCCGCGCGTCGACCTGCGTCAAGGCCGCGACCGACCGGGCGGTTCCCCACGGCACGAGGTGGTAGTAGGTGTTCGGGCGGTCGAGGCGCGCCACGAGGATCGGCTTGCCCGGGCGGGCGCGGCGCAGGGCCGTGGCCACGCGCCGGTCCTTGTCGAGGCGGTACTGGGCGAGCCCTGCCTTGCTGTGCCGCACGGCCTCGGCGGCGGTGAGGAGCTTGCGACCGGCGGCGGGGAACTCTCTGGCTTGGCGTCGCGGCCGCTCGATGTCGCGCACGTCGGGGTCGCAGACGCTGATGTATTGCGCGGCCCCGGCGGGGTCGTCGTAGGTGCACCCGGTGAAGTAGGTGCTCTGCCACGAGGCGTACGTCACGAAGTCGTTGGCGGTCCCGTGGGAGCCGCCCGAGCCGCACGCGTCGACGGCGCTGTGCGGCGGCGGAGGGGGGGGCTCGTAGTGAACCGGGTTGTGGATCCAGAAGCCCTCCACGGTGTAGCTCGCCCCGCTGACCGGCTCCACGTCCGTCTGCACGCCGGGTACGACGATCCAGTGCATGCAGTGGAAGACCAGCACCGCCGGCGAGACGTTGTACTGGTGCAGCGTGTAGACGATGTCCCGCGTGCCGTCGGCCTCGCTGGTGGGCGCGTGGACGACGAAGGTGTTGGTGAACCCGGCCGGCCGGCGATCCACCAGCGTGTACCGCAGGCCGTACGGGTCGGTGTACCAGCCGGTCTTGGCGTTGTGGTCGTGGTTGGAGTCATAAAGGTCGTCCTGGTCCAGGTCGTCGTACGGCACGCCGATCTCCGCGAGGATCATCATCGCGGCGGCGCCGCCGCAGTAGTACCACTCGTCTTGCGTGTGGTACCTGCAGCCCGTGTGCTTCATCCAGCTCATGAGACGTCTCCTTGGCAATAGGTGCGTCTTCCGCGGTCTGTGCCAGAAGAACTACAGGCGTATGGCCGCGCCCTGGGGCGGCATCCGGCGTCCGGCTGTCCGCCCCCCGTTGGCCGATCTCGATCCCGGGAGCCCGGTTCGGTTCCGGTCTCACCTCCTTTCGCGGCGTCAGGGTCCCGGTGTGCGTTCCCAGGCGTCCGTTCCGCTCGGCGCGTCCCTGCACGCGCCCGCCGCGGCGACGTGCGGGCGCGGTCACGGCATGGATCACGGAGGCTGAGCCGGGGTCTTCCCCCCCCCGGGGAGCGAGCAGCGCGCGGGACCGACGCCCCGCCGGACGGCCCCGGCTGGCAATGCCGGACGCCCGTCGGACAGCGGAAGCGCGCCGTTCCTTTCCGGATGCGCCCCGGCGTCCCCATCCCCCGGTCACGCTCGCCCAGGAGCGTTCGTCCTGACCATGGGTGAGGACAGCCCGGCCCGGAATACGCCGGAATCCAAGGATAGCCATGGGAGAATCGCTGTCAAGATGCTTCTTCCGTCAATTTGGCGGGAAGAAGCGACGGGACGAGGCCGGACAGGCTGGCCGTCCCAGGCGGCAGTTCCGGCAGGAGTTCCCTTCCCGCCTCGACCGATGAGACCTCAGCGGCGACGGGCGCGGCGCGGCCTGAGGCGGGGCGGGGGCCGTCTGTCGGGAGGGCGTCCCCGCTGCGCCCTTGCCCGTCAGCGGGCCAGCGGGAGCCAGACCTTCATGTGCGACAGCCCGCGGTTGGCCCACGCGTAGTAGGGGATCAGCGTGATGTCCACCGGCTTGCCCGCGGGGGGCTTGCCGG
>CAZXOC010000502.1:0-3406 GCA_964642165.1 uncultured Planctomycetaceae bacterium | reverse complement strand
GGAAGAGGATCATGGGCTATGGGGAGTTCACCCGCGCCCGCGCGGCCGCCAGGCCGACCGCCTTCGCCGCTGGAGGCGCAGCCGCGCTTGCCCGCGCTTCCGGAAGGCGAGATGAGCCGGCGGGTGACGCGGCGAGGGCGAGGAAGCAGCCTGACCCCCGAATTCTACCGGATCCGGCGGATCGGAGCCGCCACCTTCTTTGTCAACGTTCAACTACCGATGGGACAGCCTCGGGGCTCTCCTCAGCCCCTACAGGTTCCGTCCGACCACCCATTCGGTCTCCTGGTCGGTCCCTCTTTGGGGCTCTCCCGGGCTATGCAGGCGAGATGACCTGACAATACGACCAGACTGCCTGCTCTGGAACTATCCGAAGAGCAGGAGTTTGCTCCTGGAGCTTGATCGCACGCCGACTTGTCCGTATCATCTCGCTATTCTCGTGTTGGCAAGATCTTACTCAGTGGGGTGGCGGAGTCAAGGTCACCTGTTTGTTCGGGCTCTGTAAGACCATCGAACTGGCTGGTCCGCCACAGGAGTGCGAACGTGAAGACCAAGACCGCGAACCTGATTTCCCTGATCGTTCTGGCCGGGCTGCCGGCCGCCGCGCCCGCAGCTGCCTTCGAGCCGGTCCACAAGCACGACCCGACGCCCGAGACCAACCCCTGGGTCGGCAAGGGCATCCCGTCGAAGCGCGTCTTCGGGGCCTGCTACACGCGAAGGGCCCCCGAGCGCGACACCGACTGGCACCGCTTCAGCCGCAGCGACGAATACGCCGACATCGTCGTGCGGTTCGGCGATGGCGACGAGGAGATCGTCTTCGGCCGCGGGACCAGCTACCTGCCCGTCTGGCATGGCGGCGAGCGGGAGGCCAGGTTCCCCGAGATGGTCGTCCGCCAGGGCGACGGGCCGTTCAGCCGGCCCGACCGCGTCAACCGCCACGCCCGCGCCCGCATCATCGAGTCCGGCGACGAGCGCGCCGTGATCCACTGGCGGTACATGACGAAGGTCACCCGGCCGCTGCCCGGCAACCTGCCGGACCAGACGAAGTTCGTCGACGAGTACTTCGTCATCCGGCCCGACCGCACCGTCATTCGCGCCGTGCTCGAGGGCAGGCCTACCTATGAGGCCTGGCGTGCGGCCGCGCCGGGCACGGTCATCCGCTGCAAGCTTGGCGACCGGAGGGTCCAACACCTGCCCGCCCAGGACGGCGACGAGAAGCTCATGCTCGATGTAATGAACCTGCAAGCCGAAACGCCGGCCAAGCCCGCCGAGGTCCGCAAGCCGCCCGCCGGCCTGCCGAAGCCGATCGTCGAGCTGACCTTCGACGAGGGCAGGGGACGGACCGTCGGCGACTCCGCCGGCGGGCTCAAGCTCCGCGTCCAGGGCCACTCGGCCCTGTGGCAGGCGGGCGTGTCCGGCACGGCGCTGGAGTTCGACGGCTGGACCACGAAGCTCCAGGCCGACGCCGACCTGGACAAGCGGATCAAGGGCCCGATGACCCTCGACTTCTACCTGGCGATCGCCGCCTACTCGTGGGCGGAGTGCTCGCTGATCGAGCAGCTCGAGCGCGACGACGACGGCCGGCCCGTCCGCGGGCTGTCGGTCCGGATGGACCGCGACGGCAAGCTGACGGTCGCGGTCAAGCACGGCACGGGCGGAAGCTGGCTGCGCTTCGTGACCGAGCCGATCCCGCGCCACCAGTGGACGCGGATCACCGCGGTCATCGACAACACGAAGCCCAACGCCTCCGTGCTGTACGTCAACGGCAGGGAGGTCGACCGCGCCGGCGGCAGCGAGTTCCGCCTGCCCGCCGGCGCGCCGCTGGTGCTCGGCGAAGGCGGCAGGCAGAACCCGGGCAGGCCCCGGCACTTCAACGAGAGCTACCGCTACACCTTCGACGGCCTGCTCGACGAGCTGCGGATCTACGACCAGGCCCTGACGGCCGGGCAGGTCGAAAAGGCGACCCGCGCCTTCGGCCAGACCCCCGGCGACGGCATGGGCACCGACGTCACGCGGCACGGGTACCCGACGGACTTCGCCGAGGCCAAGAGCTTCGGCGCCCGCTACTGCCACCTGAACTTCCACCCGAGCTGGGACCGCATGTTCCGCATGTGCGGGCACCCGGACATCGTGGTCACGTTCGACAAGCACCGGGCCCGCTACGTGCTCTGGCACGGCGTGGGGTACATCCCCATGCTCGTCAACGAAAACGGCTTCTGGTACTCCAACGAGTTCAACGAGACCTGGGGCTACGGCGGCTGCTACGAGCCGATGAGCGACAAGCGCGTCGTCTACGGGCGCGTCCATATCCTCGAGCAGAGCCCCGCCCGCGTGGTGCTCAAGTGGCGATACCCCCTCAGCGACGTGCACTACGAGATCCACGGGGAGCGGACCGACTGGACCGACAGCAACTGGGGCAAATGGGCCACGTGGTACCTGACGGTCTACCCCGACGGCTCGATGGTCAAGCGGATGCGGGTCTACTCCGGCCGGGCCACCCGACTGGAGTGGCACGAGTCGATGGGCATCATGGCGCCCAACCAGAAGCCCGAGGACATCCTGGCGACCCGCCCGGCGCTGACGCTGGTGACCGACGGCGGGCAGGTCCGCAAGTACGACTGGATCGACGTGCCGCCCACGAACGTCGATTACACCGACGCCGTCGTCCACGTGGTCAACATGGTCGGCGACTATGACCCTTTCACCATCCAGCGGATCAAGCGCGGCAACGTCTATAAGAGCAACAACAGGGGCACGGGCTACTCGCCGTTCCCGTCCTGGAACCACTGGCCGATCGCCCAGCTTCCCAGCGACCGCTTCGACACCAGCCACCCGCACCGCGCCGCCCACAGCTCGGTCACCCACATCTACTGGGACGACGCCACGCCGTTCGGCGAGAAAGGCCTGTACGTCGAGAAGCTGCTGATGGAGGGCATGTCTGAGAAGCCGGCCGAGCAGCTTCTGCCGCTGGCCAAGTCATGGCTGGCACCGGCCCGGGCCAGGTGCGGCGCGGGCGTGACGAGCGCCTACGACGCCGCCCAGCGGGCCTACGTGCTGACGCGCGAAAGCGGCAAGGTCAAGACACTCCGGGTCACCCTGGGCGCATCGAAGGACTCGCCGCTGGTCAACCCCGTCCTCGTCGTGCCGAACTGGTCGGCCGATGCGCCCGCCAAGGTGACCGTCTCGCCGGCCCAGCCCACCGACGTCCGCCAGGGCGTCAACCGCCGGCCCAACGGCGTCAACGCACTGGTCGTCTGGATGGAACTGACCGCCGAAAGACCCGTCGAGGTGCGGCTGGACATGCCGTAAGGTGTGATGTCATTCCGGTAGACTCGAGACGTGGCGCGGTGGCGGGAGGGCTGGGGAGTGGCCGTTTGCCGGCGGCTTTCGCTTATCTGCCGGTGCCTCA
>CAZXOC010000501.1:0-3431 GCA_964642165.1 uncultured Planctomycetaceae bacterium | reverse complement strand
AGGTTGCGGCGCGCGCGGGCCCGGCGATAATGGGCGACGTGAACCGGGACCGCTTCGGTCCCGGGGCCGTGCGGCAGAAGGCGTCGTCAAACCGGCTCCCCAAGCACAGGAGACCACGTCATGACCCACACCGTGCCGACCCGCCGCTCCCTTCGCGCGGGGGCGCTCTGCCTGGTGGTGCTCGCCTCCGCGACGGTCGCCCTGGGCGCCGAGAGCAACCCGGCCAGCCAAATCCTCCAGGCGACCGGCGTGAAGGGCGGACTGGTCGTTCACCTCGGCTGCGGGGACGGCAGACTGACCGCCGCGCTGCACGCCGGCGAGAGCTACCTGGTGCACGGCCTGGACGCCGACCCGCAAGCCGTCCGCCGGGCGCGGAAGCACATCCAGTCGCTGGGGCTCTACGGCCGCGTGTCCGTCGATCGCTTCGACGGGAAGCACCTGCCGTACGCCGAGAGCCTCGCGAACCTCCTCGTGGCGGCCCACCTCGGCGGCGTCACGACGGCCGAGGCCATGCGCGTGCTGGCCCCGGGCGGCGTGCTGTACGCCAGGCAGGACGGGCGCTGGCGCAAGACGGTCAAGGCGCGCCCGACGAACACGGACGAGTGGACGCACTTCCTGCACGACGCCAGCGGCAACGCGGTGGCCCACGACGCGGTGGTCGGCCCGCCCCGCCACGTCCGGTGGATCGCCGGGCCGCGGCACACGCGCAGCCACGAGCACGTACCGGGCATCAACGCCCTGGTCTCCACGGGCGGACGGATCTTCTACATCGTCGACGAGGCGCCCATCTCGTCGATCCGCGATCTCCCCCGATGGCACCTCGTCGCCCGGGACGCCTACAACGGGATCCTGCTGTGGAAGCGGCCGATTGCCACGTGGTTCCCCCACATCGTCAACTGGGGCCAGACGCCCCGCCAGCTCCAGCGCAAGCTCGTCGCCGTCGGCGGGCGCGTCTACGTCACCCTCGGGCTTCATGCCCCGCTGAGCGCCGTCGACCCGGCCACCGGGCGGACCGTCAAGGTCTACGAGGGGACGGCGGGCACGGAGGAAGTCGTCTGCCACAAGGGCGTCCTGCTCCTCGCCGTCCGTAGCGTCACCGACGAGCGGGTCGCCGAGCGCGAGAAGTGGGCGCAGCTCCTCCGCAGGAAGAAGTCGCCCCTGGATGCGAGGGAGACGGCCGACCCCCTGGTCAAGCGGTTCCGCGCGGTCGAGAACAGGGCGCCGCGGGCGATCCTCGCGCTCGATGCCGCCACGGGGCGTCTGCTCTGGCGGAAGGCGGGCGCAGCCGCCTCGGGGCTGAGGACGCTCAGCCTGTGCGCCGTCGGGGACCGCGCGATCTACCAGAAGGGCAGGGACGTGGTCTGCCTCGACCTGAAGACGGGCCGGCAGCGGTGGTCGACGCCCTCGCCGCCCCTCCGCGTGGCCTGCGACAGCCACGTTGTCTGCGCGGGGGGAGAGACCGTGACGGCCCTGTCGATGCAGACCGGCAAGGCCGCGTGGACCCAGCCCGCCACGCTCTGCCAGATCCGGGACATGTTCGTGGTCAACGGCTCGCTCTGGGCGGGCGGGTTCAGGCCGTGGCAGGGCAGGAAGAGCGGCAAGCGGGGGCCCGCGTGGGGACCCTACTTCGCGACGCAGCGCGACCTGGCGACGGGCAAGGTGCTCCGGCGCATCGAGCCGGAGGGCCCGGGCCACCACCACCGATGCTGGCAGAACAAGGCCACCGACCGCTACATCCTCGGCGGCAGGAGAGGCGTCGAGTTCATCGACCTCCGGACCGGTGAGGTGCGGTGGCACAGTTGGGTGCGAGGCGTCTGCAAGTACGGCGTGATGCCGTGCAACGGCCTGCTCTACGCGCCGCCCCATGCCTGCGGGTGCTACATCGCGGCGAAGCTGACCGGCTTCTACGCCCTCGCGCCCGCCTCGGCGAAGGGCCCGGCGGGCGCGCCGGCGACGCCCCCGCTGGAGAAGGGCCCCGCCTACGACCAGGCGGCCGATCACAAGCCGGACACCGGCGATCAGGACTGGCCCACCTACCGTCACGACGCCCAACGCAGCGGCTGCGCGCGCGGGGCCGTGCCCGCCGCCCTGCACCCCCGCTGGCGGGCGGAGGTCGGCGGGAAGCTCACCAGCCCCACCGTGGCCGGGGGCAAGGTGTTCGTCGCCTCCGTGGACCGCCACCGCCTCTGCGCGATCGACGCCGACTCGGGCCGACCCGCGTGGCATTTCACCGCCGGCGCTCGGGTGGACTCGCCCCCGACCGCCTGCGGCGGCCGGGCGATCTTCGGCTGCCGCGACGGGTCCGTCTACAGCGTGCGGACCTCCGACGGCGCGCTGGCCTGGCGGGTGCGGGCGGCCCGCGCCGAGCAACGCATCGCCGCCTGCGGGCAGCTCGAATCCCCATCGCCCGTCCCCGGAAGCGTGCTCCTCCAGGACGGCACGGCGTACGTCGCTGCCGGCAGGTCGTCCTACCTCGACGGCGGGATCGACCTCTGTCGCCTCGACCCCGCCACCGGCAGGATCCTCTCCCGCACGCCCATCTACAGCCCCGACCCCGAGACCGGCCGCCAGCCCAAGCAGTTCGGCCCCGCCCACATGCCCGGGACGCTCGGGGAGATCCTCACCGGCGACGGCCGGCACGTCTACCTGCGCGACCTGGTCTTCGACAAGCGAGGCCGCCCCCAGGCCAAGGGCCAGGCCCACCTGCTCACGCTCACCGGCTTCCTGGACGGCACGTGGCCTCACCGCTCGTACTGGATTCTCGGCACGCGATGCTCCGTCTCGACCGGCTGCAGCAGGCGCGACAGGAACCTCATTTCCGGGCGCCTGCTCGTCTTCGACGGCTCGAGGGTCTACGGCTACGGGCGGGGCAAGCTCCACTGGTCGAACCGCCTCCAGGACGGCCCGTACCGCCTGTTCGCCCTGAACCGCGGCAAGGGGACACAGCCGTGGGCGAAGCCCGTGGCGATCACCGTCCGGGCGATGGTCCTGGCGGGCAAGGTCCTCTTCGCCGCCGGGCCGACCACCGGCGCGGGCGACGCACCCGACGCGCGCGGCGGGAAGCCGGGAGCGCTGCTGCTGGCCGTCTCGGCCGCCGACGGGACGGAGCTGGCGCGGTATCCACTCGCCTCGTCGCCCGTCTTCGACGGCATGGCCGCCGCCCGCGGGCGGCTGTACCTCTCCCTCGAAAGCGGCGACCTCGTCTGCATGGGCGAGAAGGCCGCCGAGTAGCCTGCTCAGCGATCGCCCGGCTGCCCCGACGAACGCGCCGTAGCGCGACACTTCTCGCCCCTTCCGGCGAGATTCTCACGGGCCCTGCCGCGACCCACGGCATCCCCCGAAATCGCCGTAAGTCTCGAAGTTATGTGTTACTACGTTACTACTTCCGAGTTCCTTGTTTTCCTGACAAGATTCTGGGAACGGGAAGGCCG
>CAZXOC010000500.1:0-3439 GCA_964642165.1 uncultured Planctomycetaceae bacterium | reverse complement strand
GATCGCCGTGGGGGTGCTTGCCTTTGTGCTGGCGGCGTGGAGCCTGGTGGACTTCGTGCGCTACAGGCGGACGAGGGACACGAAGAAGGTCACGCTGGGCCTGCCGAAGTCGGTCAAGGCCAGGATCCACAAGGTGATCCGCGCGGGGCTGAGGACGCGGAACCTGCTGATCGGCTCGCTCACGGTGGGGTTCCTCGTCTCCGTGCTGGAATCGCTCTGCACGGGCCAGGTGTACCTGCCGACGATCCTGTTCGTGACCCGGTCGCCGGACCTGCGCACGCGGGCGATCGGGTTCCTGCTGCTCTACAACGTGATGTTCATCCTGAATCCCGGGGACATCCATGAGCAAGTCGCTGTCAGGCCGGCAGGGGACGCTCTTCTGCCTTCTGCGATGGGGACGGTCCGCCCCACGTGGCCCGGATGCGCGCGCGGTGCGGCCGCCGCGGCAGGACGTGGCCATGGCGGCCCACTCGGTCAACGGAGGAGAAGGCCGAGGAGCCGGCCGGACAACTCCGGCCAAAGGCCGACCTGATTCCGGAGGGGTCCGACGACCCCCGAAGCCAGCCGTGCCCATCGTATCGCGAGGAGACCAAATGCCCATTGCGCACTTCGCTTGACGTCATCGCCTCGGTCTTCTTGTTGACCCGGCGCCGCCGTCCGGCTAGACTCACAAGGGCGGCAGCAGCCTTGCCCGGGTGGTTTCCGGCATGCCCGGCACCGGGCTGGTTGCCGTTGTCCCTGCGCTCGTAGCTCAATTGGATAGAGCATCGGTCTTCGGAACCGAGGGTTGGGGGTTCGAGTCCCTCCGGGCGCGTTGGTATTGACAAGAAGTTACGTTCACGGCCTTCTCGGCAGAGTTCGTTTTGGTACAGTTTTTGGCACAGCTCGGAGCGGAATCGATCAACGAGAGAGCCCCGCGCTGAGGCGGGGCTCGCCGCGTCCAGGGGGATTGGGTCACTGCGTCGTCATCGCCTGGAGCCCGTAGGCTCCAGTGCGGCCGAGATCAGCTGCTCGTGGTCGTGCCGCACCACCTGCAGGTAGTGCTCCTGCCCCTCCCGAAAACCCCGTCCGCCTTTGGGGCAAGGGACATGTCAAGCGACACGGTGTGGTCAGGAAGCCGTGTGTGTTCGCCAAACGTGTGGGACCCAGACTTGCTGGTCCGCCAGAGAGGCAGAGCACAACGGGATGGCGCTGTGGTCGTGTTATGGACCCGGCGTATCAACGGGCAGGTTCCGGTCCGGAAGCGCTGAGCGGGTCGCTATCGGCGCGGAAGTAGACGGGGATACGTTCCAGGGGCGCGTCGGCGTCCAGGTCCCGGCCGCCTTCGTGGACTTGGTCGGTCCAGGCGTCGCGCCAGGTCACCCCCGCGGGAAGGTAGACGCTGCGACGGCGTGCACCCTCTTCGGTGACAGGCGCCACCAGGATGTCCGGGCCGAACAGGTACTGGTCCTCCACGGTCCACGCACGCGGGTCGTTGGGGAAATCGAAGAACAGGGGCCTCATGACGGGATGGCCCGTCCGCTGGGCGACCTGCATCTGCTGCATGACGTACGGGCGGAGGCGCTCGCGCAGGCGGAGCTGCTCGGTCAGGATGGCCAGCACCTCCTCGCCGTAGGACCACACCTCGTTGGGAGCCCACTCGCCTTCCTTCTTGCCCTCCATGCGCCGGACGCCGTGCAGGCGGCAGATCGGGCAGAACACACCGAACTGGAACCACCGCACCAGCAGCTCGTGGAACGCCGGGTCGGCGATGTTGCCGCCGTAGAAGCCGCCGATGTCCGTCGTCCACCACGGGATCCCCGTCAGCCCGATGTTCAACCCGCCGGTAACCTGGCGCCGGAGGGAGTCGAACGACGACCGCACGTCTGCCGACCAGACGGCCGCGCCCAACCGCTGGCTCCCCGCCCAGGCCGAGCGGCACAGCGTGAGCGGCGCCTGCTCCCCCTCGGCCTTCAGGCCCTCATAGAACGCCCGCTGGTGCATCAGCGGATACAACCCCGCCACCTCCCGGCCGTTGCCGAGGTGATACCGCGTGTTGTCCTGCTCCAGCGGGATCAACTCCGGTTCGCACGTATCCAGCCAGAAGTGCTTCACGCCATGCCGGTAATAGCCTTCGCGGATCTTGGACCACAGGAACGTCCGCGCGGCGGGGTTCATCGCGTCATAGAACTGCTGCAGGCGGCTGCCCTGGTTGTCGTCGCCGGAGTTCTGCACGGGCATGCCTCGCTCGTTCCGCACGAGCAGGCCGTGGGCCTCCATGTGCTTGAAGTTCTCACTGGTGCGGTTGACGGTGGGCCAGACGGAGACCATCACCTCGATGCCCATCTCGCCCAGTGCCTTCACCATGCCGGCCGGGTCCGGCCAGAGCTCGGGATCGAACTTCCAGTCGCCCATCTGCGTCCAGTGGAAGAAGTCGATCACGATCACCGAGATCGGCAGGCCGCGGTCTTTGTACTCGCGGGCGATGGACAGGACTTCCTCCTGGCTGTTGTAGCGCAGCTTGCACTGCCAGAACCCCGACGCCCACGGAGGGAACTCGGTGGGGAATCCGGTGGCCTCGGCGTAGCGGGTGAGGATCTCGGCGGTCGAGTCCCCGGCGACGACGTAGTAGTCGATCTGCCGGGACATCTCGGCCACCCAGCGGGTCTCGTTCTTGCCCAGTTCCACCCGGCCCGTGCCGGGATGGTTCCACAGGAACCCGTAGCCCAGATTCGAAACGACAAACGGGATGGCCACCTCCATGTTGCGGTGCATCAGGTCGACTACGCAGCCCTTCTGGTCCAGATAGCCGTTCTGGTGCTGGCCCAGGCCGTAGAACTTCTCGTCGTCGTTACTGTAGAACCGCTGCTCGATCTTCCACGCGCCCCGCCCGGAATAGAACGTATGGCCCAGGTACTCCGAGGTGTTCTTGACGCACTCCTTCAGCAGGACCTTCTTGTCGGATGTGCGGAGGAACGTCACGTTGCCCCGCGGGGAAAGCTCGATCGTGATTCGCCCGTTGGTCATCGTGGAGACTTTTTCGCCGATTTCGATCCGCACCTGGTCCGTTGACTCGGGCGGCTCGCCGAGCGCCTGGGGCAGGTCGAGGAATCCAGCCTGCTGCGTGATGCGCACCCGTAGGCCGTCTTGTCCCCAGGGCAGGATCCAAATCCGCTCGTGCTTGCGGGACCACAACAGAGAATCGCCATCGCGGGAGGCAAACTCTCCCATCGTTACAGATCTCCGTGCGTCCAAGGTCTCGTTGATCTTCGGGCCGCCTGTGCGCATTATCCGTATCTGCTGCAATTATTCCAGCGGCTGTAAGAGACTTGTCCCTACCGAGAGGGGGCGGCGTTCGGGCAGGGGCTGGCCGGGGCCGGTGTCGAACGAGACCTCCGCCCAGCCCTCGCGCCACTCGCCCGCGCGGTCGGTCGCGGCGTAGGCGGCCGGGACGGCCGCG
>CAZXOC010000499.1:0-3442 GCA_964642165.1 uncultured Planctomycetaceae bacterium | reverse complement strand
GCCGTTCATCCGCCAGGCCGTCGACCAGGCCGTCGAGCAGCGCTTCGGCCCGTAGCCGCGCCCCCGCCGAAACGTTCGTAAGTCTCGAACGATTGTGGCAGAACTGTCCAATCCTGGGGCCTCCCGTACGCCCGAAAATCACTATAACTCCTTTATAGAAAAGGCTTTGGCTCTGTACAGATTTTGGACATTAGGCCCATTTTGGACAATCAGCGGGCCGGCCGCGCGCCTGGCAGGCCGAAATGATCGTAACGCTTTTGGCAACAAGCCCTTGACCCGATTCGCCTCCGCGGCCGGGCCGGGACCCCTCCGCTATGCACTGCGGCGGCGATCTCCATTGGGATCCATCGGGACGACGCCGTTCTCCCTTCCGGACCGATGACGCCCCGGCCGCGGATCTCGAGGGCAAAGCAAAGCGGCGTCGGTGCCGCCGCACTCCATGGCAGCGTCCTCGCACGGGGGGCTCGCCTCGAGCGGGAGACGGGTCGCGTCCATCTCGTCGTGCCCGAGCCCCCACAGCGCCCCGTCCCGATGGACATCGGGAGAGCAGCATGTGGAGTGCGGCGGCAACGACGCCGCTTTGGCTTCCGGCGACCCGTCCGAGGTCGGCAGCATGGCCCGGCCGCGGACGATCCAAAGCGCCGTCATCCCGATGTCCATCGGGAGCGCACTCCACGGCGCGGGCTTCGCCCGCGACGCGACCAGCCACTGCCCCGTGAGCATCCCGCGAGCAGCCTTGCCGAATCGCTGCGGCGCCGTTAGGATGGCAGATGGCCGCGATGCCCCGACGGGCTGAATGCCTCGGCGCATCGGCGGCACGGGAAGAGGATCATGGGCTACGGGGAATTCACTCGCGCGGCCGGCAGGCCGGCCGCCTGCGTGGGCGAACGCCGGCGTTTGCATGGCGTCCCGCCCCTCCCACCACTGATCTCCGCTTCGGGCGCCCGGCGCGTCTTCGTCAGCCGAGGCTACGCCACGTTCCGTTTTGCGGCTGGGTCTGAGGAGATCCGGCAGGCCGATGTGGTACCTGCAGGGAGGAGCCGATGATGTGCGCGACATACACACTGACACTGGCAACACCTTACCAGTTGCTCGTCGGTGCACTGCTCCCGTTCCTGATTGGCGTGAGCCTTGTTCAGTTGAAGACGAGACTGACGAGGCCGAACGCCGCAGATGGGTTCCTGACAGCAATGCGCTGGCCGCGACTTACCTTTGGACTCGGCCTGTCGGCCACGATCGTTGGGGTCGCCGCGTTCTGCGGGGATCTCTGGTGCGCGCTGTTCTACGGCTACGTCGTCGACGAGGGCACGAGCCACAGTCTGCTGTCCTTCAGCAACCTGCGCCTGTCCGCGGGGCCGGTCTACGCCGGGGCATGCCTGTTCTTCGTATCCTATGTGCACTACTTGCTGTGCTGGGAGCTCTGCCGGCGCGCACGGAAGAGAAGTTGACAGGAAGGAGTATGGTGAAGACCTTCGAAGGGATCTCAGTGGATGCGCAATACTGAGAGGCTCGACGATGCTTGAGGTCAGTCTGGTGACTTTCCAGTCGGCGTTGAAGGTCCCGATCTTCCGGCAAATGCTCACCGCGCCGCATCCTGTGTATCTCCTACAGGGCGTTGCTTTGGCGTGTATCGCTGTGCTTGCTGGTTGCGGCCTCGCAAAGCTCCAGCGGCGGGACGTGCGGCTTCTGGGGCCGGCGAAGCGGAGGGCGGCATGCATCTCGCTTCCGAGGTGGGCCCTGCGGGTCAGTATCCTCGCCCTGGTAACGGGACTGCTTCCGGCCGCCATGGATGGGCGCATGTGGTACTACGCCGATCAGGATGAACCGATCGTGTTGACAGCCGAGCTCTTCTCCATGATTCTCTCGCCGGTATACCTGGGCCTCGTCATACTGGCTTTTGGCGTCCTGCAGTACTACCTCTTGGAGTTCCTGATGGTGGGGCGCAGCCGGGCGGAGTGAGCAAAAAAGTAGCCTGACCCCTTTTCTGCCCCGAAGGGGCCGGAACCGCTGGCCTGAACCGTCGTGTTGCGTTTCCGGCACGGCTTTGCGACCATTTCTGAAGGAGTGCATGCATAGCATGTCCGTCAAGCGCAGGGTGGTTTGGTGGGTTGTGACGATCGGACCCAGCGTGGGCATCGTGTTGGGCGTGCTGGGGTACCGATGGCTGAGTACGGAGGTGACGGTGTCGCGCTTCCTGAACAACCCCCGACGACCCGTTTCCTACAGCGAGTCGGACGTGCTCCACGAGTACCTTCGCGGCCATTGGCACCGTAGATTCCCCCGCAGACGGCTATCGGTGGCAAGGGAAAGGCGTATCATCAAGGCCGCAATCGAACAGGTGCGGGCCCTGGATGATGACCGCGTGTTCTTCTGGATTGTCGAGCTCTGGCATACGGCCGGATGGTACCAGGAAATGCCCACCTACGTCAGGAGGGCGGTTCGAGACGAGATGCCGAACTCGTGGCGCCTGGTTGTGAGCATGGGAGCCGCGCGTGCAGTCGACCGGCACCTCGATGTCGAGCACATCCTCCGTACATCGACGGATGACAAACTGATAGTGGCCTACTTTGTCAGCTGCCAATTGAGCGACATCCTTCGGCACAAGGAGGCGCTTCTGGCGATGCTGGCACGGGAGGGCGTAGGCCCGAGGGTCAAGAGCGGTTTTATGGAGATGCTGTCGGAAATGGTGGAATTCGCTCGGAAGGAAGGTGACACCGAGATGGCACGCAGGGGAGCAGGTCTGCTGACAGAGGCGCAAGAGCTCTTGCGGAGTCAGGGCAGCGGGGATCCGGATCCGGAGGGTAAGCCCACCGGTGAGCGAACAGATTGAGCAAACTACGCGGACACCATGAGCGCCGGGATGAACCGGCATGGAGTAGAGGGCGGGAGAGCCTTACATGGAAGGCAGGCCGGAAAAGCAGGCTGGCCCTGATTCCCTCCTCGTTCTTGGGGCTGGAAAAAGGGGGCGGGCTACTTTTTCGGAAAAGTAGCCCGACCCCTTTTGTGCTGTCGGTTCTGCCTGACGGTCGGGCAGCACCGAAGGAGTGAACGGATTCTCGTATGATCGCCATCCGGTGACGCCAGCTATCTCCTATCGGGCGCATGACGCGCACTTGCCCATGGATGTCCGGGTACCCTTGCCCTGTCGCCGAACGGTTCGAGCACCGGCTGGTGGGGGGTATCGGGTCAGGTGGGATCGACAGGAACTCCTTGCTATGGACGCGAGGAACTGGTCCTATCGGCCATGTTGATTGAGACGGTTTCCGGTCCTGGATCCATGAGCGAGAGACAAGCCGTGACACGCTTCCGGAAGGTGCTTCCGCTGATCCTGCTGCCGGGGATTGCAGGTCCTGTCGCACGGGCGGCGGAGAAGCCAAGGCCGATCGGCGATAAGCGTCCGCGCAGCAATAAACTGGACAGTTTCCCTGTAGTGATGATCGTA
>CAZXOC010000498.1:0-3444 GCA_964642165.1 uncultured Planctomycetaceae bacterium | reverse complement strand
CCGGCGGCGCGGCCGTGTCCAGCGCGGACGGCTACGTCGGCTGCTCCCGGGGCTCCCGGGGCACGGTGACCGTGGACGGCGAGGGGTCCGTCTGGGCCTGCAGCGGGGGCTTGTACGTGGGTGGCTCGGCCACGGCCGCCGGCGGGGTGGGCGGCGTGACGATCTGCGGCGGCGCCCGACTCGAGGTCGACGAGACGCTGAAGCTCTGGGCGGGCGGGTCGCTGGACGTCGACGGGGGCCGGGTCGCCCTCGGCGCCCCGCCCGACGAGCCGGGCCCGGGGCAGGTGCGGATCGGCCCCGCCGGGACGCTGGACATCGACGGGGGCCGGATGACCTGCGGGGCCCTGGACAATTCAACGGGCGGGACGATCAGCTTCACCGCGGGCGGACTCACCGTGAACGGGGGGGCGTTCCGGCCCGGCGAGGGCGACTTCGTCCTCGACGGCCCGGAGGGCCCCGCGCTGACGCTCACCGACGGGGCGACGGCCGACCTCGGCGAGGACGATCTCATCGTCGGCGCTTCGGACACCGCCTGGACACCAGGCCTGACGTACGGCATCCTGGACGGCGAGTTCAACGAGACGGATGAGAACCCAGGCGACCAGGGCGTTCAGCTCGGCCCCATGGTCAGCGAGATCACCAACCTGGCGGACTACACGACCCACGTCTACACGGGCTGGTTCTACGACGCCGACGGCCACGTCTCCTTCTACGAGAACTTCGACGATTCGGTGAAGCTCGTGATCGACGGCGAGACGGTCATGCGCTACGCCCAGGGCGAGGACTACTGGGAGTATCTCACGCCTCACTCCACGGGCGACCTGTGGCTCGATCCCGACACGTGGCACAGCTTCGAGCTGCGCCTCGGGCAGGGGGTCGGCGGGTCGGGGCCGGCCGACGGGATCCGCGGCTTCGGCTTCGACAGCAACGATCCGATCTCCGACGCCAACGACCCGAACGACTACGTTCATCCCGAGGACCCGAATCTCCCAACGGGGCCGACGCTGTTCGCCACGGCGCCTCCTCCTCAGAGCTGCGTGCTGAACATCCTCGCCGGCGCGGTCGCCTCGAGCGCCAACGGGTACGTCGGCCTCGCCGAGGGCTCCCTTGGCGTCGTGACGGTGGACGGCGACGGCTCGGCGTGGATCATCAGCGGCGGCCTCTGCGTGGGCGGCTCCGACACGCAGGCCGGCGGGACCGGCCTCGTCGCCGTTGGCGACGGCGCGCACCTGCAGGTCGCCCAGACGCTGAAGCTCTGGCCCGGCGGCACGCTGGAGATCGACGGGGGCCGTGTGACGTGCCTGTCCCTCGACAAGTCCGCCGGCGGGGCGTTCACCTGGCCCAGCGGGACGCTGGCGCTGGCGGGGGACCTGTCGATCGACTCCGATGCGCCGTTCGGCGCCGCCGGCGGCGACACGATCGCGCCCGGGCGGACCCTGGAGGTGGCCGGCACGCTCTCTGTTGGCAGTGAGGGCGTGCTGGACCTGGCCGGGGGACGGGTCGCCTGCGCCGCCTTCGACAACTCCGCCGACGGCACGTTCACCTGGACGGGCGGGACGCTGGGTGTGGGGGGCGATCTGTCGGTCAGCTCGAACGATCCCTTCCACACGGGCGAGCCGCTGGTGCTGTCGTCCGGGTGGGGGCTGGAGGTCGGCGGCGCCCTGACGGTCACCGACACGGGCGTGCTGAGGTTGGAGGGCGGGCGCCTGACGTGCGGATCCCTCCACAACACGCAGGGCGGGACGTTCACCTGGACGGGCGGGACACTGGCCTTCTCGGACGACCTGTCGATCGATTCCGCCGCCCCGTTCGGCGCGACCGGGGGCGATGCCGTCACCCCGGGGCGGTCGCTGGACGTGGCCGGCAAGCTGGCCGTGAGCCCCGCCGGCACGCTGGACATTTTCGGGGGAAGCGTCGCGGCCGGGTCGTTCCACAACGCCGGCGGGACGCTCGTCTTCCCCGCCGGGGCGCTGATCGTCGATGGCGGGGCGTTCGAGCCGACCGGGGGCCGTTTCACGCTGAACGGCCCGGGCAATCCCACGCTGACGCTCACGAACGGCGCGACGGCCGACCTGGGTGACCAGTTGGGGATCGGCTGGACCAACGGCAACGAGGGCACGCTCAACGTCCTGAACGGCGCCCGTATCTCGCAGCCGAAGGTCGACGCCGTCCTCGGGTCCTCGGGCGGCTCGCGCGGGGTGGCGAACGTCAAAGGGAACGGCTCGGCGTGGGAGTGCGGCTCTCAGGTCGTCCTGCACGTCGGCTTGGGAGGGGAGGGCCAGTTGACGATCGAAGAGGGGGGGCACGTCGTCAACCGCCACGGCATCGTCGGCTATCTCGCCGGCTCGCACGGGAGCGTGACGGTACGCGGCGCCGGCTCGCATTGGGAGAACCGGATCAACCTGTCTCTGGCCTGCTCGGGGACGGGGGAGGTGACGGTGGAGGACGGGGGGCTGCTCTCCAGCGCTCTGGGGATGCTCGGTTGGAACCCGCCGGCCAGCGGGGCGATCACGGTGAAGGGAGCCGGCTCGCAGTGGATCAACAGCGGGAATGTTCACCTGGGCGGATGGGAGGAAGCCGGCGGCAGCTATGTCGGCGGCGAAGGCAGCCTGACGGTACAGTACGGCGGCCGCGTGGAGGTCGGCGGTGTGCTGAAGCTCTGGCCGGGCGGCACGTTGAATCTTGAGGGCGGCGAGGTGACTTGTGCGGCGCTCGACAACTCCGCCGGCGGGACGCTGGACTTCGCCGCCGGGACTTTGACCGTGCAGGGCGGCCCGTTCCGTCCGGGCTCGAGCGACTTCAGCCTTGACGGGGCCGGCGATCCGTGTCTCACGCTCACGGGGCCCGAGGCGGATGCGAACCTCCCGGGCGATCTGACCGTCGGCGACAGCCAGAAGGCGACACTGATCATCGAGCAGGGCGCGACCTTCTCGAACACCGAGGGCCGGATCGGCATTAATGGAGGCGATGGTACGGTGACGGTGCGCGACGCCGACTCGACGTGGGAAAACTCCGATCGGCTGTACGTCGGGCGAGTAGGGGGCTGGGGCGCCCTGTCCATCGTGAACGGCGCAACGGTGACGAACACCAGAGGATACGCCGGTTACGGGAGTGGACCAGGGAGCGGCACGGCCGTGGTGGACGGGGCCGGCTCGAAATGGAAGAACACGGAGTTCCTCTCCATCGGCAACAATGCCACGGGCATCCTGCGCGTCCTCAACGGCGGAAGGGTGGAGAGCACCGACGGCTATCTCGGCTACTACAGCGGAAGTGACGGCAATGCGACGGTGGAGGGCGCCGGCTCGACGTGGCACAACGACTTGGGCCTGTACGTCGGCGGCTCGAAAACGGCCTCGGGCGGAACCGGCATCGTGACCGTGTCCGACGGCGGACGGGTGGAGATTGGCGGGGTGCTGAAGCTCTGGCCCGGCGGCACGGCCGTCC
>CAZXOC010000497.1:0-3446 GCA_964642165.1 uncultured Planctomycetaceae bacterium | reverse complement strand
GGTATACATGGGACGGGGCTTGCTTGGGTAGTTCGATTCGTTCCCGGGCGCCCTCTCGTCGAATGCGGGAGGTGGAACTGATGGAACGACGCCGTGCCTTGGGGAATTCCGTGCGGCAGGTTCTCGCGCTCCTGACGGTCGCGGCCGCTGTCGCCGAGGCTGCCGCCCAGATCATCGTCATCCCTTCCCGGGGCGACTCCGAGCCCACGGTGCGCTCGCGCGTGAAGCTCAAGGAGGCCGAGCCCGCCAAGGACGGGCCGGCGAAGCTGATCTGTGCCTCGCCCTATGGCGACCGGGGCAACGACCAGATCCGCGCCGTGCGCATCCTGCCGGACCGATCGATCCTTCTGGCGGGCAACCTGAACACGGAGAGCGCCTACAGCGGCGGCGGCGACGGCTTCCTCGTCCGGCTGACCGTCCAGAACGACCGGCAGGTCTCGGCGGGGAACCGCGCGATACTGCCGGGGACGCTCAACGAGGTCAAGGCGGACGCCAAGGGCAACCTTTACGTGTTGCTGGACAACGCCGCCGTCTACCACATCCTCCCCGGCGCGTCCGAGCCGACCA
The DNA here is from genome assembly GCA_964642165.1 of uncultured Planctomycetaceae bacterium. Classification (GTDB taxonomy): domain Bacteria; phylum Planctomycetota; class Phycisphaerae; order SM23-33; family SM23-33; genus CAYRVX01. The sequence continues at coordinate 2,879 of CAZXOC010000497.1, read as the reverse complement.
AGCACTGCGTGCGCGAGGGCATCAAGGATTTCGGCGTGGACGGCAACGGCGAGCTGGTGATCCTCCACGAGCACGAGATCACCCGCTACGACGCGACCTGGCAGAAGGAGAAGTGGACGGCGAAGTGGCACTCCTACGGGACGGACTGCCCGCGGGGCCTGGACGTCTGCCCCTCCTGCGGCATGACGAGCGTCATCGGCTACGCCACGGCGCACACCGGGCGCGGACGCTGGAACGGGCCCTTCGCCCACGGCTTCGACCGCCAGGGCAAGCACCGCTGGGCGCTCTGGGACCAGGACCCCAAGAAGCAGCTGTCCAAGAAGGACGGGGGCAACGGGCTGACGGCCGACACGGTCGGCGACGTCGCCAGGGCCGGCGCCCCCGGGAAGCTGTACCTGACCCTTTATGCCGAGAACGAGAAGACGATCGGCACGCGCGACCCCAACGACTCGGACAAGCCGCTCGACAAGGACGTCTTCCGCGGCGTCTATCAGGACAAGCCGGGCCGGGGCTTCCGCGGCAGCGCCGACCGGCGCACGAGCGTGGCGTTCCGCGTGGACGCCGCCACCGGCACGCTCGAAAGAGGCACGTGGATGTGCGCGTGGGTCAAGGAAGGCAAGACGGCCAACCCGCTGTCCGTCTACGACCTCGACACCGACGAGGAAGGGCGGACCTTCGTCGTCGGCCACTCCACCTTCGGCTGCCCCACCAAGGACCCTTGGTACTTCGCCGAGGGCGACTACCAGGGCGACGGGTTCCTGAGCGTCTTCGACAAGGACTTCCAGATCCTCCAGAGCGGCTACTTCCACCAGACGAGCGTGTACGCGGTGGACGCGGCCCACGGGTACGTGGTGATCGGCGGCTGCGTCAAGACCGGGCGGGACAACCCGGAGCTGCCGCTGCGGGTCCATCGCCCGATCCAGAAGTCGCTGGCCGGGGGATGGACGGACGGCTTCGTCGCGGTGTTCGTGACGGGCGACCACGGCGTGGCGCAGGCCCTGCCCGCCCCCGGGGTCGCGCCGGGCGCCCCGCAGCCGGAGGCGGCGCGCCTGCTGCGCGAGGCGCGGGCGGCCATCGCCGCCCACAAGACCGCCAACGCCAAGACGAACCTGCAGATGCTGGTGGCCCGGTTCCCCAGGAGCCCCCAGGCCGCCGAGGCCAAGGGCCTGCTCGAACGCATGGCGGCCAAGCCGCCGAAGCCCGCGCCGAAGCCCGCGGCCGGCGCCGATGAGGAGAAGGCCGACCGCCTCCTCCAGGTCGCCGAGAACTACCTCGCGAACAACCTCAAGTCGATGGCGAAGGCCAAGCTGCGGGAGCTGCTGCGCAAGTACCCCAAGACCGAGGCCGCCAAACGGGGCCAGAAGGTCTGGGACGAGCACTTCTTCGACCAGTGACGGCCGCGCGGGCCCGACCCCGGCGGACGCTTCGCCGGACCGGCCGCGCCTGCGCGGGAACCGAGGGAGCTGATCATGACGCGGACGACCTGGACGGCGGTTGTGGTGGGAGCGGGGGCGATTCTCCTCGGGGCGATCCTGCCGGCGGGGGCGCAGCTCGCGGCGCCCGGCGCGGACCCGAAGGTCGCCGCGCAGGGCTACTTCGAGCAGCTCGTGGACCAGTACCTCCACAGCGACTGGCCGGAGTTCGACGCCTCGCTCAAGCACCTGGGCAAGCACCGGGCGCACCTGACGACCGCGCAGGCGGCGGACATCACCTACATGCGCCGGGCCAGCCGGGACTACCGCCCGTCGTGGTGGAAGTACACCCGCTCCAGCAAGAACATCTCCTTCACGGCCAGGATCTGGGGCAAGGCGTTTACGGCCAATTACATGCCCATGGGCATCACCGGGCTCCAGATGTCCATCGGCATCGACGAACGAACGGGGCGCTTCCGGGTCGTCGTGAGCTGGCAGCCGCACATGGTCGACAGCACCAAGCTCCGCGAGGACCGCTACGAGAAGTCGCACCGCCTCACCGACGGCGACCACGCCGAGTGCACCGTCTGGCACGAGCTGGGGCACAACTACGTGACGGAGTGTCTCCCCGCCTCGCAGATCATCGCCCTGTACCAGAACTACCATTTGCTGCTGGAATCGCTCCAGGAGTTCTACGCCGACATGACGGCGCTGTACCACTGCAGCCCGCAGGGCCGCAAAGCCACGCTCTTCATCCGCACGTTCGAGCTGAGATGGAACGACGTGGACGACCCCCACACGCGGGCGGCGCACGCCATCGGGTCGCTGCTGCTGTCGCACATCCTGGCCGACCCCGCCCAGTGGCCGAGCTTCCGCCTCCCGACGGAGGTCCCGAAACGCGACATCGAGCGCAACGCGATCCTCTATATCTACAAGCACGTCGACCCGGGCTACACCCTCGCCGAGGACCGGGCGCTGCGGGAGCTGGTCGGGCAATTCATCCGCAAGCAGGGCGGAAGCGTCCTTCGCAAGAAGGGGCTCCTCGAGCTGCCCAGCGGCCTGGAGTTCAAGCTCCTGACCTCGGAGGACCGCACGAACCAGCCGAAGCGCGACGCGTGGGTCAAGGCCCACCTGGAGAAGGCGATCGCCTCGGGGCTGGCGAAGGACACGGCCGGGCTCAAGGGGCACCCCAAGCGGTTCCGGATCACCGTGGCGTGGTAGTTCCCGGCCGGCCCCGCGCTTCCGCGGCGGCGCGATTCCGGGTAGCATCTCCCCGTGATGGAGGAGCCTAAATGTTCGTATGCAGATGGATAGTGATTTCGATCGCGGCATGGTGCGTGGGGTCCACTTCGCCCGCCGGCGAGGCGCGCGGGGGCGCGGCGATCGCGGTGGACCCGCGGAAGGTCCTCGGTCCCGTGCCGCGGCTGGTCTTCGGGCACAACGTCGAGGCGGCGGACACGCAGTTCA
>CAZXOC010000496.1:165-3460 GCA_964642165.1 uncultured Planctomycetaceae bacterium | reverse complement strand
GAATAGCAGGCCCCGCGTTCGCTAATTAATCTTTTAAGGGCTGACCCCACAATCCGCCTTGATCCCGTCCGTGATCATCGACCTGTACTTCGCCTTGGCGTCGGCAAGGAGTGCTTTCCGCTCGGCGTCGGGGATCTTCATGTAGCGTTTGTACTGCCCGAAGGACATCTTGATATTGACCGTCATTCGCCAGGTGTAGTCGGCCAGGTCCCAGCGCGCGTTGGCCTTGGCGATCTGCTGGTCGTCCAAGCCGAACGCGCGGAGGATACCCGTGGCCATCATCGCATTGCCAAACGGGTTCATGTGAACGCCGTCGCGCGTCAGGATCCTGCCCGGCTTGGCGTCCGCCTTGACGGCCGCCGCGATGGCCTCCTGCATGTCCGCATTCAGGTCGGCCAGGAGGCAGCCCTCAGATTTGGCCAACTCGACCAGGAATGCGTTGTAGGCCGCGAGCTTGACGTTGTTGCTCGCCTTGGCGTCCTCGGAGATCATCGTCGAGGTCAGGATCGTCACCTTGATGCCCGCCTTCTTGGCGCGAGTGACGATCTCGGTGATGTTGGTCTTGTAGTCCTCGAGCTTGACGCCCCGCGTCCCGTGCCACACGTCGTTAACGCCGCAACTCAGCGTCATCCAGTCGGGCTTCTTGTCGATGACGTCGCGCTGGAGTCGAGCGAGCATCTGGTTTGACTTGTGGCCGCTGACCCCCGCGGGGATCTTGGTGGCCTTCACGCCGTTGGCCTCCAGGCCGCTGATGACCATGCCCACGTACCCCAGCGGCGCGTTGCCGCCGGCCGTGATCGAATCGCCCAGAAAGGCGATCTTCTCCCCGTCTTTGACCTGGATATCCCCGGCGACCGCGAAGCAGGTCAGCAACGGGACGGTCACAACACAGGCCATCGCTCTAACGGCTTGGGTCGTCATATCGTGCTCTCCTCAACTATCACGGAAACGGATTCCAGCCGACACTTCCTGGATAGCGTTTCTCTCCGTCCCGACGCACATCGGGATCGCAGGGCAGTTGCGGTGATTGTATCGGATGCGGTGCGTTGAGCTGGCCGGGCTTGCGCCGACGCGCGGGAGCATCTGCTTCGTGAGGGCGAAGGTCAGCTTGTTGCTGAGGAGGGGTGGGCAGGCCGGCCCGCGGGCGAGAGCGGCGCGCATGAGCAATGGCGGGATGGGACAGAGCGGTTCGTACTCGCTCTCGGCGTACATCACCTGGACGGTGACCTTGCGGCCGACCCGGAGCTTGCCCAGGTCGCGCGGCAGGGCGAAGGCGACCTTCACCTCCCGGGCGTAGCGGACCAGTCGTGCCCGCTCCTTGCGGACCACCGCGGCGCGGCGCGGCGGGCGCATCCGGCGGAGCTTGCCGTCCACCCACCAGCGGGCCAGCAGCACGTCCTCCGGCCAGTCGATCATCGGGACGTGCGACCGGACGACGAACCAGCCGTCCTTGAGGGACAGCTCCAGCGGGTAGGGGACCTCGCCCAGCTTGACGGCGCGGAGCTTGCCCCCGTAGTAGCGGTCCTCGTACTGAGGCCAGGGCGGCAGGCGCCCGGGCAGGAAGCCGAACCGGCCCGGCCGGGGCTTGTGCCGCGCCGTCTGCTCGTCCCCGCGACGGCGCCAGATCGGCGCGGCGTCCGCGTAGCACGGCATGGCGGGGCGGGGGGTCGTCTCGACGATGGCGTTGCCGCGATCGGGGCGCGTCGCGAAGACCCGCCACGCGCACGTCCGGTCGGCCGCGACCTTGAAGACGCGCTCGCCGATGCACTGCGGCTTCGGCGACCAGACGGTGAGCCGCCAGTCGCCCTGGAAGGGCGCGGGGATCGCGGCGGCGTAGAGGCGCTCGACGTCCTTCTCCTGGCGGGGGCCGGCCGTCCGGGCAGGGGGGCAGGCCAGTCGCGTCGTTCGGGCGCCGGCCGGCTCCAGGGCGTAGCTGACTGGCCCGAGCAGCCGCGCGCCGGCGGCGATGCGTTCGGGCGTCGGCAGCGGGCGCCACCGGCCGTCCGGCGCGCCGAGGTACGTGGCGTGGCAGTAGAGCAGCTTCCACGGCCCGGCGTCCTGGCCCGGGTCGGCGAGGGCGAGGCGGACCTCCCACCCGTCCCGCACGAGAGCCGGTCGAAGCCGGCGCAGCTCGTCCAGCGAACGGACGTCGGGGATCTGGGCTCCCGTCTCGCCCGTGCTTGCGGGCACCGCGGCTGACAACAGCCATCCGAAGGCCATCGCATACTTCATGGCGACTCAGTTCCCGGAGCGAGGGCGGCGCTCCGTAGGGGATTGTCGCGAGGGGCGCGGAGGTTTCGCGGTTCCGCCATCGGCGCGTGCGGCCAGGAACGTCACGGCCTGTTCGACCCAGCCGCCGGCCCAGTGGTGGCGGCGCTTCGGGCCGTCGCGGTAGAGGTGGGGGACCTTGCGGGCCAGCAGGCTCGCGTGCGTCGCCACGTGGTGCTCGCGGAAACCGCCGTAGCCCAGCAGCGCCAGCCGCGGGCGCGGGCCCAGCCGCGGGCCGACGCGCTCCAGCAGGCTCGGCACGTGGTAGTGCAGGAAGTTCTCGCGCGTGGCGAAGATCGCGCGCATGCCATACTGGTCGGGTCGGTCCTTCGTCAGGGGGGCGTCCCACGCGGCGGCCTTGCCGAAGACCTCCGGGTGGCGCAGCAGCAGGCTCCACGCGCCCCAGCCGGACTTGCTGAAGCCCAGCAGCAGACGCCCGCGCGGCTCGGCCAGCGCGGGGTAGCGGGCCTCCACGAGCGGCAGGACGGCCTTCAGCAGATGGCTCTCCTGGCGGACGTTGGGGTCGGTGGGGTGGTCGGCGTACCACGGGGTCTGCGAGAAGGTCGGGTAGACGCAGATCAGCCCGTGCTTGTCGTGCAGGCCGAGCTTGCGGATCTCCGCCAGCCCGTCGCCGTAGCGCCGCCCGTCGCGCGCCTCGACGGGCAGGACGTAGACGACGCGGTACCGCCGGCCCGGGTCCATGCGCCGCGGCAGGAGCACGCGGAGCGTCCTCTGGCCCGACTGGTAGGGCGATTCGATCGTGTGGACGAGCAGGCCGTCGGGCGTCTTCCGGGCGGGGCGGGTCTGAGGCGACGTCTTGCCGTTCGCCGCAGCACAAGACTTCGCCGCGCAAGAGTTCACGAAGCCCACAAAGCCCACGGAGACCACGGAGATCAGGAGTGCGGGGACAAAGACGGAATTGCTTTGTGATCTTCGTGAGCTTCGTGGTCTTTGTGGTTCCCGTGGTTTCGCGCCGTTCGCCGCAGCACAAGACTTCGCCGCGCAAGAGTTCACGAAGCCCACAAAG
>CAZXOC010000496.1:0-65 GCA_964642165.1 uncultured Planctomycetaceae bacterium | reverse complement strand
CCCACGGAGACCACGGAGATCAGGAGTGCGGGGGAAAAGACGGAATTGCTTTGTGATCTTCGTGG
>CAZXOC010000495.1:0-3475 GCA_964642165.1 uncultured Planctomycetaceae bacterium | reverse complement strand
CCGCGAGCGCGTCGAGGCCTACGGCAAGGTCGTCGCCAACCTCCGCAAGCACCGCCGCGACTACCCGTCGCGCGACCGCCTGATGGGGCTCGTCAAGGACGGGCACAACGGCGACCCGCACAAGGTCGGCCCGGGCATGGACTCCGAGGCGTCCGAGTGGATCATCCGCGTGCTGGACCGCCCCGACCCGCGCCCGGTGTGGTTCTCGATCTGGGGCGGGCCGCGCGAACTCGCCCAGGCCATCTGGAAGGTCCAGCGGACGCGACCGGCGAAGGAGCTGGCGGCCTTCAAGCGGAAGATCCGCGTGCACTCCATCGCCGACCAGGACCGCACCGCCGGGTGGGTCAAGCAGAATCATCCCGACGTGTTCTGGATCTTCTCGCGCGGGCTGTTCCGCGGCATCTGGGCCGGCGGCGACCAGGCGATCGTCTCCCCCGAGTGGCTCGAGAAGCACGTCCGCACTGCCCACGGGGCGCTCGGGCCGCTCTATCCGGCGCGGGCGTCCGGCAAGACCGGCGTCAAGGAGGGCGACACGCCGTCGTTCTTCTACGTGCTGCCCGACGGGCTCAGCGACCCGGAGCACCCGGAGTGGGGCAACTGGGGAGGGCGCTTCCGCCCCAGCGGCCAGGGCGCCGAGTACGTCCCCGCCGCGGACAGGCAGCGCGGGCGGGCCAACCCCCACTACACCATCCACCGCTGGCGCCGGGCGTACCAGAACGCCTTCGAGGCCCGCATGGACTGGTGCGTCAAGCCCTACGACCAGGCCAACCACGCCCCGGCCGCCGTCTGCAACGGCGACAGGAGCGTGAAGGTCCTGAAGGTCCCGGCCGACCCCGGCGCCGAGGTCAAGCTCAGCGCCGCCGGCTCGTCCGACCCCGACGGCGACACGCTCTCGCACCGGTGGTGGGTCTACCGCGAGGCGGGCAGCTACTGGGGCAGCGCCCCCATCGCGGGCGCGACGGCCGCCGACGCCGCGCTCCGCGTGCCGCGCGACGCCTCCGGCCGCACCGTCCACGTCATCCTCGAGGTCACCGACGACGGCAAGCCGCCGCTGACCGCCTACCGGCGCGTCGTCGTGAGCGTCTCCGGCAAGGCCGTCGAGCCCCCGCCCGGCGCGGGCGCGGACATGAAGCCCGTCACGAAGCTCGCCGGCCCGCCGACGGGCCGGTGGGCCTTCTACCGCGGCGTCAACCTGAACGGCCCCGCCGTCGAGATCGACGGCCACAAGTGGAACGGCGACGACGCCGCGAACTTCGCCTGCAAGGACCGCGCGGTGAACAGTCCGAACGTGGCGCTCCGCCCGCCGACCGACGCCGCGCGGGCGAGGATGATCCACGCCTTCCGCTGGAGCCGGCAAGTGCGGATCCGCCTGACGAGCGTCCCGGCCGGAGCGTACGCCGTCTACGCCTACGTCTGGGAGGACAACAACCCCGAGACGTTCAGCATCTCGCTCGAGGGCAAGCGAGTCGAGCGGGACTACTACAGCGGCACGGGCGGCGACTGGCAGCGGCTCGGCCCGTGGACGGTGACGGTCCGGGACGGCTCGATCGAGCTGACCTCCCGCGGCGGCGCGGCGAACTTCTCCGGCATCGAGGTCTGGAGGGCCGCCCCGTAAGCGAGCGGGCCACGCGGCGTCCGAAGCCATCCGGGGCATGGAGACGGCGCCAAGACAGGCCGGTGTCGGGAAGTGGTCGCGGCGCGGCTACTCCTCGCCCGGCTGGCCCTCCGGTTGGATCGGCACGAGCAGGTGGTCGCGCAGGAACTCGGGAGCGAGGTCCGCTCCGTTTGGCCACACGACGGTGTTGAGCTCGGGATCGACGGTGAACGCCCTGAACTTCTCCACGTCCCTCAGCGGGGCGAACATCTCGCCATGGAGCTCGTCCGCAAGATCAACGAAACCCTCTGCGCCGTCGTTGAACTTGAGGCGGATGACGTAGTCTCTCTCGTACGTCGCTTCGACAACGTGGAGGATCATGGCCCTACTCCAACGGATCGATGTAGACCAGCGGCCTGCGCATCCTTTACGCGAAACGAGGGCCTTCTTCAAGCAGCACGACAGGCGTATCGACCCCACAGGACGCCCGCATATTGCGGCGGCGAGCGCGACTTCGCGGGCGGCACGTCAGCGGTCGGGCCAGGCCCTGACCCACGCCTTCGCGCGGGCGCGCGGGCCGTCGGCGGGGGTCAGCGGCGGGCGGAACCGCGATGAAGCGGGCCAGGGCCATCTCTCTGCTCCCGCCAGGGCGGCCCCCGGGAAAACTATCCCCGCGTGTTGTGCTTCGCCGGCCCATTCGCCACAATCTCACCTCCCTTTGCGAACCAGATAGAGAGGCAGCCGCATGAAAGTCGCCGCGATCACGGGCAAGCGCCAGGCGGAGCTGATCGACGTGCCGGACCCCAAGCCGGCCGAGGACTTCGCCCTCGTCAAGATCCACGTCGCGCCCATGTGCACGGAGTACAAGGCCTACCGCCGCGGCCACGAGACGCACGGCCTGGGGCACGAGGCCGCCGGCGAGGTCGTCGAGGTCGCCCAGCCCGGCAAGGTGAAGGTCGGCGACCGGGTGGTCGTGATGCCGCAGTACCCCTGCGGGCGCTGCGCCCTGTGCCTGGCGGGCGACTACATCCACTGCCAGCAGTGCGTCGACCCGCACGCAATCTGCGGCGGCGAGACGGGCACGGCCACCTTCGCGCAGTACGTCGTCAAGCAGGACTGGCTGCTGCTGCCGATCCCCGAGGGCATGTCGTACGAGCACGCGTCGATGGCGTGCTGCGGGCTGGGCCCGGCGTTCAGCGCGATGCAGCGGATGGGCGTGGGCGCGTTCGACACGGTGCTGATCACCGGCATGGGGCCCGTCGGGCTCGGCGCGGTCGTCAACGCCGTCTTCCGCGGGGCGCGGGTCATCGCCGTAGAGGGCCACCCCTACCGCGCGAAGCTCGCGCGGGAGCTGGGCGCCGCAGCCGCCCTCGACCCGGCCGACGACAGCGCCGTCCAGCAGGTGCTGGACCTGACGGACGGCCTGGGCGCGGACAAGGCCGTCGACTGCGCCGGCGCGCCGGAGGCCCAACGCCTGCTGATCGACGCCGTCCGGCGCCGCGGGGACGTCGCCTTCGTCGGCCAGGCCGGCGACCTGACCATCGGCGTCAGCCGCGACATGATCCGCAAGGGCATCACGCTGCACGGCGTGTGGCACTGGAACCTGTGCGACGCGCCGCTCATGATGCGGATGATCCGCGCGTGCGGCGAGTTGCTCGACCGGCAGATCACGCACACCTTCCCCCTCGCCCGCGTGCGGGACGCCTGGGAGCTCCAGCTCACCGGCGAATGCGGCAAGGTGCTCCTGCAGCCGTGGGAGTAGGTGGGAGACACCTCAACAAGACGGGACCGGACACGCCCCCGGGCCAGCGGGGCCGGCGGCAGGCGGGCCCCCGCGGGGTCTCGCAACCGGTCCGCAGGGGGCCGAAATCTCCGTTCTCC
>CAZXOC010000494.1:0-3481 GCA_964642165.1 uncultured Planctomycetaceae bacterium | reverse complement strand
CGGTCGCCCAGGGCGAACAGGTCGATCGTGTGCATGCGGCGGTAGCCGACGCGCTCGAAGGCGGCGAAGACGGCCGGGAAGTCGATGTCCCCCTCGCCGGGGATCAGGTGCTTGTGGACGCGCCCGGCGATGTCCTCGAGGTGCGTGTGGACGATCCGCTCGCCCAGGCGCCCGATCGTGCCGGGCACGTCGCCCTCGGTGACCTCGGCGTGGCCGATGTCCAGGTTCACGCCCAGGGCGGGCGAGGCGACGGCGTCGATGAGCCGCAGCATGTCGTCGGTGTCCGCCACGGCCAGCAGCGGCTCGGGCTCGACGGCGACGCGGATGCCCCTCGGCTCGGCGAGCCCGCAGAGGCGCTTCATCCGCTCGACGAGCGCGGCGAACTGCCGCTGCCGCGCCGCGTCGTCGGCCTCGGCGCGCTCGGCGTTGACCACCAGCACGTCCGTGCCGAGCCAGGCCGCCACGTCCACCGCGCCGAACGCCCCGCGCTCGCGCGCGGCCGGATCGTCGCCGTCGGCGTGGAAGCTCGCCGAGCCGATGGCCAGGCCGAGCGAGTCGGCGGCCCGGCGGATCTCCTCGGCCCGGGCGGGTGTGATCGTCCCCGGGCGCAGGGCCGACGGCTCGAGGCACAGCTCCACGCCGTCGTAGCCGCAGTCGGTGATCTGCCGCAGCGTCTCGGCGATGTCCTGCTCGCCGAAGCTGCCCGTGCGAAACGCGAACTTCATGGAAGCGGCTCCTCTCGGCGCCCGCCGCCCGGGCGGGTCGCTCGTCGGCGGGGAGGATACCGTCCGGGCGGCGCGGCTGTCCAACGAATCGCCCGCCGCGCGCCGAGGCGTGGCGGGGAGGGGGCGTTCTGGTATGATGCCGGCCTCGCCGGCGCGCTGCGGCGGACGGCGCGAACGAAGGAGACGGACCATGGCGAAGCTGCGCGTGGCGATCATCGGCTGCGGGAGGAAGGGCAAGGACAAGCGGCGGACGGGCTGCGGCATCTCGCACCACCACGCCGCGGCCTACAAGACGGCGAAGGACGTGCGGATGGTCGCCTTCTGCGACCTCGTGGCGGCGCGGGCGAAGGCCTTCCGCGCCGAGCACGGCAGCGGCCGGGAACGCATCTACACCGACTACCGCGAGATGCTCCGCCAGGAGAAGCCCGACATCGTGTCGGTCTGCACCTGGCCGGCCGTCCACGCGCCCATCACCATCGCCTGTGCCCGGGCGGGCGTCCGCGCGGTGCACTGCGAGAAGCCGATGGCCCTCACGTGGGGCGAGGCGCGGCGGATGGCGCAGGCCTGCGCGGACCGCGGCGTGCAGTTGACGTTGAACCACCAGCGGCGGTTCGGCGAGGTGTTCCGCCGGGTCCGCGACCTCGCCGCCGACGGCGCGATCGGGGAGCTGCTCCGCATCGAGGCGTACACGGGCAACCTCTTCGACTGGGGCACGCACTGGTTCGACATGACGTTCTTCTTCAACGGCGAATCCCCGGCCGAGTGGGTCCTCGGGCAGCTCGACCTGCGCGGCTCGGGCAGCGTCTTCGGCGCGCCGCTCGAGGGCCAGGGGCTGGCGCTGGTCCGCTTCGCCAACGGCGTGTACGGGCTGATGTGCACGGGCGAGAAGGCGCCGCGGAACGTCGAGTTCCGCCTGGTCGGCACGGACGGCGTCCTGGAGCTCGGCCACGCCCGCCAGGGGGGGCTGCGCATCCTGGCCGCGGGGCACGACGGCTGGCAGGTGCTGGAGGCCGAACCGGCCCTGCACGGCCCGGAGCTCTTCGCCGCCGCCGTGAGGGACCTCGTCGACGCCCTGAAGACCGGGCGCGAGCCCGAGCTGTCCGCCCGCAAGGCCCTGCGGACCACCGAGGTGATCTTCGCGACGTACGAGTCCAGCCGCCGCGGCGGGCGCGTGGACCTGCCGCTGGAGGTGGACGATTCGCCCCTGGCCGCCCTGCTGGCCGCCGGCGGGCGGCGGTAGGCCCGCGCGGGGCCGGGCACGGCGGGATCGCCCCATGGCACTGACGGACTCCGAGGCGCGGGAGCTGGTCGCGGCGCAGCTCGGCGACGGCGCGTGGCGATGCCGGCCGTTCGGGGCCGGGAAGTTCTCCGAGACGTTCCACGTCACCGGCGAGGCCGGGCGATTCGTCCTCCGCGTCGCCCCGCCGGACTCGGTCCTCCAGCTCTTCTACGAGCGCCGCATGATGCGCCAGGAGCCCGCCATCCACGCCCGCCTGCTGGCCGAAACGTCCGTGCCCGTCCCCCCGATCGTCGCCCACGACTTCTCGCGGCGGCTCGTCGGCCGCGACTACCTCCTCATGCCGCTGTTCGACGGCGAGCCGCTCAGCCGCGCGAGCCTCTCCGCCGCGGCGCAGGAGCGGGCCTTCCGCCAGTGGGGGCGCCACGTCGCCGAGGTCCACACGCTCACCGATCCCGACAACCACTTCGGCTACCTCGGCGAGCATTGCTGCATGGAGCCGCAGGCGACTTGGCGCGACGCCTTCGCCGCGATGTACCGCAAGGAGCTCGACGACGTCGTCGCCTGCGGCGTCTACGACCGCGCGACGGCCGACGCGGCGACGGAGCTGCTGGCCGAGCACCTCGACGCCTTCGAGCACGGCGGCACGTCGCGCCTGCTGCACGGCGACCTGTGGGTGACGAACCTGCTGGTGCGCCCCGACGGCGAGGTCACCGGCGTGATCGACTTCGACCGCGCCTGCTGGGGCGACGTCGAGTGGGACCTGGCCATCGCGGAGTACTGCGGCGTGACGCGCCCGGCGTTCTGGGCCGGCTACGGGCGGACCGTCGAGACCCGCGCCGGCGACGCCGCCGTCCGGCGAATGTTCTACCTGCTCTACGAGCACCAGAAGTACATCGTGATCTCGATGAGCAGCCGCCGCGACGACCCGGCCCGCGCCCGGCGCTACGCCGCCGAGAGCCTCCACGTCATGGACGCCTTCCGCCGCACGGGCCGCCCGGAGTTCTGACCGGCCGGCGGGCCGGACCATTCACGCGAAAGCGCCCGAAAAGGCCCGCTACGGGCTTGACACCCCCCTGCCCGTGGATGTCCCCTTTGGCAGGGCGCCGGCCTCCCCCGCCCGGCGCCCGTGGAGAGTCGCGACCGAAGGCAGCCCCGCCCCTGCCCCGGGCGGAGCACAGACCGAGAGGAAAGGCAGCATGAAAGCGATCGTCGATGAGGACACCTGCACCGGGTGTGGGCTGTGCGAAGAGACGTGCCCCGAGGTCTTCGAGCTGGTGGACGGCCTGGCGAAGGTGAAAGCCGATCCCGTCCCGGCCGACCAGGAGGAGACCTGCCGCGAGGCAGCCGACGCCTGCCCCGTGGAGGCCATCGCCATCGAGGACTAGCCGTGGGCCTCTGCGGCGGCATCGCCGGGGGCGGCGGGCCCTCGGATTGCTTCGTGGCCAGTTTGTCGCACCTTTCCTACCACTTGGGCTCGTCGAAGGGGTGGACGTAGCCGGTCTGCTTGGGCTTGGGC
>CAZXOC010000493.1:0-3485 GCA_964642165.1 uncultured Planctomycetaceae bacterium | reverse complement strand
GGCTCTTCGAGCCCACGTTTAACCGATCCGTCAAGCTCCGTCAAGCCGATTCGCGGGTTTCCGACAACGCCGGGGCCCTCCTGCTCCGCCGGCACCTCTACGGTCTGGCCCTCGGCCACGTGCATCAGGACGACCAGGACATCCTGGCCCACGACCCGGCCGACGGGCCAGCGGGCGCAAGTGTCCTGGCGCCGCGCTTGGCGCCAGACGGTGGATTGCAGGCGGCGCCGGTGGGCGCCGGTGGGCTGACAGAAGGAAAGCGGATTCACAGCGTAAGCACTTGCCAAGACAGCACAAATCCCCGAGAATGCAAGGGAACCGAAGACACTGGTGGGGTGTCCGAGTGGCCGAAGGAGGCGGTCTTGAAAACCGCTGTGCCCGAGAGGGTACCGTGGGTTCGAATCCCACCCCCACCGTTGGGGAGCATTGGCCCTGTGCGCGGCCGAGGCACGCCGCCGGCTGGCCCGGGCGGCCCTTGCGGCGTGTCCGCGCGTTCCCTATCCTCCGACGGTCGCGTGGCGGCATGCCTGCCGATCCACGTCAGCGAGAGTCCAGGATGATCTATCGCCAGTTGGGGCGCAGCGACCTGGAGGTGCCGGTCGTCACGTTCGGCGCGTGGGCCATCGGCGGCTGGATGTGGGGGCCGTCCGACGACGAGCTGGCCCTCGCGGCGATCAGGAGGGCCGTGGACGTCGGCGTGACCGCGATCGACACCGCGGCGATCTACGGCACGGGCCACAGCGAGGAGATCGTCGGGCGCGCCGTCGCCGACGTCGGGCGCGACCGCGTGCTGATCTTCACCAAGTACGGCCTGAACTGGTCGCGCGAGGAAGGGGAGTTCTCCTTCGAGGGCCCGGACCGCGAAGGCCGCCCGGTGCGCATCTACCGCAACGCCCGAAGGGACGCGGTCATCCGGGAGTGCGAGCAGAGCCTCCGCCGGCTGGGCACGGAGCACATCGACCTCTACCAGTGCCACTGGCGCGACCCCACCACGCCGGTCGAGGAGACGATGGCGGCGATGGACAAGCTGCTCAAGGACGGCAAGATCCGCGCCGCCGGCGTGAGCAACTTCACCGTCGAGGACATCGAGCAGGCCGACGCCTCCGTGCCGATCGCCTCCGACCAGCCGCCCTACAGCATGCTGCGCCGCGACGCCGAGAACGACGTCCTGCCCTACTGCCGCGAGCACGACATCGGCGTGGTCGTCTACAGCCCGCTCCAGCGGGGGCTGCTGACGGGCAAGGTCACGATGGACCGCACGTTCCACGAGCGGGACGGCCGCACGCGCGATCGCCGCTTCACGCCCGACAACCGCAAGCGGGTGCTGGCTTTCCTCGACCGCCTCCGCCCCGTCGCCGAGGCCCACGACGCCACGCTGGCCCAGCTCGTGATCGCCTGGACGATTCGCCAGCCGGGCGTGACGGCCGCCCTCGTCGGCGCCCGCAGCCCCGAGCAGGTCGAGGAGAACGCCCGCGCCGCCGACCTCCAGCTCAGCGACGACGAGCTCCGGCAGATCACCGACGAGGTCGATCAGGTGGAGCTGGAGTCGTAGGCGCCGGCCGGCGCCGAAGCGCCCTCGGCCCGGCCACCGAAGTGACCGGGCCGACGGAACAAGGGAGGCACCAAGGTTCCGAGGAGGGCGTGTCGCTATCTGCGGGCCGGTCGGCGCGGGGCCTTCGGAAGAACCGGAGGCCCGACGCGCTGGATCGTGACGCGATACCGGCCGGTGTCGTCATCGTCGTCCGGCTGGACCTGGATCTTCAGGTGGCGCGTTTTCGGTCCGACGTTGGCGTCGAAGGCGGCGCCCTTCTTCTTGACGGTGAAGGTCTTCAGCTTGACGTCGTCCTTGCTGCCGGTCTTGGCGGCGTAGACGCGGGCCTTCAGCTCCACCGTCACGTCGTCGAAGGCGATCCGGTACACGCCGAGCGCCGGCGGCACGAAGATCAGCCAGTCCTCGTCCTTCTCGGGGTGGATCCAGTGCGTCTGCGGCATGTTCACCACGATCCCGGACGCCCGGGAGGCGCTGTTGTTCGGCTCGTGGATGTCTCTGCGGAGCGGCTGCCCGGGGCCCGGGCGAATCGGGCCGGGGCCGGGCCTCGGGCGGATCGGACCGCGGACGATCATCATCCGCCCGGTCTCGCCGAAGATCGCCGGGTTGTCCGCGTCCACGACGCGGAGGCGAACGGTCGCGGCGGCTACCGGCCCGCGGCCCAGCGGCACGGTCCACGCCAGCCGACCCGTGCTGGCCAGCGCCGTGCGGGCGATCTGCTGCCACGTTCGCCCGTCGTTGAACGACTGGAGCACCTGCACCCGCCGCGTGTGGCCCGACGTGGACCAGCGGACCCAGTAGGACTGCCCCGCCGTCAGCCGCGCGCCCGTCGCCGGCTCGGCCAGCCGGATCCATCGCCGCGCGGGTTGCGGCGGGCGAGGCGGATGCGGCCGCGGAACGGGCCGGCCGCCCTTCCAGAGATTCCTCACCGTCACGCCCGCGAACCGCCCGTAGCCGTAGATGAGTGCGTACCACTTGCCCGGCGCCGGCTGGCGAATGGTGATGGTCTCGTTCGTGTCGGTGCCGTTGGAGACGTACTGGTAGCTCTTCGGCTCGGGCAGGCTGCCGCGAGAGAGGTACAGGTCGCTGTCGCCCGCGCCGCCGGCCGTCGTGACGCTCAGCGCCACCGTGCCCGGCGGAACGTGCAGCTCGAAGTACCGCCGCGAGCCGCTGCGCCCCGCGAGGTTCGCCACCGCCTCGTTCAGCCGCAGCGCGGTGGCCTGCCCCGGGCGGCCGGGAACCACCACCGGCGGCTGCACGCCCGCGCCCGGCAACGTCCGCGCCACCAGCGAAACGCCGGCGTAGTCGTTGAAGCCCTTGACCATTACATACCACCACCCGGCCGTGGGCTGCGGGATGACGATCCGCTCCGCGCTCGTGTTGGAGGCACTGCGCTTGAGGTAGTTGGTGGACGTCGGCTGGGCGTTGTGCTGGACGTACAGGTCGGCGTCGCCTCGCCCGCCGGCCGTTTCGATCGTGAGGCGCTGCCGGCCCGGCGCGACCTGGATGCGGAAGTACCGGACGCTCCCGGACCGCCCGGCGAGCGCGCCGACCGCCTGACCGTCCCGGAGTGTGACGATGGTCGGTGTGGGCGCCGGCCGCCGGCCGCGGCCGAGGATGATGTCAAGCAGCCCGCCCGCCTCGGCCGCGTGGGGCGCCGCGAGCAGCAGACCCGCGGCGGCGAGCATCGCCAGTGCCGGTGAGGTCCTTGAGGTCTGCATCGCTGTTCTCCTTTTACCTTGGTGCCTGCCGATCCCTTCTTCGTGATCGGCTCTCGATTCGCTTCGCTCCAGGCGAAAGACAGACGACATGCCCCTAAGGTTAGCGACATCCCGCCAGCGTTTCCATGCCGGCGGGCCCCGCTTCCCGCGCCGAGCCCCTCGCTGGGTCGGGGAACCGCCCCGCCCGCGAGCGCGACAGTGCGCGACACTTTTCA
>CAZXOC010000492.1:0-3505 GCA_964642165.1 uncultured Planctomycetaceae bacterium | reverse complement strand
CGCTCGGCCGGAAACAGCACATCCCACAGCGGGTCGATCCTCCGCAAGGCCTGGCGTACCCGGTCCAGTTCGATGGGCTCTGCACGTGCCGGCTGCGCCTGGGGCTCCGGGAGGGCCTGGTCGATGGTCTTGAGCTCGCCGTCGAGGCGAGCCAGCTCAACATGAGCGCCCCGCGGCGGGGCTCTGGCACCGCTTGGTACGGCTTCGGAGGCGTCGGCGCGGGTGATGGCGAACCGCGATGCGGGCGGCGGCACCGGTGCCAGACAGGATGAGCTGTCTTCCGCCGCCCGTCTCAGTCTCCGGCTTGTTGAGCATGGCTGGCCAGGCGATCCACTTCCGGTGGCCGCCGCCCCATACAGAGAGCGATTGGCGCGGAGCGAAAGCGGAGCTACGATTCCGCTCGACACATGTGTTGTGGCCGAAGAGGTCATTTGTGACGCTACTCGTTGTCCGAGGAAGGGCGAGGCTGGAAATGCAATCTCAAGCAACCATCCGACGCGAAACGGCCGCCGATATCGAGGCCATAGCGGATCTCACCGCAGCGGCGTTCCGAACGGTGGCGGTAAGCAAGCAGACCGAGCCGTTCATCATCGAAGCGCTTCGGGGCGCCGATGCGCTGGCGCTTTCGCTGGTTGCCGAAATCGAAGGGAACGTGGTCGGGCATGTCGCGTTTTCGCCCGTGACCATCTCGGATGGCACCCGGGACTGGTACGGTCTCGGCCCGGTCTCGGTGCTGCCGGAGTACCAGCGGCAAGGTATCGGCGGTGCGCTGATCCGTAAGGGGCTCTCCATGCTCCGGGGACTGGGTGGGCAGGGCTGCTGCCTTGTCGGGGACCCAAACTACTACAGACGGTTCGGATTCCGGACGATACCTGCCCTCGTCCATGAAGGCGTGCCGCCCGAAGTGTTCCTGACCTTGCCCCTGGGTGAATTCGTGCCCGCCGGCGTCGTCACCTTTCACGAGGGGTTCAGGGCCACTGGCTGCGACGAGGCAGAAGGCGACGCTGACAACTGTGGCTGACTGTGGCCATTGACCGAGGTTGAATCTCGCTTCTTCCGCGTCGATCAACCCCACCCCTTCCTCCGCTCATGCCACCTTACCGGCAGGTTCTCCCGGAGCTTCTCCACGGTGAGGGTGGCCTCGACCAGCGTCTGGCCCACGCGCTCGAGCTCGATGGGCTCCGCCTGCGTCGGTTGCGCCGGGAAACCAGCCTGACCCCGATTCTCCTCAACGGACCTCCCCGCTGTGGATAACTGCATTTTCAAATCGCGTGCCGCCTTCGGCGGCGAACGAAGAAACAAAGAAGGGGGCGGCGTGCGCCGCCCCCGGAAAAGGGTAGAAGAGCCACGGCAGAAAGGGTGCCTAGCGACGCCTTCTCCTGATCAGCGCCAACCCGCCCAGCGAGAGCAGGCCGAGGCCGGCGGGTTCAGGGACTTCGGAGGCGACACGAAAGCCGATACTGTCGTTCTCGTGGAAGACGGCGCTGAAGTACCGGGAGGAGGACACGCGGCCGACGTAGTACTCGTACGACCCGCCACGCAGCCCGCGATCGGAATCGGCTCCATAGGCCACGTCAGTGTACGGGCTTTCCATCAACTCCCAACCGTTGCCCATCATGTCGAACGTGCCGTTCAACTCCTCGCTGCCGCTGCCCACGTCCCACGGGCCGGGCGGATCGGTTGCGTAGCCATTGTCGCAGTAGTTCCACCCGGTCCCGCTGACGCCGTCGCCCTGGCGCACCGTGTCCCCGGGCTTGGTCGCGTACCTCTGAAGGCCCGTGCCGTTCCAGTACGCCGCCTTGACCCACTCATCCTCCGTCGGCAGGTAGTAGAAGGCGTCCCTGTGCCGGTAGAGATTCGTCCCGCCCGACGCCTCGGCCGCGCTCCAGGTGTCAAAGGCGTAATCGCTTTTCCCTTGCGTGCCCGTGAACTTGTACGCCGCCCGGTGGCCCGTCGAGGTGTTGAGCCAGTTGACGAACTGCGCCGCTTCGTACCAGCTCACTTTGTTCGTCAGGACGTTCGTGTCCGTGAAGTACGGCCCTTCGTCGTAGGCGGAGGACGGCGTGCCTGTCACCGGCACGCCCAGTTCGGCCTTGAACTTGTTCCACTGGTCGTTGGTGATCTCGTAGGTGCCGATGCGGTAGTCGTTGTTGACGATGCCGTACCCGCTGGTGGGGTTCGTGGCCCCGGAGATCGTCACGAAGTCGATGTCAAACTGATTTGCACCGTTGCCAAAGGTACCCGCCGACGCGGCCGAGACCAGAGACACACACACCGCCAGCGCGCCGATCGTGCGCGCCGGCCCGGTACTTCTTGCTGACATCATTCGGTATGCTCCTTCACGGATGAGAAAAAACGGGTCAGGCTAGCACTACAGCGCCATATACCTCATAGGTCATCAGGTGCGCAAGATTTCAACTGGCCGACTTCGATGCCGAGGTTCCGGAGCCGGCGGACGGTCTTGCCGGAGGCATCCGGATCTTCTTGCATGCACGTCTGATCTTTGCGACGGCCCGCTGCCCCCATGCCAAACAACCACAGCCTGCCCCGTCGAACTCGTTGCGATGCGTGGGTAGCCCTGCCCCGTGTCCGTGTAGGAGTTTACAAGCGACGGTTCTCCCACCGGCACCCCTGTTGGCTCGATGGCCCGGACGTACATGCCACATCGGCTCAAACCAGATCTGTCGGCCTGGCATACCACGATGGACCCCCCGTCGTGGCGAGACGCTACCGAAGGATAGGTTGCCTCCGATCCGCCGCACACGTATACGTCTCCCGTCAACGGGCTGCCGTCGGAAGCCAACCCCCGCGCCCAGACCGACCTGTCGGAGTCCCATGTGACGGCCAGGTTCCCGTCCGGACCGATACACACGTCGGGGCGCTCTTCGGTGGGAGCCGTGCCATCGCTCAGCCGGGATTCCCATCGGCGGTATGACCTGTCCCCGATCGTGACGGTGTCCCCCATCCCAACCACAGATGCCCCGGCAAGGACGACGGCCACAACGAACAAATGGCTGAACTGCTTCATCCCAATCTCTCCCATAATCTCAGCCTCCACGGGTCGACGGGATCTCCCGATTCCCGCCCGGGGCCTCATCTGCGTTGAATCGGCGCTGACGGACGGCGCAATGCCCCGCGTCCTGCCGAACGCACACGCAGGGCCGGGATCCTGTACAGCCAACACACCTGGGAACTTGGCCGGGCGGCCTGGGTAGGAAGGGACGATTGAGCGAGATCGCTCCTACCGCAATGCTGGAGGCCTCGCCGCTCCCACGGGCGAGCCTGAGCGTGTATACTATACCGCGCGGATCGGATCTGTCAAGCGCCGACAGGAGGTTCGTTTCCGCCTGAGCAGGCCGCTGGGCCCGCGGCGCCCGGGGTCTACAACTGTGGGGACGCCATAGGCGGCGTCGGCGGGTGCGAGCCGATGGTTGCGGCTGGGGGCGCTCCGGCGTAGGCTGGCGGCACTACTCATCGCGGAAGGAGGCGGCTATGCAAACGTGCC
>CAZXOC010000491.1:0-3523 GCA_964642165.1 uncultured Planctomycetaceae bacterium | reverse complement strand
CGAGGCATGGCCGTCGTTCGCCACCTCGCAGCGGGGCCGGCTGCGGAGGATGCAGCGGACCTGCCCGCTGCCGGCCGCCCCGCCCGATCGGCGGCCGCCAGCACCCGAACGGCGCCGATTGAACACCTGCGCATCGGCCCGCGCGCGGCCTTGCGGGATCGCCTCGGCCTCGCTACGATGGATGATGCCTGCGATGCCCCGATGTTCTGCATGCTCGGCGCATCCGCGGCACGGGAAGATGACCATGACCCACGGGGACTTCACCCGCGCGGCCAGCAGGGCCAATGGCGTTGGCTCCCGGAGGCGCACCGGAGACGCAGCCGCCCTTGCGCGCGCTTCCGGGAGGCGGCACCACCCCGCAGGTCGCCCGCCCCGCCCGAGAAACCAGCCTGACGCCGATTCTCCATCTGCTGGGCTCCACGGCGGGGGATTTCCCCGAGGCGATGCACCGGCACGAGGCGACGGGCCGGCCGCTGGGCGCCCGGTCGTTTGCGGAGAAGCTCGAGGCGTTGCCGGGACGAGCGCTCCTGCCGCGGAAGCGAGGCCCAAAGCCCAAGGCCAAGCAAGAAGCCGAACGGAATTGAGTATGGCGTCCCCGGAATCCCGCTCGGCTACCGCGAGGGTCTGAACGTGTACGGTTACGTACTGTCATCCCCGCCCAACCATGTTGACCCGACAGGCACGGAGAGCGGCGGGCTTGGCTTGGGTCTTCGTATGGCTGCAGGCCAGGCCAGCTTACGAGACCACACCGCTTCGGCGACCATCACCACCAATATTGCCTTCAAGAACTGCTCTGCGGCCACCGAGAACCGGATCCGCAGCGCCCTAGGCGAATCCGCTGCGATGATCGAGAATCTGCTACGGGTCGGCGCGCCCGGACTGAAGTCGAATACCCGATCGGGCAAGTACATCGGGGAACCGACAACGGACCAGGCGAACCAGCTTCTGAGGTGTAAGTGCGAGGTTTACGATGCCTTCTTCGCGGTAAATGTCGAGAGTTGCATGCGTGGCCAGAACGCCCGCCAACAGCTTATCGACAACAATTTCCGAAAGATCCTCAATGTGCTTAAGAACGGGCCTCTGACCTTCGAATGTTTCACGACCGTCCCGCAGGGCTGGGCCAAGACCTGGCCTGGGACAGGACCACAGCCGCTGGGATGTTGTGAGCAGTACGACGCCGCGGGCAAGCTGACCCGCGAGGCTATTAGGGTGAACCAGGATTCGTGCAGCTATAAGGAGATAAGATCTTACACCCCCTTCGACAGGGTGCCTAACGCCGAGTTGCCCGGGTTACTCATCCACGAAGTATCACATCTGGACCGTGCGTGCAACACCAACCCTCGAGGCATACCCGAGTTCTCCGAAGAAGTCTACCGGAAGCACATAGGTACAGACAATTGGACTTGGTGGATAAGTGATAGTGCACTCGAGAAGATCAGGAAGACATCTGGCATCCTTAATGCCGACAGCTATGGACGGGCGGCCGATCGCTACAAGGGCTGTGCGGCTGACGTCGTGCAGGAGGGGCCCGAGCCCGACGTAGAAAGCAGGCTGCCGTGGAACTAGTAACACGTGATTTGGTCTCTCGCCGAGGTAAGAGGCATCGTCGCTGCCAGTACCCATACATGCGGGGCTAGACCTCGTAACGACGGTGCTGACGCAGTCACCGCAGGGCCGCCGACTGCGGTGTACGGTAGGTTGGTCTGTTGGCGCCGGATACGTACCGACCGGAAGGTGGAGCACCTTGCGGTGACAGGGAATCTCGATCCGCGTTTCTCGATGCAGGGATGCTGAGATGGAGTTGCAGATGGATTACTTCCAGAGTGGCGCCGCCCCGACATTGTACCTCCCGCCAGTAGCCCAGTGTCTCGGGGTCCTGCTCTTCCCATTCGTCGTTCTTATGTCGGCAGTGGCATGGGACAAGGCCCGGCGGGCGCCCCCGGAGGAGGACCCCGCTCGCATCTATCGGCGCGCGATGCGCTGGCCACGCCTCGGCTCTGGTATCGCCCTATGTCTGATGCTTCTCGGCGTATTGACATCCTTCTCGATGATCCGGCTGGGTCTGGAGCGGTCAATGCCGTCCGAGGGGCCGCATGTGATGCCGATGCCGTCGCTTGAGAGGGCGAGTCTGATCCTCCTTCCGACCCATACCGGCGTCTTTCTCCTCGGCCTATATGGTTCTTCTGCCCTGTTCTTCCGGATTGCCGCGTGTGCCCTAGTCCGGAGGCGGGGACATACTCGCTCACTCCCAGACTGCCATGAGGGTCACGAGGGAGGCAGCTGGACATGCGAGGAAGGCGCGTCGAACAAGGATAAGCGTTAAGGGGTCGCGCTATGTCTATCTTATTCCAGTCGGTCTTCGGTTGCGGGGAATTCGCGGCGATCGTGCGGCATTTCTCCGCGATCTATGTCATACAGGGCGCGGCGTTAGGGGCGGTTCTATACCTTGCCTGTCGCTGCCTGTACCTCCTATACGGACGGGCCAGGGACAGGCCGGGGGCTTTCGCGAAGGCCAGGAGTGCGCTGCTCTGGATTCGTCGGAGCGGCGTGTGCGCGGCGATTGCAGGCCCATTGTGGAGGCTGAGGTTGGTGTGCGTTGACGAGAAGGTAGCACCTCTGACACAGGCGGACCTCGCCGACCTTACATGTCCTGTGTACGCAGGGGTACTTATCCTATGTATCGCCGTGTTAGCGTTCACCGTGCTTGAGTTCGTAGTGTCCGGAAAGGGGGAATGAGGGAGATGCGCCAGTAACTGGTAATCGGCATGCAAAATGGACCCACCTCGGCGCGCGATTTGGACCCACCTGGGGCACAAGTATACGCCACCTCTACCGGCGGCGCGAAGGGGTCAGTTGGTCCTTTCTCCCGAAGAGGCCTTTCTGCCGGTGGTCCGGGTCTCTGAGGCGGGACCGGGGGACATCCATGAAGATATGAAAGCGTTGCTCGTGAGCCCGACGATCGGGCGGTAGCATGGGCAGTGACCTGGTTGGGAAGGAGCTTGACCCCGCGCGAGGTTATCGCTTTCGACAGCCACAAGCACTACACTCTCGTGGAGCGCGAGGATGTCGCCACGGGCCGCACAAGCCGGGATCGCATCGAGCACCAGCGCGGCGCCATTCGCCGGTACCTGCGAAGGTGCGAACCGGCCACGCCAGTCGCGGTCGAGGCGGCGGGGAATTGGCACTGGATCGTGGGCGATATCGAGCAAGCCGGGCTGCGGCCGCGGCTGGTGCACCCGCGCAAGGCGAAGCCGATGATGGGGCTGGTCAATAAGACAGAGAGCTTGGACGCCCACGGCGTCAATCGCCTCCAGCGGAACAGGACGTGATCCCCAAGGAGCCCCGCCGGAAGCCGGAAGCAAACCCGGAATAGGTGTGACGGCGCCCGACGGGGGCCTCCGCGGGTGAGGCCTGCGGCCGAATCCACGCTTGCAGACGGGTCGGCGCTCGGGTGGCAAGATACAGGCAGGAACGAGGGGAGATCACGCGCAAGGGACGGGACATGTGGGCCGGTCGGTGTCGG
>CAZXOC010000490.1:0-3544 GCA_964642165.1 uncultured Planctomycetaceae bacterium | reverse complement strand
CTCAGGAGACCGGGCGCAGGCCGGTGGTCGGGCCGCTCGGCTGGGCGGGCGAGCCCCCGTCGACCATCGCCGCGAAGGCCCGCCAGCCGGCGAGCTGCTCGGGCGTCAGCGTGGCCCGGCCGCCCGCGGCGAGGCGGTGCTCGACGGCGCGGAGCCATCGCCGCGTCCGGCGCGGCAGGGCGAGGCGCTGGTTGACCACCAGGCCGGTGACCTCCTGGCGCTGGTGGCGGCGGCGGACGCTGAGCTTCCTGCGGCGGTGGAGCCGGTAGCCGTGCCCGGCGGCGATCCGGCGGATGGGCTGCATCGCCTCGTTCGCGCGGCGGTCATCGACGCGGAAGGAGAACGTCAGGTCGTCCGCGTAGCGGGTGTAGACGCCGCCGTAGCGTCCCGCCAGGCCCGCCAGGCGGGCGTCCATCCTGTAGTTGACGAGGTTGCTCAGGCGCGGGCTGGTGGGCGCGCCCTGCGGCAGGCCTCCGTCGCAGGTGGTCCATCGCAGCAGCAAGGCGGCGGCCTCGTCGTCCCACCCGATGCCGGTGAAGTACTGCCGCACGCGGTGCTCGGCGGTGGACGGGAAGAAGTCCTGGACGTCCATCCGCAGCACGACGGCCGCCCCGACGTGCGGCAGGGCGTTGGTCACGATGGAGCGCCCGCGCTCGAAGCCCATCGCCGCGGGATGGGCCCGGAGGCGCCCCAGCAGGCGCCGGAGGAGGCGCCGCTGGAGCTGCTTGAGCGGCGGGGCGGGGGCCAGGATGGTCCGCGTGCCGCCGGTGCGCTTGGGGATGGTGAAGCGGTCGTAGTGGACGGGGACGGCCTGGAGGTCCGAGACGGTCATGCCGAGGCGCTGCGAGAGGTCCATCAGGCCGAGGCGCCCCTGCGGCCGGGGGCGCCCGCCGGCGAAGTCGCCCTCGGCGAAGGGCTCCGTCGCGCCGAACAGCCGCCGCAGCCAGTCGATCAGACCCATCGAGCCCGCTCCCCTGTATGAGAACAAAGGAATGCGGGCACGGGCGCGACACCCGTGCCCGCCCTGCCTTGCCCGAACGTGCGACGTTCGGTGCACGCTCTCTGGGAGGCCCAACCGGACCCGGACGACGAATCATCGCCCTGCTCCCTGCATTTGGGAGCCGCCAAGACAGTGGCCGGATCGTACGGGCGGGCGCCGCGGGAGTCAAGCGGGCGATTCGCGCGGGGCGAGGCGGCCTGCAGGGCGGCGTCGCGCCCGGCCGATATGGGGGGTATGACCCGCGTCGTGCTCAACCGGGATCACCTGACGGCCGTGCTGGCCGAGGCGCTGGCGCGGTGCCAGCACCGGCTGTTCCTCGCCACCGCGGACGTCAAGGACCTGCACGTGCCGGTGGCGTCGCGCCCGGGGGGCGGCGGGGCGCGGAGCATCGTGGAGGTCTTCGAGGGCCTCGCGCGGCGGCACGTCGAGGTGCGGCTGCTGCACGGCGGCGTGCCGAGCGGCCCGTTCCTGGGGCGGCTGAAGGCGCACGTGCCGGCGACGCTGATCATGCGCCGCTGCCCGCGGGCGCACATCAAGGCCGTCGTCGTCGACGGGCGGTGGATGTACCTCGGCTCGGCGAACCTCACCGGCGCGGGGCTGGGCGCCAAGAGCCGTCGCCGGCGCAACTTCGAGGGCGGCGTCTGGACCGACCAGCCCGCGCTGATCGACCCCGTCCTCGACATGCTCGACGCCATCTGGGAAGGCGAGGAGTGCCGCGACTGCGGGCGCCGGGACTACTGCCCCGTGCCCCTGGAGGAGCCGGAGCTCTAGCCCGCACCCGGCGCCGGGGGGCAAACAGCCCGGGGGACGCCGCGCCGAGGAGCCCGCGATCGCGCACATGGAGAAGCTGGGCACGCGGGCGTGGTGCGGCTACAGCTTCGTGTGGATGGCGTGCCTGCTGGCCCGTTGCAGGCGCGCCGAGCCGGCCGAGCGAGACCTCGCGATTCACCTCGAGGCCTTCCTGTCGCGGAACGGCTTCCACATCAACGGCGACCAGACGGGCAAGGGGTAGCGGTTCGCCCCGGCTACGTCTTCCTGGGGCGTCTTGCTCGCCGCTCGCGCATGGGCCAGTGCTTCGATTCGGTCCGGGCGCCGGCGAGATACGTCTCGATCTTCTTCACGACGTCCGCGTGTGCGGCGGCGACGTCGGTCTTCTCGCCGAGGTCCTTGCTCAGGTCGTACAGGCGCGTCGGGCCCTTGGGCCAGCGGCGGATGGCCTTCCAGTTGCCCATGCGCACGGCCTGCTGGCTTCCGCCGCCCTCGTGGAACTCCCAGTAGAGGAACTCGGGCCTCCTCTGCCGTTTGCCGAGCATGGCCGGCAGGAAGCTGAGGCCGTCCGTGTCGGCCGGGGGCCGGACGCCGGCGATCTCGCACGCCGTCGGCAGGAAGTCCCAGAACGCCCACGGGTGGTCGCTCGTGGTGCCCGGCTGGATCCGCCCGGGCCAGCGGGCCATGCCCGGCACGCGGATGC
Organism: uncultured Planctomycetaceae bacterium; assembly: GCA_964642165.1. Taxonomy (GTDB): domain Bacteria; phylum Planctomycetota; class Phycisphaerae; order SM23-33; family SM23-33; genus CAYRVX01. Next base: position 1,073 of record CAZXOC010000490.1, on the reverse strand, counting down.
CGCCCTCGGTGAGGGTCCGCTTCATGCCCGTCAGCGGCCCGCTGGAGTGGAAGAACCGCGGGTTCGCCCCGCCCTCGCCGTGCGGACCGTTGTCGCTGGAAAAGATCACGACCGTCTCCTCGTCGATGCCGAGGGCCTTGAGCTTCGCGATCAGCCGGCCGACGTCCTTGTCCATCCGCGTGATCATGGCGGCGTGGCCCTTCTGCGGCGCGGGCCAGTCGGTGTCCTTGTAGATGCCGAGGTCCGGCACCTCCATGCCCTTGTTGCCGGCCTGGTTGTTGGCGTGGGGAATCGTCAGGGCCAGGTACAGGAAGAACGGGCCTGCCTTATGCGCCTCGACCCACTTCAGGGCCTCCTCGGCGAACAGGTCGTGGCTGTACTGGACCTTCTCGGTCGCCACGCCGACGCCGAACTCGCCCTTGCCCGGCACGACGTTCGGCAGCTTCACGCGCTGCTCGCCGCGCCAGAGGAACGCCGGGTAGTAGTTGTGGGCGTGGTGCTGGTTCAGGTAGCCGAAGAAGATATCGAACCCCTGCTTCGTCGGGACGCCCGTCGAGCCGGCCTCGCCCAGGCCCCACTTGCCGATCAGCGCCGTGGCGTAGCCCGCCTGCTTGAGCAGCTCGGCGACGGTCACGTCCTCCGGGCGAAGCGGCACGCGCCCGTTGCCGCGGACGAGCGTGTGCCCGCAGTGCTGGCCGGTCATCAGGCAGCTTCGCGACGGCGCGCAGACCGTGCTGCCGGCGTAGCAGTCGGTGAAGCGCATCCCCTCGGCCGCCAGCTTGTCGAGGTTCGGCGTCTTGATCCGCTCCTGCCCGAAGCAGCCCAGGTCGCCGTAGCCCAGGTCGTCGGCGAGGACGAAGATGATGTTGGGCTTGCGGCGCGGGCGGGCCCCGGCGCCCGGCAGGCGTCGCGAGCCGGCCAGGATCGCCGATGCCCCCGCCGCCAAACTCGTTCGCTGAAGGAATTCACGTCGCGTCAGTGACTTCACCTCTGGCATGCCTTGTCTCCTTCGTCCTCATGCTAGTTGAACCGCCCCAGGGCCGCAACGAGTCGCCGCCGGGCGGCCGAGGTGA
>CAZXOC010000489.1:0-3557 GCA_964642165.1 uncultured Planctomycetaceae bacterium | reverse complement strand
CATCGCCGCCAGGCCGTACACCGCGTACCGCGTCGCGTAGCCCCAGTAGCCGGGGCCCTCCGGCCAGGCGCCGTCCGGGGCGTAGGTGGCCATCGCGCGCGGCAGCGACTTCAGCGCCGCCGGGACGATCCGGCGGGCGTACTGCGGGTGCGTCTCGGCGATGCCCAGCGCACCGACGATCAGCCCCATGTTGCACACCTGGTTCCAGTTGAAGGCGCTGCGCGTCCAGCCGGAGCCGCGCCCGGCGTAGCACTTCAGCCCCGCCTCCATGCCGTGACGGATCAGCCCCCGGCGGACCCGCTCGCGCGTCGGCTCGTCCAGGGCGCCGTGGAACCAGTCGTAGCCGATGCCCACGGCGTGGGACATCTCCGCCGTGTCCAGGAAGTGACGCGGGTTCCAGTTCGGGAAGTCGCAGACCGCCAGCAGGTTCTCCCGGGCCTTGTCGAGGTACCGCCGCTTGCCCGTCCAGCGCCAGGCGAAGCCGAAGGCGTACATCCGGCGGACGCCGTCGCGGCTGACCGACAGCAGGCGCGGGCCGACGACCTTGTAGACCAGCTTCGGGCGCCGGGCGAGGGAGTCCGCCTCGCGCAGCACGTCCGCCACGCCCTTGGCCAGCAGCTTGTCCGTCTCCGCCAGCCGCTTCAGCTCCGCCAGCCGCCGCTCGGTCAGCACCAGGCGCGGGTGGCCCCTGCGAAGCGTGGCGAGGACCTCCTCGCCCTTCGGGACCTGCACACCCCGCTCCGCGGCCGTCAGGATCGAGCACATCACCAGGACCAGGACCGACGCGGCGGCGAGCTTGGCTGTCATAGCGGTTCTCCGTGAATGGTCGCGGCGCTGCTATATGCAACACGTCCCCCGCAGCCGCGGGTCCCGCCTGCCCGGCTGCCAGCCACCCACGAGCGCACCCAGCCAGCTCCTGTGCCGCCGCCTCCGTCCCATCCGCACCCCACCTAGCCCCCCAACTTCCCCGCGCCTTCCCTCGGCCCGCGGCGCTGGCCAACCGCGACGGCGAGCCCAAGGCAGACTGGCGGAGGCGCCTGGCGCACAAGCACCGGAAGGCACTCGCTGCCTAGCGAAAGACCCGCCGCTGGCACGCCCAGCAGGTTGACCGGCCGGCGGCCACATGGTATCTTAACAGTTGGAGGCGTTCATCCGTAAGCCGGGAAGGTTCGGCGATAGGAGGCCTAGTCTGGAAGCTCCAACAGATCTTCCGGAGGCAGCGGACAACGCTTAGCCCCAATTCGGCTCATCAGCAAACGGAGGTTCTGTCGATACTAGCTCCCGATGGACTCAGCACCGGGAGCAGGGAAGCTCGGTATGATCGCCTGGCTCAAGAAACTGCTTAACCCGAAGAAACATCACGTGCCGGCGGCTGGCTCCGGATTAGGCCGTGCCCCGGGATTCATCTGGCACTGTGCGGCCATGATCGCGTGCGGCCGAGACCGTGTTGCGGGATGCCCCGCAGGTAACGGTGCTTGCGCTAACGAATCGGCCGAGGTACCCCCACCTGTGATTCGTTAGGGCTGCGCAGGCGTAGACGAAAGAGACTCTCGCGCTGCCTCCATGCCTGCATGCTCTTCCGGCCTCGCCCACACGTGTCATCTTCCGGCTCCTTTCCATTACGCTGTCGCGGCCACGCACCGTGCCAGCCGACAGCATCATCGTTCCCTAAGCAGCATCACAGCAGAGCTGCAGCAAGTTGCGTGGCCAGAGCCACGAGTCCAGCCAAAGCGAACACCCAGAGGAGCACCAACTGCCACACTCCCATCCGGCCCCACTGAGCCGAGAAGTCAATCCGGAACGGATGGAGAACACGATAGACAGTCCTAGCTTCCGGGAAGTCCCTGAACTGGAATGCATTCGAATACATATGTCTTAACTCACATAGTTTTTCGTGCTTCAGGTCGTTATCGCCCTGTCCAAGTCTCGCGCCGCCCTTCCCGGTAGCCTTGAGAAGGCCGAGACCTTGCATGCGGCCGATCAGCTCAATCGCCTCCCAATGGTGCTCCGGACACACCAAGGAAGCCAGTTCTTCCGGCGTTTTCGGTCGCTTGTACCCGGCTTGGTCAATGATCGCCTGCGCGATACAGAGCAGGTCCCGATTCGCTTGAGCGCGGGATCCTCCGGAGAAGAAGTGGGCACGTCCCGAGACCCGGTCCTGCGGCCAGCGCAGGGGAGCGGCCGTTGGCGCGTGGGTCCAGTCACCTGAGACGTCCTGTGTTCCCTGATAGACGATCGTGGGTGGGACTTGCCGCGGCTCAATCTCGAGGCCATCGTAGGCCACGAGAATGAGGCGATGGTCGAGGATCCGAAGGCCAGTTTCCTCATTGACGAACCCGTCCCTGACAATCAGGTCCGTCACTGCCGTGTGTGCGACATCTCCCTCGTGGTGTTCAGCGTACTCGTCACATGCTTCCATGAACCAGCGCCGAACAACAGCTGGACAGGCCACCAACGCGTCCGCCTTCCTCACCGTCCTGAAGAGGCCGCTGGGGCCGCGGAGTCTCACGATCTCGCCTGGTAGCGAGAGCTGCTGTGGCTGGACGATGAGGCGGAGCCAACACGAGCTTGCCCCGCCACCGCCCAACTGCTCGCCCAGAGACAGGACGTAAAAAGACTTCCTTGTGCTGCGCATCAGATCAAGTCTGTCTTCGGTCTGCAGGTCAGGATGCCAATGGACCCTCGGCTTCGACAGTCTCTTCCCTTTGAGGCGGACCGTCTGCGGCCCCCTTGGTTCCATCGGGTCCGCAACCGTCAACCGTATGGTCCCACCGTCGCTTTCGTCAGTCGAGTAGAACCATCCCCATCCTGTCCTTTTTCCGCCTGGAGCCAAGACGCGGATGTGATCGTGCCACTGCCCGGAGCGATCTTGTGAACGACAGAAATGCGGCAGGAGCAGCATGAGTTTGTCGACTGGGGCCTCATCCGAGACTAGGAGGAAATCATAGACCTCCGTGCTCCGCAGCTCATTTCGATATCCGGTAATCCATATCTGCTCAAGCATAAATGGAATGCTGAGAAGTTGCCCGCCCGGCACGAAGAGGTCTATGCATCCCATCAGGACCCCTCTCTATCACATGCCCGAATGGCCAAACCCATGGCTCCAGAAGCAACCTAGCGCCAATGACAGTGCGTAAGTGTATCGCCGCGCCCACGGCAGTCAAGTCACAAACCTGCTTCAGCCCCCGCTTTTCTGCAACAGGAAGCAGCTACTCCGGCGACGCGCCATCTCCCCCGGTAACGCGGTCGCTTGCGCCCGTAGCGAGCGCGAGGCAACGTGCAGGAAGGGCGCGATTGGGACGCGGGGACAGGGCGGAATCCCGCGCCAGGCTCGCGTGCATCAGCGATGCGATGCGGGAAGCCCCCGAGGCGGCAGAGGTCCTCCCGACGGTCAACGGGAAGCGCTTGGTCAGCGGCAGGCTGTGGCGGCGGTGCGGGGCGGGCCGGGTTGGTTGGGGGAAGCGGCCTTCCGGGGGGCGCGGGCTGGGCGGAAGACGTAGTTGGGCCAGAGGGGGCAGTTCAGGTCGATCCAGCACTTGACCCGCCGCTTCTCCTCC
>CAZXOC010000488.1:0-3601 GCA_964642165.1 uncultured Planctomycetaceae bacterium | reverse complement strand
GTTTAACGGCGGGGCTTGCCCCGCGCGACGGCAGTAGTATGCACCTCGCAGGTGGTAAGGGGAAGGGAGTGGGCAACGGAGAGCGGGGACTACCCAGCACGGAGCAGGCAGTAGGGGGGAGGCGAGGGGCCGCAACGATCGGCAGGACGCGACGGTCACGCCGGCAGCTCGCGTCCCGGCCGGCGCGGGCCCGCCGGAGGAGCCGCCGCCCCGGGGACGCGGCAGACGCGGCCGCACGTGGGACACCGCTGGCCCTCTCCCGCCAGCGTCTCCGGCACGCTCAGCGTCTCACCGCAACGGGGACACTCGAAGTCGTTAGAAGCGCCATCCCTCCGCAGCCATGAACCCCTCCAGGCTTTTCCAAGCAATAGAGAAGTACTCACAAACATTCGGGATCCTCGCGGCGTTCGGCTTGAGCGATTCCTCCGTGACGACGCACGCGTTCCTGATGGCCGCTGCGGCAATGACGAATGGGTCGGCTACAGGTCTTCCCTGGAGTCTGTCCCTCTGCCTCACCAATTGCCGGAAGTGTGCAACGCTGAAGATACGTGAGACGAACTCTGTTTCGGCAGCCGTCGGTGTCGTGAAGATCGCCCTGTTCCTGGCGAGCCAGTCCCGAAGATGGGCGCGGCTGTTCTTCGTGTCAAGCTCGCCAAGGACCTCCCGTGTCGACAGGATCTGCCGCCTCGAAACGGCTTCATCGAAATGCTGCCAGAACGACGGGAATCGATCCGGGAAGTAATGACCGATGACGATGAAACTACTCGTGTCGAAGACGTAGTCCATCAACGCCCCACATTTGCAATGGCGAAGGGCTCCAAGCCGGGCAGATTCCTGACCTTGACGTTCAGGTACTCCGCAAGCTGGGTCCTGGTGCAAAGTCCCTGGTAGAACTTGCCGAAGGCCAGTTCAAGGAACTTGGCCCCAAGGTACGTAGCTTGGTTGGCGTAGTAGTTGCCGCCGCCCTGCGACCTTCGGGCGCGCTGGGCTTGGGCAGCCCATTCTCGCGACTTCTGCTGGTAGTGGTCGCCGTCCACGAGGCCAGAATCGAGCGCCCTTCGCAAGATGACCTCGCGACTGACGCTATACCGATCCGCCAAGTTCACTACGACCGAATCGTCATAGAAATCAGAGGCCGAGAAGCTGTCGAAATCCGCACGCGGGACGAGCAGCTCGGCCGCGAACCGGTTGCAGAAGACCTCGATCATTCTGTAGGCGGGCCTCAATGAGCCAATGTAGGAGTCGTCCTGCTTGGTCACGCCATTGGCCCCCAACAGGACATGCGCCAACTCGTGGAACAACGAGAACACCTGACGCGTATGCGGAGTGCTGTTGTTCAGGTAGATAACGGGGAACTGCTCATCCAGAAGGGAGAAGCCGGATATGTCGGCCTGCCTCATAGCACGCTTGAAGACAAAGAGCCCTTCATCCTGAACCACGGCCCGCCAGTTCCTGAGAGCGTCGTCTGTGCCGCTCCAGCGTATCTGCTCGTCGAGGGATACGCCGAGATGATCTCTGACCTGGCGCACGGCGTCCCCAACGTCGGTGTCCCCGTGGAATCGCAGATCGTGGAAGACCCTCCGCTGAGCGGGGTTGGAGCTTCCAGTGAGTTCGTGCAGGACCAACTGCATCGCTTGGGCCTCACGAAGCGCGAGCCGCGTATCCGGGAGGAAGGCTTCCAGTTCATCTGCCGGGAGTGTTCTGAACGACTGCGATGGCTGGTCCTCTTCGGGCACTTCGGGGAAGAAGAAGAGGGCCAGAGGGCGCTTGTAAAGGCGGTATGCCAAGGTCTCGAGTTGAACGTACGTGGGCGATCTCTCGCCGGATTCCCAAGCCTCGACGACTTCAGGAGCCTTCTTGAGCGCAAACGCAACATCACCCACGGTATGGCCGGCGGTCTCGCGGGCCCATCTAAGCACTTCAGGATTGATCCCTTCAACCGTCTGTGCCACTGCAACTTCACCTTGCCGCTGCTAGCGGGGCGCCATCGCTTGCGCCGGTGGACGGACTTCTCCCCAGGCGGTAGTACCTGCAGCTTACCAGGAGATGCCCGGGCACGCAATACCCGCAAGCAGTCCCGATGGGTCCGTGGTGGTCTTCCTGCCTATGGCTATCGTCTCCTGCGAGGCAATTCCGATAGCCCGATCCGCGAATGCGTCTCCCTTGCCCGGATCCCGTCGCAGAGGCTGCTGCCACACGCCAAGGGTGCAGTGGCGCGGGCGAGGACACTGCCTCGCCAGTGGTCTTCGGCGTTCCCGAGCTTGGGAGACTCGTTGTGGACAGGCAGGCCCCGGGCCAGCGCACCGGTCGGCCTGGTTGGCTCCACCGGCGCAAGGTGCGGGAAGGGGCTTCGGCCGCAGGACCGGGAGTCCTTGGGGCGACTGGCGGTAGCCCTGGGCGATCGGCAGCGGAGCCCGGGGTCGAGGCGCCCCATCACGCCAGGAGCCCCGGAGGGGGCGATTGAGGCCTGCGTCTACCGGCGGCGCCTCTGTCGCGCTGGTGTAACGCTCGCGCCTCGTCGGCGGGCGTGGCCGACGTGGGAGCTGCCGTCGCGGCATTCGAGGAGGTAGACGTAGCAGCCGGCGGGATGGGGCGGCTCGGGGTGTGCGGGACAGGGGGGAGAGCTGTCAGGCATGGGACAGGCCCTTCGACTCCTTCGCTTCGCTTCGTCGCTCAGGACAGGCCCTTCGACTCGCTGTGCTCGCTCAGGACGGGCCCTTCGACTCGTTCGGAAGACTTGCTCGCTCAGCACATTCGGCTCGCCGCGGTTGGCGGCGAGCCGAATGGAGCCGAGGGGGCTCGAACCCCTGACCTGTTGATTGCGAACCAACCGCTCTCCCAACTGAGCTACGGCCCCAGGGTCATAGGGAAGTATAGCATATCGGCACGCGGAGAGAAGGGCATTCCGCTCCCGTCGCCGAAAGCCGCCGCGCCAGGCCCCCGCCCGCGCGGGCGGCTGTCAATCTGTGCCATCCGCGAAATCCGTGGACCCGCCAACCCCCCGCCCGCGCCGGCGTCCGCCAATCTGTGCCATCCGCGAAATCCGTGGACCCTCCGATCCCCTCGCCGGCGGGGCCGGCCCGGGAACCGGGAAGCCGGCCTCCCGCACGGGGGACGCCCGAGACGCTCCCCGCCACCGTCGTAGTCAGGCGAACAAACCCCTAACCTGATTGTCCGAAGCTCTGTTAGCGTCATTAAAGCAATAGTGATTTAACTCTAGTGTGCAAAGGGTTTTAGAAATATTAGCCGTTTGTGTCAACATGGATTAAAGTTGACACAATCAGGACGCATCGCCGGCCTCATCGGGGGGCCGATCGCGGGTGGCGGATGAGGGGTGTCCCGGCGGCCGGGCGGCGCGGGATTGCGGTCGCGGGCCGGCCGGCCGCCGGCTGGGCGCCCGCCTCGCCGGGCATAACGCGGCGGATGCCGCGGCCGCGCTGCTCGGAGGGGACCGGATTTGGCCTTGCCAACGCCCCCGCGTTCGGGCAAGACATGGGCGGGCAGCACCACGGATCCCCCGGAGCGACCGACGGTCCGGGCAGGAGGACAGCAACATGGCCGCCGCGCTGCTGAGTGCGTTCTGCGCCGCCCTCGCCGCCGG
>CAZXOC010000487.1:0-3617 GCA_964642165.1 uncultured Planctomycetaceae bacterium | reverse complement strand
TCATGGCACGGTCTCCCATGTTGTCCGCTGGGGCGCTTCCCACGCGGGGTGCCGACCCGAGCGGAAGGGCTTGTCTGTAGGTTTCGACGCACGAGGCTGGGGGGGGTTCTGTAACGCGTTTGTAAAGCCCGGGCGGGGCGGCGGAGCACGTCCGGCCGGATCGCCGTCGCGGGGGCGACACTACTCAACGCGGCTTTGGAAAGCGCCGAAAAGTCATGGGGAGGCGGGGCTGCGGGCGGCCAGTCTGTGTCAAGGCGGCAGACGTGCGGGTCGACATCCTACAGGACGACGCGGCGGTGCTGAAGAGCTTGCTGGAGGTGGGGGTGAGCCTCTCGGCGCTGGCCGACCGCCAGGAAGTGCTGAACGTGGCGCTGCGGGAGGCCCGCCGGCTGGTGCAGGCGGAGGCCGGCAGCCTCTACACGCTCGAGGGGGGCAAGCTGCACTTCGTTGCGGCCCAGAACGATCGGCTGGACGTCTCGCAGTTGGCGCGGGGCCCGTCGGGCAAGGAGATCCCGCTGTCGTGCGACTCGCTGGCGGGGTTCGTCGCTTCGACGGGCCGGGCGACGAACATCCCCGACGCCTACGCCCTGCCGCCCGGCGCGCCGTTCCGGATGGACCGGAGCTTCGACGCCGCGCTGGGGTACCGCACGCGGAGCGTCCTGGCGCTCCCGCTGCTGTGTCCCGACGGGCAGTGCGTCGGGGTGCTGGAGCTGATCAACCACCACGACGCCCGCGGGCAGGTCGCCGCGTTCCCCGACCCCGGGCACGACAGCCTCCGCTCGCTGGCGGCCATGGCGGCCGTCACGATCCACAACCATCTCTTGCAGGAGCAGCTCAAGGCCGCGCACCTCGAGACGATCCTCCGCCTGTCCGTCGCCGGCGAGTTCCGCGACGACGACACCGGCGAGCACGTCCGCCGGATCAGCCGCAGCAGTGCCACCATCGCGCGCGAGATGGGTCTGCCCCCCGCGGAGGTGGAGCTGATCGAGTGGGCCAGCCCGATGCACGACATCGGCAAGATCGGCATCCCGGACTCGATCCTGCTGAAGCCCGGCCGCCTGACGGCCGCGGAACGCCGCATCGTCGAGACCCACCCGCTGATCGGGGCGGACATCCTGGGCGACCCGCAGAACGAGCTGATCGCCGCGGCCCGCGACATCGCCCTGATGCACCACGAACGGTGGGACGGCAAGGGCTACCCGAACGGACTGGCGGGTCCGGCCACCCCGCTCTGCGGGAGGGTCGTCGGTCTGGCCGACGTGCTGGACGCGCTGATCAGCAAGCGCTGCTACAAGGACCCGTACCCCCGAGACCGCGTCCTGAACATCATCTCGCGCCAGGAGGGCCACCAGTTCGACCCGGCGGTGGTGCAGGCGTTCCTGCGGGTCCGCGACGAGGTGCTCGAGCCGTACGAGGCCCGCGCGCGGCCGGACCCGCTCGACCCGATGGGGGACTGAGCCGCCCTTGGGGCTCGCCCGACCTTCCCGTACGCCGCGCCCCGGCCGGAGCGCCCGCCGCCGCGCCGGTTTTTCCCTTGGTTGCCTCTCGGGGCGTCGGCAAAATGGGCTGCGAGAGGTGTCTTATGCGGGTTGCGTACTGCGGTAGCGGGACATTCTCCGTGCCGTCCCTGCGGGCCGTGATCGCATCGCGGCACGAGGTGGTCGGGGTCTTCACGCAGCCCGCGCGCCCGGCCGGCAGGGGAAGCAGCCTCCGGCCGACCCCCGTCGCCGAGGCGGCGCGGGACGCCGGGTTCGACCCCGTCGAGTGCCCGGACATCAACGCCGACGACGTCGTGGCGCGGATCCGTTCGGGCAGGCCCGACGTCCTCTGCGTGGTCGACTTCGGGCAGATGATCCGTCAGAACGTCCTGGACTCGGCCGCGATGGGGGCGTTCAACCTGCACGCCTCGCTGCTGCCGAAGCTCCGCGGGGCGGCGCCGATCAACTGGGCCCTGATCCGCGGCCACCAGCGGACCGGCGTGACCACCTTCCGGATCGTGCGGAAGATGGACGCCGGGCCCATCTACCTCCAGGCGGCCTGCGACATCGCCCCGGACGAGACCGCCGAGCAGCTCAAGCGGCGCCTCGCGGAGAGCGGCGCCCACCTGGTGTGCGAGACGCTGGGCCTTCTCGCGAGCGGCTGGGCCGAACCGCAGGAACAGGACCACGCCCAGGCGACGCCGGCCCCGCGGCTGAAGAAGGCCGACGGGCGGATCGACTGGTCGGCGGACGCCGAGGCGATCTGCAACCTCATCCGGGGCACGTGGCCCTGGCCGGGCGGGCAGACGCGGCTGTGCCGCGAAGGCGGGCGCGACGTGCCCGTGACGATCGCGGCGGCCGGGCCGCTGACGGCGGCGTCCGACGGCGAGCCGGGCACGCTGGACGAGGAACTGGCCGTCCGTGCCGGGCGGGGACGGGTCCAGATCGACCGGCTCCGCCCCGCCGGAAAGCGCCCCATGGCGTGGCGGGACTTCGTCAACGGCTACCGCCTGAAGCCCGGCGACCGCTGCCGCGACGGACCGGACGAATGAACGTGCTGCTGAGCAACGCGCGCAACCTGGCGGTGCTGGCCCTGCGTGACCGGGCGGGGAATGTCTCGGCCCACCTCGGGCGCTTGCTGGCGAAGGCGGCGCTTTCCCCGGCGGACGCGGCGCTGGCGCGGGAGCTGGCGTTGGGCACGTGTCGCCGCCGGGCGACCCTGGAGGCCGTCCTGCGGGCCTACCTCGCCCAGCCCGACCGCCGCCTGCCGGGCGTGCTGAACCAGATCCTCTGGGTCGCGCTGTACCAGGTGATCTTCCTGGAGCGCGTGCCTTCCTTCGCCGCGGTCAACGAGGCGGTCGAACAGGCCGGGCGGTTCCGCCACCGGCGGCAGAGCGGGCTGGTCAACGGCGTGCTGCGATCCGTCGCGCGGGGGCTGTCGGAGGCGTGCGAGGGCGACCCGCCCGTCGCGCCGGACGTCGTGCCCTGCGCGCCTCGGCGGTACCGGAAGCTGGACCGGCCGGTGTTCGCGGACCCGTCGGCGCAGCCGGTGAAGTACCTCGCCGCGGCGCACTCGCTGCCGGAGGCCCTGCTGGAGCGATGGCTGCGGCGTTTCGGCACGCTGGAGGCGACGATCCGGATTGCGAGCCACGCCAACGCGCGGCCGCCGCTGATCCTGCGGGTCAACACAAGCTGCGACAGCGTGGACGGCGTGATCTCGGAGCTGTCCTCGGCGGGTGTGGGGGCGCGGCCGCACGCCAACGGGCTCAGCATCGTGCTCGACACGCCGTGTGACGTGACCGGCTTGGCCCCGTTCCAGCGAGGTGTGGTCCAGCCGCAGGACCCGTCGGCGACGGCGGTCGTGATGGCGGCCGGGGCGAAGCCGGGAATGTGCGTGCTGGACTTCTGCGCCGCGCCGGGCACGAAGACGACTCACCTGGCCGAGCGGATGGACAACCGCGGGTCGATCGTGGCGCTGGACGTTTCGGCGGAGAAGCTGGATCGGATCGAGGCGAACTGCCGTCGGATGGGCGCGGCGATCGTGACGACGCGGCTCGCCGGCAGCGCCGGGCAGCTCGAGATGCAGAGCTTCGACCTGGTCGTGGCGGACGTGCCGTGCAGCAACACGGGCGTGCTGGC
>CAZXOC010000486.1:0-3621 GCA_964642165.1 uncultured Planctomycetaceae bacterium | reverse complement strand
CCCTCGGGGCGAAGAGAAGAGTGTTACCCCGAGCGGGCCCGTTCTGAACCAGGCCTGGATTCCGGAGTGCTGGTTCTTTGGGTCCATGCTGGTTGGCCCTGTTTCGCGGCAGGGAACACTCTCGGCTGGGCCTGCCCCGGGCACGTTGTCCGCAACCGTCTGTATGACAAAGGCATACGCTCCTGCCAAGCCCGGAGGCCAAGCGGGAAAGTGTACCCTTGATCTGAACCAGGCCGGAAAAGGGGACTCCTTGCGCAGCGCGCCGCTCAGGGCGGTGGTCTCGCGTTGCCGGGGCAAGCCGCGCTCCTCCATCCGGGGTCACGGGGGCAGGGGCCCCTCGGCCGCCAGTAGATCGGCGGCCCCATGGGAGGCCAGCTCCGCCAGGAGCGCCGTCGCGGCCCCGTCGGCATCGCGGGCGGCGCATCGCAGCCGCAGCAGGTCGCTGCCGTCCGGCCGGGCGACCATCGCCAGGCCGCACCACCCATCGGCCTGCGGCAGGACGTGCACGGCGACGCAACTATGGCAGTCGGCGCCGACCTGTCGCAGCACCCGCCGTTCGGCCTCGAGGGCCCGCCGCGCGCGCGGGTCGGTCAGCGGCGCGGCCAAGCAGGCCACTTCGGGATCGTCCCGAAGGGCTTGCACGGCCAGGACGCCCTGCCCGGCCGCCGGGACAAACCCTTCCACGTCCAGAGGATGGATGCACTGGGCATGCGCCCCGGCCAAGCCGCTTCGGACCAGACCGGCCATCGCCACCACGACGGCGTCGAGCTCGGCCCGATCGCCGATCGCCCTGCCGAGCCGCGTCTCGACGTTGCCCCGGACGGGGACCACACGCAGGTCCGCCCGAAGGGCCAGCAGTTGGGCGCGCCGGCGAAGGCTGCCCGTCCCGACGGACGCGCCGGGCGGGAGGTCGTCGATGCCGCCTCGCCGGCTGACCACGGCGTCGCGGGGGTCCTCGCGCGGCGGCACGGCGACGATCGCGAATTCCGGGTCCATGGCGGCCGGCAGGTCCTTGGCCGAGTGCACGGCCAGGTGGACGCGCCCGCTCCGCAGGGCCTGCTCCAGCTCCCGGGTGAACAGGCCCTTGCCGCCGGCGTCGGCCAACGTGCCCCGGTGCCGGTCGCCGCGGGTGGACATCGTCACCGCCTCGACCGCCACGTCGCGGTGCCGGCGCCGCAGGGCCTCGGCGACGATCTCCGTCTGCCGCACGGCGAGCTTGCTTCGGCGGGTGGCGATGCGCAGCGTCTTCACGGGGCCGCCTGTCGTCTCGGGACCGGGCAGACCGCATGTCCGCCGTGCGGTCCGCCGCCTCTCGGCTCGGCGCTGGCCGGGGCACTCGGGCGAGCGCTCGTCGGGGGGCCTACACCTCGCCGGCCTCTTTGCGGTGCTTCTGGGCGAGCTTGAACTTGTCGCGGGCGGCCTTCAGGGCCTCCTCGCGGGCCTGGTCCTGTTCGGGCGTCTCGCGAGGCATCTGCTGGGCCTGCTCGATCTGGCGCCAGGCCGCCTCCGGATCGATCTCCCGCAGCGGCACGCACTCATCGGCCAGCAAGGTCAGGACGTTGTCGAGGAACTGCGCGAAGCCGCCGGAGAGGAAGTAGACCGACCGGCTGCCGCTCAGCTCGCGCGCGGTGAACGGCCCGCTGCCGAGAAGCGTCACGAGCGGCCCGCGCCCACCCAGCACGCCCACCAGCCCGTCCGGGGCGGGGAACACCGCGCTGACCAGCTCTCCCGCAAAGGCCCTGCCCTTGGGGGTGATCACCTCGCACCGAAACGGCCTGCGGTAGTCGACCATGTCCGTGTCCCGCGCGGCGGGCGATTCGGGTCCCGGGCGTCACGTGCCGTTCGCGGCGGGGCGCCCTACTCGTACCGCTCCCAGCAGACGACCTCGTCGAGGCTCTTGCGGGGCCGCTCGACGGGCGCCTCGACGGGCCAGCCCAGCGCCAGCAGCTCGACGATCTTGGCGCCGTCGGGCACGCCGAGGACCTGGCGGCACTCGTCCTGCTTGAAGTGGCCGAGCCAGCAGGTGCCCAGTCCCTCGGCCACCGCCGCGAGGGTCATGTGGTCGATGGCGATGGCACAGTCGACGGGGTCGGTGGGCACGTCGCAGTACATCACGGCGTCCGGCGTCGTGCCGACCACGGCGATGACCACGGGCGCCTCGGCGAGCCAGGGCTGTTCGGCCGCGGCGGCCAGGGCCTTGCGGCGGTCGGCATCCCGCACGACGACGAACTTGCGCTCCTGGCGGTTTCTGGCCGAGGGCGACAGCCGCCCGGCGTCCAGGACGCGGCGGAGCTGGTCGTCCTCCACGCCCTTGGGCTGGTAGGAGCGAACGCTGCATCGCCTCCGAATGGCTTCGTAGAGGTCCATGGTTTCTCCTGTCGGGGTCTGGCCCGCCCGGCGGCCGCTCCGCGGGACAGGCGGCGATCACGGCTGCTTCGTCCCGACCGTGCCGTTGGTGCCTTCGGCAGGCGCCTGCCGGCGGACCCCCATCGCGATCGTGGCGAACTGGAATCCGTAAATCGTGAATTGGAGGTCCGTTGCGCGCCAGTGCCCGAACTGCCCCTGGCGCCAGGCCCGCGCGCGGGCGCTGGCGACGGACTGCTCCAGGATCCCGCACAGCTCGGCGCACTCGGCGACCAGCTCCTCCAGGCGCCGTTCCGGCAGCAGGTTGGACTTGCCGACCAGGCGCAGCCAGTAGCGTGAGGCCCGCAGCCCGCGCAGGGCGTCGCTGAGCTGTTGGGTGAACTCGACGCGGCGCGCCGTGGCGGTGGCCTCCTCGTAGCTGGGCCCGGCGCCGGTGGCCGTCTCCACCAGCCGGTTCGCCACGTGCTGCCCGAACGGGGTCTTGGGCAGGGCGTCGGCCACCTGCCCCACCGCCCCCGCGAAGTCCAACAGCCGCTCCAGTAACTCAGCCGGTATCATGGTCGCCTCGCTGCGCCGTCGCTTGCCTGCGGTCTGCCTGTCGGATTCGCCCGGTCACTCGCCGCCCTCGGGGCCCTCGGCGTGGGCGGCCGGTGCCAGACCCTCCGCCTTGGCCTGCGCCTCCTCCACCGTGCCCACATACATGAACGCCTGTTCGGGCAGGTGGTCCCACCTGCCGTCGCAGATTTCGCGGAAGCACCGGACCGTCTCGGCCAGCGGGACGTAGTCGCCGGTCTTCCCGGTGAACACCTCGGCCACCAGGAACGCCTGGGAGAAGAACCGCTCGATCCGCCGCGCCCGCCCGACGGTCTGCCGATCGTCCTCGGACAGCTCGTCGATGCCCAGGATCGCGATGATGTCCTGGAGGTCGCGGTAGCGCTGGAGGATCGCCTGCACCCGCCGGGCCGTCGCGTAGTGCTCCTCGCCGACGATCCGCGGGTCCAGGATCCGCGAGGAGCTGCCCAGAGGGTCGATCGCGGGGTAGATGCCCTTCTCGACGATCGACCGCTCCAGGACGATGAAGGCGTCGAGGTGCGCCACGGCCGTCGCGGGCGCCGGGTCGGTCATGTCGTCGGCCGGAACGTACACCGCCTGGACCGACGTGATCGCCCCCTGCCGCGTCGAGGTGATCCGCTCCTGGAGCTCGCCCATCTCCGTGGCGAGGGTCGGCTGGTAGCCCGCCGCCGAGGGCATCCGCCC
>CAZXOC010000485.1:0-3623 GCA_964642165.1 uncultured Planctomycetaceae bacterium | reverse complement strand
TGCCATTATTCGGCGAGCCGGCCCGGCGGTCAAGTGGTATCTGCCGGCGGCCCGGCCGCCCGCGAGGTCGCTTCAGCCCTTCGGCTCGAACGCGACGGCGCGGATCCATGACGAGTCCAGGTGGTGGATCCGCAGCGGCAGGCAGACGAAGAACACCCGGGGCTTGCGGACCTCGTCCAGGTGCGCGAGGCGCTCGATGATCGGGATGTCGCGCCGGAGCAGCTCCTCGTGCAGGTCCTGGCCCATGGCGACGTTCTGCTCGCCGATCATTTTGATGGGCAGCTCGGCGAGGAGCCGGACCGCCTCCGGGGAAAGCGCCGGCGTGTCCGCCCCGCCGCGCGGGTGGTACATCAGGACGATGTCGCGCGGGCGGACGTCCGCGAGGTGGTCGCGCGTGATGAGGGGCGGCTGTCCGTCGCGGGCCCGCAGGTCGCCGAACTTCAGAACGATCGCCTCGCCCCAGAAGGCCTCGAGGGGCATCTCGGCGCTGCTCTTGCCGTCGTCGTAGATGTGGACGGGCAGCTCCACGTGCGTGCCGACGTGCGTCTCGGTCTCCACGAAGTGCATGCGGTGCGTCCCGAGGGCGACGAACTCGCGCAGCTCCATCCGGCGAACCTGGTTGCCCCAGCGGTACTGCCCGTCGCGGCCGAGCAGCCCGGGACGCACGTCCTCCGACAGGTCGATGAGACGGTAGTTGCTCAGCAGCTCCCGCGTCAGTGTGCCCGGATCGATCATCGCAGGGCCTCCCTCATGGATGCGCGTGGAATCGCCCGCATCGCCGCTCAGCCTTTCCGCTTGAGGCGCGCGAGCACTCGCTGCATGACGGCGCCGCCGGCGCGCCGCCCGGTCCCGGCGGCCTGGATCCGCTCCAGCGCCGGGCGGGCCTTCTCGCCCAGGTGCCACAGCGCCCAGGCGGCGAACAGCGAGCCCTTGTCGCCGCCGGACGCCAGCACCTCTACCAGGCGCGCCAAGCCCTTGTCCCGCTCGCCCCAGTCGACCAGCGCCTGGGCCGCCGCCACCGAGACGCTCTTCGACGGGTCGCTCAGCAGCGCCGTCACGGCGGCCTGAACGCGGTCCGGCGGGGCGCCCCGGTGCGCCTGGTGCAGGCCCACGATCGCCCAGTAGCGCAGCGGCGCGTCGGCGTCCTTCAGGGCCTTCAGGTACGCCTCGGCGCCGTCGGCCCAGCGCCCGTCGTAGGCCTTCAGCGCCAGCAGGCGGTCGAGCAGGTCGCCCTGGTCGAGCCGCTCGCGCCACAGGAGTCCGGCCTCGGCGGGCTTCTGGGGCGGGACGGGCTTCTCGCCGCAGCGGTAGGTCACGATCGTGCTGGGCTTGTAGCCGAGACGCCAGGCCTGGGCGCGGACGGCCTGGCCGGCCTGGAGCGGCACGGGCCGGCTGTACAGCCCCCAGCGCCCGCCGCCGCGGTGGGTCGCGGGCGGCCTGTCGCCGCCGATCGCCACCGCCGAGACGTTGCCCAGCCGCCCCTGGACCTGCTTCGTGGGGCGCAGGCTCACCTCGCAGCGGCCGGTCTTCGGCACGTCGACCTCGCCCGCCTTCACCCAGACGTAGTCGTCCCAGCCCTTCGTGTGGCGGATCGTGCCCTGGAGCTTCGCCTTGCCGACGACCAACTCGTACTGCGAGCCGCCCTGCCCGGCGTTGGCCTGGAGCACCCAGACGTTCTGCCGCCCGGCCTCGCCCAGCCGCGCCGACCAACTGATCCACGTGTCCCTGCCGCGCCAGGCGACGATCGCGCCGCCGCTCTTGCGGGCGCCCTGGCCGTGGATCTTCGCGGCGTCGGCGTTCAGGGCCGTGCCCCGGTCGCCTCCGGCGGCGCCGGCGGCCTCGACGAGCTGGCAGGTGATCGACGCCCCCCGCGTGGCGCAGGTGATCTCGACGGCCGCCGCCGCGCCCGGTGCGAGACCCTTTCGCGGGTGGAAGGTCGGCGCCGCGGCCGTGCCGCTGCCCTTCATCGCGTCAAAATCCGGCTCGGGGATCAGCCCGACGTCGCCGATCCGCTTCATGAACCGGACCAGCTCCGCGCTCATGCGCGCCAGCATGTCCTTGTACTTCGGCACGGCGGCGAGGTTGTGCACCTCGTGCGGGTCGGCGGCCGTGTCGTACAGCTCATGGACGGGCTTCGTGGGCTCGAAGAACTGCCTCTGCGGCCCGGGCTTGAGCCGCCCGGCCGCGTGAAGCCGCCGCATCTCCTGGAGGATCGGCGTGCGGTCCATGTAGGCGATGTGCTGCCCGCGGGTCAGGTAGGGCATGAAGTTGCGGATGTACTTGAAGCGCTTATCGCGCAGCGCCCGGATGCAGTCGTAGGTCTCGTCCATGCGATCGCGCGCGGCGAAGACGTACTGCCGCGGCGGGGCCTTCTGCGGGCCGAGGAACGCTTGGCCCTGCATGTGCTTGGGGATGGGGATGCCCGCGAGGCTGAGCATCGTGGGGGCGAAGTCGATGAAGCTGACCAGCTCGCCCTCGGCGCGCCCGGGGGCGACGGCCTTGGCGCTGCCCGCGCCGGCCCACGCGCGGAGCTCGGCCGGCACGCGGACCATCAGCGGCACGCGGATGCCCGAGTCGTAGACCCACCGCTTGCCGCGGGTCAGCCCCCAGCCGTGGTCGCCCCAGAACCACACGATGGTCTTCTCGGCCAGGCCGGCGGCCTCCAGATCGTCGAGGAGGCCCTTCACCTGCCCGTCGAGCTGGCTCATGCGGTCGTAGTAGCAGGCGAGGTTCTGGCGGACCAGCGGCGTGTCGGGGTAGTACGGCGGCAGCGGCGCCTTGGCCGGCTCGTGCTGGAACGGCTGCCCCGGCGTGAAGCGCCGCGTGCTCGACTCGTGCGTCACGCCCAGGTTGAAGACGGCGAAGAACGGCTGATTCTTGTCCGGGCGCTTGCGCCAGTGCGCCCGGCCGCCGGACTCGTCCCACGCCGAGCGCGGCGGGGCGAACTGGTAGTCCGTCTTGCTGTTGTTGGTGCAGTAGTACCCGCCCGCGCGGAGGTACTCGGGGAAGCACTTCGCCTCGGCAGGCGGCACGCCGCCGCAGCGCATCCACGTCGTGCCGATGTGGGTGGGGTACATGCCCGTGATGATGCCGCTTCGGGCCGGGGCGCAGACGGGCGCGTGGGCGAACGCCCGGTCGTAGCGGACGCCCTCCGCCGCGAAGCGGTCGAGGTTCGGCGTGGTGGCGTACTCATCGCCGTAGCAGCCCAGCGTCGGCGAGATGTCCTCGGCGCTGATCCAGAGGATGTTCGGCCGCGGGGAGTCCTTGGCCGCCGCCGGGTAGCCCGCCGCGCGGAGCGAGCCGGGCATCGCCAGTGCCGCAGCGCCCAACCCCACCGCCTTCAGGAAGTCGCGGCGGTCCAGCTTTGTGCTTCTCATGAGATATCCCTCGCATCGCAGCGCGTTGCGGTCCACACGCTCGGCGCGCCGAAGCGCGCGGCGATCCGACGCCCAATCTACTCGCGCCCCCCCGCGTTGGCCAGAGACGGGTTTGCCTTTGCGGTCGGTGCCCTACATGGCGTACAAGTCCGCGTGCAGGCCGAGGAGAGCACACCATGGCCGCACCTATCCGCGAGATGACGATCGGCGACTACGACGAGGTGGCGGCCCTGTGGCGGGCGTGCG
>CAZXOC010000484.1:0-3632 GCA_964642165.1 uncultured Planctomycetaceae bacterium | reverse complement strand
CCGGCGGCGACTTCGTCCGCACGCCGTAACAGCAATGCTCGTCGTACAGCAGCAGCTCACGGAAGACCTGGATGTCGCCGGTCGACTTCCACTCCACACGCACCCGGCCGCCCCACGGCTTGAGGATCCGCTCCAGCACCCGCTTGACCTTCCGGCACTCGTTGCAGGTCAGGGAGTGGAAGAAGACGATTCGAAGGACGGCGGCTGTCGGCTTTCTGGCTGCCGCCGGCGCGGCGGCTTCTCGCGCCGGCGCCTGCCCTCTCGCGAGAGCGAGAGCGGCCGCAACAGCCACGGTGACTTGATAGCTACCAGCCCACACGTTCCGTCCCTTCCGCACGATCCCCAGTCTCACACCGCCAAGAAAGAGCTTTGGTACCAGATGGGAGCATCCGACGGAAGGATCGCCTCATGGGGTCCGCCGGTGGATCAGCAGGCCGTGAAGGAACAGGTCCTCCGAGCGCCGGAAGTCCACGTCCCGCAAGCGCTTCGCGTTGTAGTGAACGCCCAGGTCCTGCTGAAGCACCGTCACCAGCATCAGCATCCGGAAATAGCCTTCCGAGTGGTCGTACTCGCCGGGCTCCCGCCGGAACCGGTAGAGATGCCGGTCCGTCTCGCGCCTCACGTGCTCCGCCCACTCATCCAGCCGGGCGAGGCATCGCCCGAAGTCCAGCCCGTCCGCGCCCGGCAGCCCGGCCGCACACAGCAGGTTCATCTCCGCAATGTCCATCTCCGCAAGCTCCCCTGGCCCGACGGCAACCACGTCCGCCAAAGTCCGACAGGGCACGGCCTCGGCCTTCGCGCCCGCGCTCGCATTCGCCGCCTCGCGCGGCAATGTGGCGATCGCCACCCACGCCCCGCCCGTCACCGCCGCGCCCAGTGCGAACGCCACGGCGACGCCGCGCAGCCGCAGACGGCCCTCCGGCACGGCTCCAGCGGAACTGGCGCCCCGGCGACGAGCCGTGACTGGCCTCGTGACGCTCATCAGCGTCTTCCCCCCGTGGGATCCACGGGGCGGACCGCGACGCCATCCTCTCCGCAGCCGCCGGCGGCGGGAGCTCCCAATTCCCGCACGGACAGCGTGCGCGCGTGCATGCCGGAGAACCAGCCTTTCCCGGCTGAGCGTTTCATGGTGTCTCCCGAATTCCTCGCTACTGCGAACCCCTCACCTCCATCACGACCCGGAACCCGACGTTGTACATGGTCTCCTTCCTCCCAAGAGCGAACCTCGCCGCACAACGACCGATGTGCATGCCGCTAGCCCAGCTCCCGCCTCTGACCGCAACCGCAGGCTCACTGTACAGCCCTCCGTACCGCATCCGTGCGGCCGGATCTTGCTCCACCGTGATGAACTCGCCCTCGCAGAACTCCAGGGCGTTCCCGAGCATGTCGTAGAGACCAAAGCCGTTCGCGGAGAACGATCCAACGGGAGATGATACCACAAACCCGTCGGCACACGGGAAAGTACCCGCTACTCCCTCTCTCCACATCTTTCTCCCGCTTGCGTCAGCGAAATTCGCATATTTGCATGCCGACCTCTCGTTCCCGCCCCAGAAGAACCGTCCCCCTTCCCCAGCTCGGCAGGCGTATTCCCACTCCTCCTCTGTAGGCAACCTATACACGCGGCCCATTGCCTTCTCCGCCGGCAATGAGCTCAGCCACGCGCAAAACGCGGCAGCATCCACCCAACTGATGCACGTGGCCGGCTGGTCGTCGCCATCGATGGACACCGCGCTGAGCCGACAGATCGCAGAGTCCGGCACGTGAGAGTGGAGAATCAGCAGTCCGACCTTTGTATCGGATGCATGAAGTCTACTGCGGTGCTTCGGCCAGAAGCTGCGGAACTGCGCATTCGTGACTTCAGTCTCTCCCATATAGAACTCGCGTCGGATAGTCACCTTGCGCCTGCGTTCATAGCTGTCAGGAATCTCACGGTTGAACGCCACCACGCAGTACTCGTACCGGTGCCGCTCTCCCGGTGGCGATCCCACCCAACCGCGCCCCGCGGGAATCCGCCGAAGCGCCATGCCGATCGTGTTCACGACCCTCTTCGGAGGCCCAACCGACCCAACTCGTTGCTCATCCACGGACGCTTCGCACCCGAAGAGCGCTGCAGACAGCAACCAAGTCACCCAGCACAACGCCCGGGGTTCACAGCTAGCCTTCTGCATGCCAGGATCTCCTTGTCGCACAAACGGGGCGCGCCAGCAAATGACGGTCTTAGCGCGGCAGCGCCAGATTCGCGGTAAGCCCGTGTCTCGTCAACGCTCTCGGCATTGTAAATGCTGGACTTACGCACGAAGTAGCGCTCCCCTGTTAGCTGCCTTTCCGCAAGGCTGCATTGCCGTAGCCTGAGGCAAGTCCCACGAGTCCAGGGCTCAATAGACCATAGTCCGGCCTGATGACCCACCACGAGTAGCTTCTCCCCCCCGGTGCGCCCATGACGCCCCGTTGAACTGGCCCGGTCCTATTCGAAGAACGCTTGAAGCCAAGATACGCACAGCCTAGGATGGCCTTGAGCCCACGTCGGTTGACTGCTGCGCCCCGCTTCTCGCATGTCAGACAGATGACTCGGCCGATCCAAGGCATGTCAGCGCCCGGAAACAGAGTCGTTTCCATGAAGTTGACATCGATCTTCCCCGCGGTCACTCTTGCAGTCCTGCCGTTGGGGAGATTCGCGGTCCAAGGGGCAGGTCCCTGGTGGTCCAATTCCCACTGGCCTCCCCATTTCCCGCCCGTCTTCTCCCAGTGCTTCGCGAACAGCAGCACTCCGAAGTCGCTAGTCTTGTCGGAGCAAAGGCACTTGGCCTTCCTGCGTAGGATGAACTCAGCGCGAAACTGCTGGAGCTTTCCTCGAATCACGCTATTCGTGACCTGGCTGAAGCGTCCAAGGAGCGCGGTTGCGTGGTACTCAATCCAGTCGTTCTTGGCCGTCTCGTATAGTGGAACTGCCTGAGTCCGGCCTGAGCGATACGTCCACTTCTCCGTCTTGTGGGCCGGCTGTCTCCTGAAGTGGGCATCCGCATTCGTCGGTGCCGTGTCCGCAGTCGTCACCGGGTACGCACCTGCGAGCCACTCAGCGTAGTCCCTTTCATTCAGCTTCCTTCTCCACTCTTCGAGGGGCTCCGCGACGTCGGGCTTCAGTCTTGCGAAGAGCTCCGCGTCCTCCTCGGGCGTAACCAAGGCTGAGCGCCCTGTCGGCTTCCGTTGGCTGCTCAGCTCAGAGACCCGTATGCCGTACTTGGCGGACTTTCTTGTCCCACCAAGCCACGCCCAGCTGAGAGAGTAGTCTATGTAAGGGGCGCCCTTGTGATGGGGCGTGGGGGGCCGGACCGGGAACCCATCAGGAAGGTCGCCGTCCAGCCCGGGGGGATCCACATATCTCAGGGGGCTGGACCGAAGGTAGGCATAGAGATTGGGTGCGTCCACATATCCCGCGGGATCCCGTTGCATCCACCGCCCCGTCCGCGGATCGAGGTAGCGGTTGCGGTTGTAGACGAGGCCGAACTGCTCGTCGTGCATCAGGCCCTGGTGGCCGACGTCGCAGAGGCCGTAGGGCGCCCGGCCGGCGTCCGTCTCGACGCGCTGGGAGTGGACCAGCGGGGCCGTGGTCAGTGCGTCGTTGCTGCCCGCCT
>CAZXOC010000483.1:0-3714 GCA_964642165.1 uncultured Planctomycetaceae bacterium | reverse complement strand
CCATCATCCCCTCGGGAGAACAAATGGGCAGATAGCCCTTGATGAGGACGCGGTCGAAGCAGGACAATGTGCCCGTGATCTTGGCGGCGTGCTTGTCGATGAATGCGTTCATGGCGTTCCCTGTGACCTGGATGGTTGTCTGATACCGCCCAGTTGCGGGAACGCCTTTGTTTTCCGCCAGAGTCTTCCCGGTTTGCCGACGCGCGACGCAACGGTCCCACACGCCCTCCGGCCCGCGGGGATCGCCGCGAAGCTCTTGAGCCGATAGCTGCTTCCCTCCCTTCGAGAAGAAAGAGGGAGGAAGCAGCGATCCCCGGCAAAGCCTGGACGTTCGATATCGACCCGGAATGTTCTTGATGGCGACAGCCTCTTTCATCCCTTTGGTTGCGGCCGAGGACCGAAGGTCCAAGGCTGCTTTACGCCGATGACGGGCGAACCATCCAACTCGCGCTCGGACCTCATCCGCGACCACCGCCGCCAGTGGCGCGACTGCCTGTACGTCTACCCCGTCATCTCGCGCCGGGCCAAGGGACTCAGCGTCGGCGTGAACCTCAACCCCGACAAGCGATGCACGTTCGGCTGCCTCTACTGCCAGGTCAACCGCCGGATCTCCCGCGGCCTGGACGCGGTGGATCTGCCCACGCTGCGGCGGGAGATCGAGCTGGCGCTGCGCGAGGCGGCGTCCGGGCGCCTGTGGCAGGAAGAGCGCTTCGCCGCCGCCCCGCCGGAGTTGCGGCGGATCAACGACGTCGCCTTCAGCGGCGACGGCGAGCCGACGTGCCTGCCGCAGTTCGACCAGGCCGTCGCCCTCGCCGCCGAGGTCAAGGCCGACCTCCACCTGCCGGACGTGAAGATCGTCGTCATCACGAACTCCTCCCGCCTGGACAGCCCGCAGGTTCGGCGTGCGCTGCCCATCCTCGACGCCCATCGCGGCGAGATCTGGGCGAAGCTCGACGCCGGCACCGACGCCGCCTTCCACCGCGTCAACCGCCCGCACCTGGAACTGCGGCTGGAGACCATCGTCCGCAACATCATCGAGGTCGCCCGGGGCCGCCCCGTCGTCATCCAGACGCTCTTCTGCAAGCTGCGAGGCCAAGGGCCCCCGCCGGAGGAGATCGACGCCTACTGCGGCCAACTGCGGCGCATCGGCGATGCCGGCGGGCGGATCCAGCTCGTGCAGATCCACACGATTGCCCGCAGCCCGGCCGACGCGAGCGTCTCGACGATCCCCGACGCCGAGCTGGACGCCATCGCCGACCGCGTGCGCGCCGCCCTGCCGGACGTGCCGGTGGAGACCTACTACGGCGCCGACGTGCCGCCGCAAGAGCAGCAGCCCCGGTAGCCCGGGCGCCGCGGCATCCGGCGCGCTGCCGCCCGCAACCGCAAGATGGGCGTTGAATTCGGCGCGCCGCTCGTCTAGGAAGGCACATCGGGCCATCCGCCAACACGCGCACTCGAGGTGAGACCCATGAGCACACCGGACAACGACCCGGGCGAAGCCGGCGGCGGCGAGAAGGGCGAATCGCTGGACTTCATCCGGCAGGCCGTCGTCCAGGACAACGCCACCGGCCGCTTCGGCGGGAAGGTCGTCACGCGCTACCCCCCGGAGCCCAACGGCTACCCGCACATCGGGCACGCCAAGGCGATCTGGATCAACTACGGCATCGCCCGCGACTTCGGCGGGCAGTTCCACCTCCGCATGGACGACACGAACCCCATGAAGGAGGAGGAGGAGTACGTCGAGGCCATCCAGGACGACGTCCGCTGGCTCGGCTGCGACTGGGGCGAGCACCTCTACTTCGCCAGCGACTGCTTCGAGCAGATGCACGCCTACGCCGTCGAGCTGGTCCGCAAGGGCAAGGCCTACGTGGACGACCAGTCCGCCGAGGAGATCCGCCGGCACCGCGGCACGCTGACCCGCCCGGGCACCGACAGCCCCTACCGCGACCGGAGCGTCGAGGAGAACCTCGACCTCTTCGAGCGCATGAAGAACGGCGAGTTCCCCGACGGCAGCCGCGTCCTGCGGGCCCGGATCGACATGGCCCAGGCCAACATGAACCTGCGCGACCCGGTCATGTACCGCATCCTCCACGCCACCCACCCCCACCGGGGCGACGACTGGTGCATCTACCCGATGTACGACTGGGCCCACGGGCTGGAGGACTCCATCGAGGGCGTCACGCACTCGCTGTGCTCGCTGGAGTTCGAGAACCACCGGCCGCTGTACGACTGGTTCATCGACGCCATCAACGAGGGCCGATCCGAGCCCATCCACCACCCGCAGCAGATGGAGTTCGCCCGCTTCAATCTTACCTACACGGTGATGAGCAAGCGGCTGCTTCGCGAGCTGGTCGAGGACGGCCTCGTCACCGGCTGGGACGACCCGCGAATGCCCACGCTGCGGGGGCTGCGGCGACGGGGGCACACGCCCGAGGCCATCGCCGATTTCATGGAGCGCGTGGGCGTGAACAAGACCGTCGGCACCGTCGACATCAAGCTGCTCGAGCACTGCCTCCGCGAGGACCTCAACCGCCGCAGCCCGCGCGTCATGGGCGTCCTCCGGCCCCTCAAGGTCGTCATCGACAACTACCCCGCCGCCCAGGTCGAGCAGATGGACGCCGTCAACAACCCCGAGGACCCCGCCGCCGGAACCCGCAATGTCCCCTTCTCACGCGTCATCTACATCGAACGCGAGGACTTCATGGAGCGGCCTGCGAAGAAGTTCTACCGCCTGGCCCCGGGGCGCGAGGTCCGGCTGCGGTACGCCTATTTCGTCACCTGCACCGACTTCGTCAAGGACGACGCCGGCGAGGTGGTCGAGCTGCACTGCACCTACGACCCCGCCACCCGCGGCGGCGACGCCCCCGACGGCCGAAAGGTCAAGTCCACCCTGCACTGGGTCTCGGCCGAGCATGCCCTGCCGGCCGAAGTGCGCCTGTACGATCATCTCTTCACCAAGGAAGACCCCAGTGACGTGCCCGAAGGCGAGGACTGGAAGGACAACCTCAGCCCCAACTCCCTGGAGGTCCTGACCGGCTGCCGCGTCGAGCCCTCCCTCGCCGGCGCCGCCCCCGGCACGCGCGTCCAGTTCGAACGCCAGGGATACTTCTGCGTCGATCCGGACTCGTCCGCAGACGCCCTGGTCTTCAACCGCACCGTCACCCTCAAGGACACCTGGGCGAGGATCCAGGCCCGGCAGAAGCGGAACGGGTAGGGGTCCGGGCGCGGATGGCGTTCTGTCGCCCCTGCCGGGGCTGGAAGAATGGTGGCCGCGGCGTTACCCGCCGCTAACGCGGCGGGCTACAAATCTGTGCCCTTGGGGGCTTGGGGATCTATATCGATCTATATCGCTCGACAAGCCGCTCGGAACCGGAGACAATGGCACGGCATGATGAGGGCAGGGTCAACAAGGCGGGGCAGACATGTCAGACTACCTGAAGGATTACGCGCAGCAGTTCGCCGGTGGGCTGGTGTCAAACGCGGAGATCAAGAGGTTCGCCAATAACCCGGACGTTATAGGGGCCTACGCGGAATGTGCGGTCCGGCAGATGATCCGGCCGGAGCCTGCCCCCGAGCGGCTGCCCACGTTGATCCCGCCCGGGGGGCGGGCAGACTTGTAGCCCGCCGCGTAAGCGGCGGGAGGGGAGGCGACCGAAATAGGGATCCAGCCCCGGAGGGGCGGCAGAGAGAAGGGGCAGCCCCATGGCCCACACG
>CAZXOC010000482.1:0-3729 GCA_964642165.1 uncultured Planctomycetaceae bacterium | reverse complement strand
GAGTGGTAGTGCGTCTTCGTGTATCCGAACCAGTACCAGTGCGACTCCGTGGTCGTCCACGTTCGCGTGGTGGTCCACTTGCTCTGATCGAGGACCAGTGCGACGTGGTGCCACTGGCCGTCGTCCACCCGCTCCGGGCTCGTCACAATGCTCGTGCTGCCGTAGGTTTGCCAGAAGCAGCCGCGGAGCCTTCCGTCGGTCCCGACATAGAGAAGCGGCACGGACTGCGTGCGTGAACCGGTCGCCAGCGCCCGGTCCTGGTAGCCGAAGATCACGCCCCCGTCGTCGTCGGCCGAACGCAGGTTGTGGCGCTCTTCGCTCGAGATGGAACCGTGCAGGGGGATGGCGCTGCCGCCGAGGTCGGTCGCGAGTTGGATCGTCGTCGGGTCTACGACGATGGCGTAGTAGGTCTTGCCATCTTCGAGCCCGCCGATCGGTTCGCCGCCGCCGCTGCTGTACCTCACCTCCTCGCCGTCGTCGAAGCCGTGGTCGGAATCGAACTTGAGCATGTCGCTGGCGTCCTCGACCGCGTCGACGCTCCGGCCCACCCTGAACCACGCCTCGATCGTCACGCTCGGCGAGGATCGCACGAGGTTGTTCGGGAGGGAGACGAAGTCGTTCTCGCCGTCGAATCCCAGCGCCGTGGCCACGTCCACGCCGAGGACCTCGACATCGGACGGGTCGCGGCCGAACAGGATGTAGACGCCCTCGTCGGGATCGGCGGGGTCGGCGGGCAGGCTGGCGTCGACGCGGGTCACGGCGACTGCGATGTCGTCGAAGCCGTCGCCGTTGTAGTCGCCCGGCGTGGAGAAGACCGTCCGGAGCCCCGTGCCGCTGACGGCCGTCACCGGCGCCGGCAGGCGCAGCAGCAGATCGCTCGACGGGGGCCTCGGCTCGAAGTCGGGGTCGACCAGGTCTTCCGGCGACCAGGTCCGCCAGCCGACCTCGTCCGCACACTCGACCAGCGCGTCGAGGGCCAGGTTCCGCTCCCCGGCGAGGACACGCATCCGCGCCAGTGCGAAGGCGAACATCCCGTCGCCGCGATCGGCGAGCTTGGTCACCACCAGCCGCACGTACTGCCCCTTGACGGACTGCCTCTGCTCCTCCCCCTCGCCGTAGTCGACACCGCACCGCAGCGCGCTCGTGCCCCACCCGGGGATGTCCTCGCCCGTGCGGTCCACGACGGTCGTGTACGGGTCGTTCTCGAAATCGCCCGTTTCGCTGACGTCGATCCGGAAGCGAACGGGGAAGAGGTACGCAGGACTGCCCGGCTGGCTCCACGCCCGCGCCGGCTGGAGCTCGATCGCCTCGAAGTCCCGCGGCGCCCCCAGGTCGATGGTGATCGATTTCTCCTCCCCCTCCGCCAGCACCGCCGAATCGGCGAACGCGCTGTGGTAGCCGTTGTACGCCCGGGCCGTGAAGGCCGGGGGCGTGGACTCCAGCATGCCGTTGACGAGGCGCTCCGGCGACCAGCCGGGGCTGTCGGGCGGGTCCTCGTCTTCCGGCGTGATGACCGTCGCGCCCAGTGCCAGGTTCTGCTCGCCCGCCAACACCTGCATCTGCGCCAGGGCAAACGCGTACATCTCCCCGCCGCGATCCGCGAGCTTCGTGACATTGAGCCGAACGTACTGTCCCGTCACGGCGGCGTCGAAGGAGTACCGCGGCGCGCTCGCACCGGGATTGGGCACGTCGCTGTCGGTGCGGTTCACGACGGTCGTGTATTGATCTTCTTCGCCGAAACTTCCCGTATTGTTGACGTCGATCTGGAAGCGGACCGGGAAGAGGTACCCGGGCGTGTCCGGCTGCCAGTCCCACGGCCGCGCCGGGTGGAGTTGCACCGCGTCGAACTCCTTCGACTCGCCCAGGTCAATGATGACCCACTTCTCCCGATCCTCCGGCGGGTCGAGTGTCGGATCCAGGCTGGGGTTGGGGACTTCGATCGCGCTGTG
Source organism: uncultured Planctomycetaceae bacterium (assembly GCA_964642165.1). Lineage (GTDB taxonomy): Bacteria > Planctomycetota > Phycisphaerae > SM23-33 > SM23-33 > CAYRVX01. Next base: position 1,780 of record CAZXOC010000482.1, on the reverse strand, counting down.
GTAGCCGTTGTGCCCCCCGCCCAGCGTGATGTGGGCGACGGTAGGCACGCCGGCGGCCACCGAGTCCTCGACGGAGAAGATGTAGTCGTCGCTTCCGTCCCCGTTGAAGTCGCCGATGGGGATGGTCACCGGCTGGCCGCCGATCTGGACGGGGGTGAAGGACAGGTCGGCCTGGTCGGACTGCTCGACGTAGGGGATCCTGCCGACGCGCCCGTCGAAGCGGATCTCGTACTCCTTGGCCGACAGGTCGTCGAAGTTCGCCACGTGTAGGAGGTAGTATTCCGGCACGCCCGCGAAGCGCTCAACGGGCACGAGGTCATCGGGCGCGTTCTGCCCGGCGCTCTCGGCGGCGAAGAGGAAGAACGGGACGGCCAGGTCCTGCGCCGTGCCAGGGGCGTTGACACGCTCGACGGCGATCATGTCCGCGGTCAGCAGGGCCGGGACGTTCTCGTCGTTCGACGAGCCGGCCACCGGGGTGGGCAGGATGAACCAGTCGCCCGGATCGCCGTCGTGCAGCTTCAGGCCGCTGACGATGTTGTCGGCCTCCGGCCGCGCGAGCAGCGCGGCGAACGCGCTGGTGTCGTTGGGCTGCGTCTCGCCCCCGCGCGTGACGTACTCCAGATCGCCTGGTGAGGGGATGGTGCCGCCGGAGAGCAGGTCGCCGCCCGCCCCGCCGAGGATCGTGTCGTTGCCGCCGCCGCCCGTGACGAAGTCCGCGCCCTCGCCGCCGTCGAGCACGTCGTCGTACGCGCCGCCGTAGAGCTGGTCGTTGCCCGGCCCGCCGCGGATCTCCAGGCTCACGAGGGGGGCCCCGGCCTGCTCGTCGCCGCGCGCGATGCCCCATTCGTCGGCCCCGTCGGGGAGGACGAAGCCCGGATCGGCGTGAGCGACGTCATCGCCGCTTCGCGTGTCGATCACGGTGTGCTCGACGTCAAGGACCTCGTAGAACTGGTAGTGGCGTACGAGGCCCTCCTCGCGCCGCAGACCGGGAACCCACACGTCGGGCCCCGACACACGGTCCGGCGGCGTGCGGTCCGCTCCCCCGAGGATGGCGATGTACCTGTGAGACGTCGAATCGGCGGCCTGTTCGCCGCCGGCTTCGCTGAACCGGTAGTAGGCGACCAGCTCGCCTTCCTCGCCGGACAGGACGCGGTCGTGGTCGGCGGCGATCTCCTCCTCCGTCCGCGCGCGGGCCCAGAAGCGCATCTCCCCCAGTGACCCCGACAGCTCGCCGCCGGGCTCGAAATCGCCGCCGACGCTGCCCTGCTTCTGGCCGAGCACCAGCGACTCGATGGACACCGGGGCCGACAAGGGGTGGTTCAACCAGACCGTGTTGGCCCCGTCGTTGGCGATGAACGCGTCCAGGTCGCCGTCTCCGTCCACGTCGCCCAGCGACACGCCGAAGCTCAAGGAGCTGCCCAGGACTGCCTCGCTGTCGGTGAAGCTGCCCGTCCCGTCATTCAGCCAGACCTTGTTGGGCTCGCCCTCGTTCACCACGAAGGCGTCCAGGTCGCCGTCCCCGTCCAGGTCGCCCAGGGCCACGTCGCGGCTGTCCGAATTGCCCAGGCTCGTATCGTCCGCGGTGAAGCTCCCCGTCCCGTCGTTCAGCCAGACCGTGTTGGCCCCGTCGTTGGCGACAAATGCGTCCAGACCCTCAATGCCGTCCAGGTCTCCCAGGGCCACACGACGGCTCTCCGAATCGCCCAGGCCCGCACCGCCGGCGCCGAAGCTCCCCGTCCCGTCATTCAGCCAGACCGTATTGGGCCCGTCGTTGGCGACG
>CAZXOC010000481.1:0-3744 GCA_964642165.1 uncultured Planctomycetaceae bacterium | reverse complement strand
CCCGGGCGAAGGCGGACCTGTCCGCCGAAGCCCCGGGCGAAGGCGGATGTCAGGAGAAGCCCGCGAGGCCTTCCGTCGTCCCTGCCGGGACTCTCCCGAGAGGCGACCGCAGGCTCCCAGCAGTGAACTGCTGGGCTATTCTCACGGCGTCCCTGCCGGGACACACAACACGCAGAAGCCTGTCCCGTAGGGACTTCTGATAATAGCCCACCACGTCAGTGGTGGGTTGGCTGGAACCGGAACGTCGAGGCCCGCCAGGGACGGCTGAACCGTCGTCGACCGCGGCGCGCTGCGCGGATCGCCGGAGCGAAGGTGTTACCTCGATCTGAACCAGGCCCATCTCCAAGGGCGTCAAGAAGAAAGGTCAGCGATCAGGCGTTTCTGCGTGTCGCAAAACCACTGAAAATTGCCGCGGAGATATTGATGATTTCTCTTGGCGTTTCGCGAAAACGTGGTACAATCGCCTGTTCTATCATGTCGTACCCGATGCCGAACGGGACGAGGACCGCAGCGGTCTTGTCCGGCTCGGCCCGGCGTGTCGGCAGCATGTCGGCACGCCAAAACGTGCGGCCGTGTGGAGGAACGCACGTTCCGTTGAGGAATGTGAACGGAAGAAACAGGAGCGACCCATGTCCACAAGGAATCCAACGAAGGCCGTATTGACCCTCGCCGTCGTGGCGATGGCAGCCCTCGTCCTCACGGCCGGATCGGCCTCCGCCGAGCTGCTCGTCTACGAGCCGTTCGCCTACGAGGCCACGGAACTCACCGGACAGGGGGGTGCATTGGGCACGACGGGTACCTGGGCGAGCAATGACAGTACCGGGAATGTTAGCTGGGCCCTCCACCAGGAAGGCAATCTATCGGGTGTGAAGACATCTTACCAGTACAACGACGCCAACGCCCACACTTTTGACGGTACAGTTGCCAATCTGCAGACCTCGGGTGGCTATGTTGGTTATAACCAGGGCGGAAACAACCTAAATGCTGATATTGGCCTGGCTTACAGCGTGACCGCCTCATTCACAAGCGGCAGCACGACCTGGATCGGCTACGTGTCGGTCCGGGCCTGGGACAGGAACATGGAACAAGCGAACCTGGTACTCGGAACGGACCCGGCGCCGAATGGATCCCGCGGCGATAATTACGGTGGCATTGGTCCAGATGGGTTCAGCGGATTCGGTACCGGCGGTGGCCCGACGCGCAACAATCGGACCAGTATCTACCCAATGTTCTACAATGCCGGCCAGTACTGCAATGTGATGGGTGCAATTCCGGGCAATGCGTATAATCAAAGCGCTTTCGAAGTGTCTGGGGACGATCGTATGTCTTGGGAAAGACTTACGCCCGGCGGAGATTTCGGCCCGCCACATATCGTGGTCATGAAGCTCGAATGGGACGCCGATACCGGCGGGGAAGACATCATCTCGGTCGCCCGTTTCCTGGAAGCGGACACGCTGAGCGAGGCGGCATTCGACGCCCTGATTGCCGCCCAGCCCAATCTCTCCAGCGCCAACTGGGCGGAGGCGAATAAGCCGAACCTGACTCAAGGCGATCTTGACACCATAACCTTCATGGGCGTCAAGTATTTCGTCGACGAGATCCGCATCGCCACGACGTTCGATGAGGCCGCCCCAATCCCGGAGCCGGCCACGATGGGCCTGCTGGCCCTTGGCGGACTGGCCCTGCTGGCGCGTCGGCGTCGTAGATCGTGAGCTTGTCGAACGGACGCCGGGCATAACCGCAAGGACGCAAGAGCGACAAGAGCGCATCACGGGGTCCCGATGGACATCGGGGCCCCGTTTCTCGTGCGCCGAGCATGCTTGGCAGGGCGGAGGCGAAGGCCCTCTGCCCAACCTGATGGTGGGGAAGGGCGAGCGACCGGCAAGGGCGTCGTCGCGACATCCGATGACATCCCCGGACTGCCGTACGGCACCGAGTTGGTCGCCGGTGAGCACCAGATTCGGGCCTGGTTCAGGCTGAGCCCGCGCAGGGAAGGCCGTGGGCGTGAGCCCCCGGAAACGCCGAGACACATGTCACGGGGCGGGTCGAACAGGGGCTTCTGTCGGGGATCGACGGCGCGTCGCATCGTCTCGTTAACCTCCCTGTCAACCGATGCTTAAGACATGCTCTTCTCTACGCCACGCCGACAGAGAACGCAAGGAGAAGGCGCGGTAACGCTTGAATTATCCACCAATTACGCCAGATTCCTCCCGTGGGCGACTTCTGAGGGAGGCGTCTTCACTGTCAGCGATGATCCGTCCCGGGTGAGCCGAGTTCATCGCCTTGGCCACCTCCTCGGCGAGCCGGCCAAAACCCGCCATCCCGGCCTGCTTGAGTTCCTCCGCTGTAATGCCTTTGCCGTCCATGACGTACCTCCTGCAACCAAGAGGCACATAAGTCACTATACAAAAAGCGTTAACGTGGCCACAGAAAGAAGCGTCGCACACGGTTCCCTGTTGCGCTGCGGCTAGGCTTTCAGCTCGGCCTTGCGCTGTTCGACGAGGCGGCGCTTCTCGTCGGGCAGGTCGTCCTCGGCCAGGAGGGCGTCGCAGCCGTCGACGAAGAAGTCGCGGGCGAAGTCGGTGGTGAAGACGCGATCCTCCCGCGCGCGGTGGCGGACCGTCCGGAGGAAGCCCTCGAAGTCGGCGAAGTAGCTGCCGTAGATGTGGAACGAGTCGGCGATGTGCATGTACTCGCCGGGCTCGACGCCGACGGCGGCGGCGACCTCGCGCTGGAGCTCCGTGAAGGCGTACATGTTCATGAAGGCCGCCTTGAAGGCGTCGTTGGAGCGGATGTGGATGTTCATGTGCAGCCGGCCGCCCGAGATGCGGAACCACATCCGCTGGAGGCACGCCGGGTCGTCGATGCCCGTGTCGTTCCAGACCTGCCACGTCACCGCCTGGGCCCGGCGGGTGTAGGGCACGCGCTTGAGCTTGGCGATCACGCCGTCGATCTGGTCGAAGACGCCGCGCCCGGGCACGTCGTAGGCCCGCAGCCGCTCGTGATAGGTGTACTCCCACTTCCCGGCGGCCGGGTCGATCCAGTGATCGTGCACGCCGTAGAGGACCTCGGCGCGGTATTTCTCGAGGTCGTCCAGCCCGCCGGGGAAGGCGCGGTGGATGCGCGGCTCCTCGAAGGGCTCCGTGACGTGGATGAGGGCGGAGACGTCCCGGCTGTTGGGGTCGCCGGGCCTGTCGTACTCGGTGGGGAAGCTCTCGCCGTGCTCCCAGCAGGCGATGACGGCCTGCTCCCAGGCCAGCGGAAGGTGCTTTTCGACGACGTGGATGGACTTCATCGCGACCTCCGTGTCGTGCTGCGTCTGAGGCGGCCAGGCCCGAACGGGCCCGCGCACCCGCCGGGCCCGCTGCCGCCCCCTATTGATAGGCCGACCCGGCGGCCGGGTCAAGCGCAGCGGGCGGAAGATCGCCGCGCGCCGTCCGGCCGGGGCGTGGTACGCGGGGCGAGGGGTGGTATAATGGGTGTGCATTCCGGGAGCGCGACGTGGTGCAGCCAGACGAGACAAGGCAAGCCGAGACGCTGTCCGCCCTTCGGCGGAACATCGAGTCGGTCCTTCTGGGCAAGGCGGAGGCGGTGCGCCAGGTGCTGGTGGCGCTGCTGGCGCGGGGGCACGTGCTGCTGGAGGACGTGCCGGGGGTGGGCAAGACGATCCTGTCCCGCGCGATCGCCCGGAGCATCGACTGCACGTTCCACCGCATCCAGCTCACGCCCGACCTGCTGCCCAGC
>CAZXOC010000480.1:0-3769 GCA_964642165.1 uncultured Planctomycetaceae bacterium | reverse complement strand
CTCGGTCGGCGGCGGTAGCGTTAGACCAGACGCACGACGAAGTTGCCGTCGGGATCGACTCCCTCGCCGGCGTGGAGGGTCCAAATGCCGTCACTGTCTTTGGCGACAATCAAGTTATAGGTTTCGCAGGCGAGGCCGAACGGTTCGGCCCCGGGTGTCTCGTCGATGAGGATTTCGCCCACGTAGAACTTCTCGACCGTCGCCGCGACGACGTTGGAGTTGGCCATCGTATGCTGCTGGCCCGGCACGCCCTTGATCGTGAGCTTCTTGATGGTCGCGTGATGGTTGAACGTATCGCCGACATCGAACAGGTCGAACACACCGTCGCCGTTGGCGTCCGTGGTTGAATCCCAGCCGGCGAACACGGTGCTGTTGGTCAGTGTCCCTGTCTGGAAGATGCCGATATTGCCGGCCGTGCTGATTCGGGCCTGATTCATCCGGCCGGCCACGTTGAAGCGCCCCAGGGCCATGACCTTCGGGTCCGGCGTTTGGGTCAGGGCGAACGAGGCAGTGAAATCACCGCGTGTCTTCACCGAGTTGATCCGGCCGGCCGCATAGTCGCCGCCGATCTCGCCCGTAGCGATCATCGACTGGATCCACTTCGAGACGTTCACGTTGGTGTTGTCATGGAACGTTGCGGCCTGGAGGGTGCCGACGGCGCCGATCACATCCATCTGGAGCGATGCGCCGCCCTTGACGTGCACGCCGCCGACCGCGGTCTTGGCTGGAAGGACCCCGTCGCCGGAGATCGCTACGGACATATCACAATTGCCGTCCAACTGTAGCTTCTTCGAGCCGGGCACGCTGAGCTTCTTGAGGGCATCGGCAGTGATGCCGCCGCCGTTCCACTCCGCCGCGGTGGCGGATCCGACCCACCCATCGACGCTGACGTCCACGTTGGTGGCGACGCCTTTGATCACGATGCCGCCCACGGCGGTCTTGCCCGGAAGGACTCCCTCGCCGGAGATGTCGAGGGTCATCGTGCAATTGCCGCCAAGCCCCAGCAGCTTCGAGCCGCCGATGGTGAGTTTCTTAACCTGATCGGCGGTGATGCCGCCGCCGGTCCACTCGGCCGCGGTGACGGGCCCGAGCAGGCCGTCGACGGTGACCGTCGTGTCGGTGGCGACGCCCTTGATCATGACGCCGCCGACGGCGGTCTTGCCGGGAAGGACTCCCTCGCCGGAGATGTCGAGGGTCATCGTGCAATCGCCGTCAAGCGCCAACCGTTTCGAGCCTTTGACGGTGAATCTCTTGAGTTGGTCGGCGGTGACGCCTCCGCCGAGCCATTCGGCCGCGGCGGCCGACCCGATCAGGCCGTCGACGATGACGGTCGTGTTGGTGGCGGCGCCCGAGAGGCTCAGCGACTTCAGATCGCTGGCGACCTGCACGGTCCACTGGTCCGCCGCTCCCGCCCGGATCGCGCCGACGTTCCCGGTGATATCCCAGGATCCGCCAGAGATCTCGCCGGTGACCTTGACATTGCCGAGCGTCTGTTTGGGCGAACCGTCGCCGTTGAGAATCAGGTCGATACCCAGATTGCCGGCGAATGCGCCGTCTCTGGTTCCGGTGATGTTCATCGACCCGATCCACGGGGCGGTGATGCTGCCGCCGTTCCAGTCGAGGGCCTTGATCGACCTGACGGCCAGTCCGTTGGTGTTGACGTCGGTCGAGGCGACGTTGTCGAAGATCAGGGCAACGGCGTTCTTGGCCAGGTCGGCGGGGTCCACCGGAACCTGGTCGTCATTGATCGTGATGGTGTGTCCGTTGTCCACCGTGCCGAGGATCAGCGTCTTGCAGAACCCGTCGATGGTCACATCGCCGGTGATGAAGATGCCCGGGGCGCTGATCTTCGATACATCACCTTGGACGATCAGGTTCTCGAGGGACGTCTCGCCGTTGCCGCCCTTGACGACGATTGTGACGACGGTCTTGCTATTGGTTCCGTCGATGACGATCTCGTCGATTCCGTTGTCGCCAGGCATGATAGACATGCTCCCGGCGCCCTTGAGGCTGAACGTGACCTGGTCCCCGTCGTCGTCGGGGTCCTCGATGGTGAGGGTCCTGACGGTTCGCCCGTCGACGTCACCGACCGCCCACACGACTTGATCGGCTGTTGACGCGGTGAAATCGTTGTTGCCGGGAATGGTATCGCCAACCGCGTTGTCGGGATCGATGGATGCGATCTGGTAGATCTCCGCGGGCAGGGCGTCGTCGGCGACCCGATACGCGGCCATGATCGTGGTGGATTCGCCCGGGGCGAGGTCCACCGAAATGATACGGCGGTACGGGGTTTTGTACTGGAAGCCGCCGCCGGTATCGATGGCGACGCCCACGTCCAGGTCCACGTCGCCGGTGGCCGGGTCAAGGCCGACGTTCGTGATCGTCACCTCCGATTCGATCATGTCGCCCGGCAAGTACGTCTGGCCGCCCGTATCACTGATGCTCACGGCAAGGTCGGGTCCGCCCGGCTCGCCGACTCCGGCCTTGTCGGCCACGTAGATCGAATGGGTCCAGTTGATTCCGTAGGCGATGTACGCGTGCCCGGCCTGGGTGATGACCAGCGAGGGGTAGTACCCGTGTTGGCCCGTTCCGTCGGAGTCGACGGTTTCATTCGTCCAGGCGCCGGTGTCGATCCAGGCATGCTTCAGGTTCTTGCCGTTGGTGCTGAGCGTATAGGTGTACGCGACGTGCGGGTTGCCGAGCGCATCGAGCGCCAGGGAATTGGGGCCGAAGGGCTCGGCGGCTCCGGTTGGTCCCTCGACGACCTGGGCTCCCGTCCAGCCCGCGCCCGTCTTGGTGTTGTAGCGGAGCGTCAGGTCGCCGGTGTCGTAGTAGACCAGGTGAACAACGTTGGAGCCGTCGATGGCGATGGACGGGTCGGCGCCGACGTCGCCGTCAGAATCCAGGACCGTGTTGACCCAGGTATCGGCGCCCGTGCGGTAGGCATACTCCAACTGCGTTCCGATTGCGCTGTAGTATGCCACGTGCGGCGTCCCGTTGCTGTCGACCGCAACGGCGGCCACCTCCGCCGCCGCGAGCCCGGTGGTGATGTCGCCGACGGTGTCGATGGTTTCGATGGTCCACGTGTACCAGCTATCGGCATCGGCATGGTAGGCATACTTCACAGCGCCGTTGGCCCGGTCGTAGTAGGCCAGATGCAAGTCGCCATCGGCCTCCAGGGCCAGATCCGACCATTCGCCAACGTTGCCGGAATCCAGCGTGATGGGCGAGTTGCTTGACCAACTGTTGTGGCCCTGTGCGGCGAACATCAGGCTCTGGTCGGTCGCGTTATACCAGGCTGCCCTGAGGTGGCCGCTGGAAGTCCCCACGAGAGCCGGGGCTGTGCCGTCGTCGTCGCTGTTGGTCAGGACACGCTTGCTGCCGCCGCTCGTCTTGATCAGGAGATCATTGCTGGACCATATGCCGCCGTCGGTGGCCTGCGTGGCCACGGTGACCGATGTTCCCGAACCGGTCACCCGTACGACGATGTCGCTTTCGGGTCCATATGCTTCCGACGCTCCCCCGTACCACCGGGCAAACGTGTTGAGGGCCCAGCCGGCATCCAGAAGGAGTCGGGGCTCGAGAATCTCAACGGCGGGTTGGAAATTTGATAAGGTCATGGCCCTCGCTCTGAGTACGTTTCATCCGGGATTTCCCGGTCAGCCTCCGGCCCACGACCGCCCTGGGCCTTTCCAATCATTATATCACGATCTCGGGGATCAGCAAACACCCCTGTCGCTCGGTGGAGGAAGCAAAGCAGCCTGACCCC
>CAZXOC010000479.1:0-3771 GCA_964642165.1 uncultured Planctomycetaceae bacterium | reverse complement strand
GGGTCAGGCTACTTTTCCAGAAAAGTAGCCTGACCCCTTTTTTCGTGGATATCTACGTCATCCCCGAGCCCATCACCGTCTTCTCGGGGCTGATCGGCCTGAGCATGGTCGGGGCGTACGTGCGGAGGCGTCGGGGGCTGCCGGCCTCGACGTAGTCGGCCCGGCCGTGCCGCGGGGGCGGCTCCGGGCTGTGAAGCCATGCATCGCCGTCGTTGCGGGGGGCAGGGGGGGCAGTCAGTGCAAGTCCAGAGTCTGGACGGGGCGGCCCTTCAGATAGAGTGTCGCCCGGGACCTCGTCCAGGCGATGGCTACGCGGAGCCCTCTGTGGTTGGAGGGAGGAATGCGCTGCTTCAACGCCATCGGCTCGCTGCCAACGCCGGCGACGTTCAACTCCAGCGTCCCGTCGGGATGCTTGACGGCACCGACCGAGACGTCACCGTGGGCGAAGAGGCCGAAGTCGTATCGCCTCGCGTTGGTTGACCAGTCGCTCTGACCATCGGTCAAGAGGAACGTGATGATCCCTTCATCCACGGCGCATCGCCCCTTCTTGTGCGGAACCTGTGACACTCCATTGTCGCACGCCGGTTCCGTATCGTCAACCCGCCCTCTCCGCCGTTTCCCGAATATCCCTATGTAGGGCGAATACCGCATTATGGTGTAGGGTATCTTCCCTACAGATTCGATTGCTCAGATGGCGGTGCCCCTGTTCTTTGCCGGCCAGTCCTCCAGGGGGCGCCCGCTAGACAATTTGGCGCTTCGAGGATCGTGCGCGGGGGCGGGATCGCGGCGGCCGAGGCCGCCCGCTAAACGCAGCTTACGCGGCGGCCAAGGCCGCCCGCTAAACAATTCGCCGCCCGCTAAACGCTTGCGCGGGTGCTCTGTCCTGCTCTCCTGTTCTCCTGCTCTCCTGCTCCAAGCTGCGTGCGACCTTTGTTGCACGCAGCTTACGGGGCGGCGTGGGGGAGTTCGCGGTCGGCGGGGGGGCGGGGCAGACGGCGGCGCGGGGCGGGCAGGAAGCGCCAGCGGCCGCCGAGAAGGTGCAGCGTCAGGCGGTAGACCTTGCGGCTGAGGAGGACGAGCACGACGCCGGCGGCGGCGAGGGCGGCGTAGACCAGCTCGCCCCAGAGGACGCTGAGCAGCACGTCGCCGGTGGTCGGCCCGTCGAGCCCGGCCAAGCGGCTTCGCCGCCAGGCGACAACGCCGCCGACGGCCAGGCCGAGGACCAGGGCGCCCGCCCAGAGGACGGCGAAGGTGCGGGTCTCGTTGCGTGTGGGGTAGCGTCGCCCGGCGAGGCGGACGCCGGCGGCCTCGAGGTCCGGATCGCCGGGCGTCCGCGGCGGGCGCCAGAAGACGCGGGGGCCCTCGCGGGCGAAGTCTCGCGGGGAGTAGGCGGGCCGGTCGGCGTCGGGGGGCGCGGCCGGGCGAGCCGGCGCCCTGGACCGCGCGAGGGCCTTGTAGGCGCGGATGAGCTCGAGGAGCTTTCGTTCGGCCTCGGCGGGGTCGCCGTCGTAGCTGTCGGGGTGATAGCTCAGTGCGGCCCGGCGGAAGGCCAGCTTGACCTCCGCCAGGTCAGCCTCGGGGGCGACGCCGAGGACCTCGCAATGATCGACCTCCGTGGGCATACGGACCCATTATACGCCGTCTCGCGGGGGGGCGGGTCGGCGTTTTCGCGGGGGCCGAGCTGCGTGCAACGGAGTTGCGCGCAGCTAGAGCGGTAGAGCAGTAGAGAGGAGACAGTAGCTGCGGCAGGAGAGGCCGCAGGCCGGAGGCGGGAGACTCTCCCGCGGTCTCCTATCCACTCTCTGCTTCCTCAAGCAACTGCTGAGGCATTTCGGCAGCCGGCCTAGAGCTTCTTGAGGAGGCGAGCGGCCTTGGCGGCGTCGGCGGAGGTGTCGAAGGCGAAGTACACCGTGCATCGCCGCCCGATCGTCGTGGCCGACAGCCCGCGGAGGTTGATGCCCGCGTCGGCGAGGGCCTGCGTCATCCGGGCGCCGAGGCCGGGCTTGTCGGGGCCCTGGGCGCGCACGGAGTGCAGGCTGCGGCTCTTGTGGAAGCCGGCCTTCTTCGCCGCGGCGAGCTGCTTGCGCCCGGACAGCGGCGCGAGGAACACCACGCCGGTGCCGGGCTTGTCGGGCGCTCGCCGGGCGAGGACGAACGCCAGGTTCGCCCCGGCGTCGGCCAGCGCGGCGAGCTTGTCGGCCAGGGCACCGGGCTTGTCCTTCATGCCCGCCACCCACACGTCCACGCGTGAGACGTCCATCGCCATGATCGGTCCTCCCGGAAAGGAAGAAATGGACTCGCACCGCCCACCATGGTACGCGATCCCGCCGCCCGGGGGAAGCGGCGCGGTGGAGAAAACCGCCGCGCGCGGGCGGCGCCCCGGCCCGGGCGCGCCGGCGCGATTGCATTGCGCCGAGGCGAGCCGGTACAGTGGGCCCATGGACATCCTGGGCATCTCGGCGTTCTACCACGACTCGGCCGCGTGCCTCGTGCGCGACGGGGAGATCCTCGCCGCCGCCCAGGAAGAGCGCTTCACGCGCCGCAAGCACGACAGCGGCTTCCCGCGGCGGGCGATCGAGTACTGCCTGGCCGAGGGCGGCGTTGCGCCCGGCGAGCTGGGTTTCGTGGCCTTCTACGACAAGCCGCTGCTGAAGTTCGAGCGGCTGCTGGAGACGTGGCTGGGCGTCGCGCCGCGGGGCTTCGGGGCGTTCACGGCGGCGCTGCCGCTCTGGCTGCGGCAGAAGCTCCACCTGCCGCGGGAGATGGACCGCGGCCTGGGCGGCGAGTACCGCGGGCGGTACGTGTTTCCCGAGCACCACGAGTCGCACGCGGCGGCGGCGTTCTTCCCCTCGCCGTTCGAGGCCGCGGCGATCCTCACCGTCGACGGCGTCGGCGAGTGGGCCACGGCGAGCTACGGCGTGGGTCGCGGCCGCCGCATCGAGCTGACGCACGAGCTGCACTTCCCGCACTCGCTGGGGCTGCTGTACTCGGCGTTCACGGCCTTCACGGGCTTCCGCGTCAACAGCGGCGAGTACAAGATGATGGGCCTGGCGCCGTACGGGCGGCCGCGGTTCCGGGAGGCCATCCTCGACCGCCTCATCGACCTGAAGGACGACGGCAGCTTCCGGATGGACCTGAGCTACTTCCGCTACCACCGGGGGCTGCGGATGACGTCGCGGAAGTTCGAGCGGCTTTTCGGGGGCCCGCCGCGGCGCCCGGACGGCCCGCTGACGCAGCGGGAGATGGACCTGGCGGCGTCGATCCAGTCGGTCACGGAGGAGGTCATGCTGCGCTGCGCTCGGCACGTGGCCGCCGAGACGGGCGAGCGGAACCTGTGCCTCGCCGGCGGGGTGGCGCTGAACTGCGTGGCGAACGGGCGGATCCTGCGGGAGGGGATCTTCGACGAGCTGTGGATTCAGCCGGCGGCGGGCGACGCGGGCGGGGCGCTGGGCGCGGCGCTGTTCGTGTGGCACCAGCTCCTGGACAACCCGCGCCGCCCCGACGGCGTGCACGATAGCCAGCGGGGCTCGCTGCTGGGCCCGGCGTGGTCCGACGAGCAGGTGCGGGGGTTCCTCGACGCGCGCGGCGCGGCGTACCATCCGTACGACGACGAGGACGACCTGCTGGAGGCGATCGTCCGGGCGCTCGAGGCCGGGCAGGTGGTGGGGCACTTCCACGGGCGGATGGAGTTCGGCCCGCGGGCGCTGGGGTGCCGGTCGATCCTCGGCGACGCGCGGTCACCGACGATGCAGTCGATCCTGAACCGCAAGA
>CAZXOC010000478.1:0-3784 GCA_964642165.1 uncultured Planctomycetaceae bacterium | reverse complement strand
TTGTGCAGCTCGATCCAGTCCTCGACGCCGCCGTCGGAGTGGGCCAGGACCTCGTGGATGACGACCGAGCCGGGCACGAGCCCGTCGTCGCCGGCCCCGGGCGTGCCGCCGAGCTCCTGGCTCGGCTTCCAGCCGCTCTTCTGGTCCCACAGCAGCAGGTCGCCGCCGGGGTCCGCGATGGTCAGGGAGTAGCCGTCACCGTCGGTGATGTCGTACCAGCCGTCGTCGTAGTCGAAGTCGTGGATCTCGACGCTCAGCGGCGTCTCCAGGTCGATCTCCTCGCCGCCGTTGGCGAGCGACCCGGCGTACTGCCCCGCGACCACCCCGGCGAAGCCGTCGTAGCGGTACTCAAAGGCCGCCTGGTTGCTCACGGCGATCACGTACTCGCCCGCGCCCAGGTCCAGGTTCGGGAAGGTGAGCTGCACGCCGTTCGTGAAGGCCACCTGGTCGAGCTGGATCGTCTCGGTGGCGATGTTCGTCAGCTCGATGAACTCGAAGTCGTCGTTGTTGGCGAAGCCGGCGGCGATCTCCTGCGGGGTCGGGTCGGCGGGGTTGTACATCATCTCGGTGATCCGCAGATCGCCGGAGACGTCGATGTAGAAGTCGGCCTGGGCGAGGGCGCTCCACTCGTCGCCGTCGAGCACGCGGGCCTTGAGGTGCTCGGTGCGGTCCAGCGCGATCGGCCCCGTGTACGCGACGGCGTCGGGGCGGACGTCTCCGCCGGGCAGGCGCGGGTCCGAGCCGTCCAGCGTGTAGTAGAGCGTGCCCGTGCCGTTGGGGTTGCCGATCGCCAGCTCGTCGCCGCGCGAGATCTCGCCACCGTACTGCTCCGCGGCGTTGACGTAGAAGGCCGGCGCGTCCACGTCCGGGTACAGGCTGTAGCCCTTGAGCTGGTTCAGGACGGTGTTCGTCCGGCCGGGGAAGTAGGTGTCGAGCAGCCGGTCCCGCTCCGCGGCCCAGTGCTCGTCGTGGGTATAGGGCGCGTCGGCGTAGGCGTTGTCGCCCCAGCGGGCGGATTCGCCGACGACGGCGCGATCGACCCTGTCCACCGCCGCCTGGTACAGCGCCGCGGCGCTCGTCGGCGTGAGCAGCCCGTCGTTGAAGAAATGCTTGTGCAGATGGTCGGCGAAGAGCATCTGGTACTCGGCGCTGGCGCGCAGGCGGTGGTGAATCCCCGTCGGGCCGTCGCTGTCGTTGTATCCCGTGCGGTTGTCCCCCGTGCCTTTCAGCACGTGTTCGGCGTCCCACGAGTGGAACCGCCAGCGCCCGTCGGGATCGACCCGGCTTCGGGTCGCGTACCAGTTGTGCTGGTCCCAGTCCATGTTCCCGACGTAGTAGTTCAGGATCATGTAGTCGATGAAGTTCGGCACGTCGAGGTGGGCCTGGATCTGCTGGTACTTCTCGTTCGCCGTCAGGCCGGAGTTGTTCAGAACGGCGAACATCTCCAGGTACTTGTCCCGGGCCGTGTCCGTGTCGCCGGGATCGGCGGGGTCGACGCCGTTGTTGACGATCGTGCTGGAAGTGTGCTTGACGACGTCGTAATCGTCCTTGTCTCCGCCCAGGTACGCCTCCGCGAAGGACTCGTCCGGCCGTTCGTGGGCGATGTACACGCCCCAGTACAGGCCGTTGAGGTACAGGTGCACCGGCTGGGAGTAGGTCCCGTAGCCGCCCATGAGGTTCTGGATCGTCGAGACGAACTGGTCCCGCGTGTACTGCGCGTGCTCGCGCTGCCAGTCCGGAGAGGACCCGCCGTGGTACGCCCAGCACTGGTTCAGCCGGGCGTCCAGGATGAACGTGTCGAACCAGTCGGTGGCGTCGCTGCCGAAGATCGGGAAGTCCAGCTTCGTCGGCCCCCACGGCTCCTTGAAGGTGACCTGCATCGACAGCTTGTCGGTCTTCCAGCGGTTGGTGCTCGTGCCGCCCTGGATCTCGATGCCGGCGTCGATCTGGAAGCCCTCGCTCCCGTCGGGGTAGATCAGCTCGACGGAGCACCCGCGCTCGATGCCCTGCCCGCTCAGGTAGATCCCCTGGCCGCCGTCGCCGAACCAGTCCTCCATCGGCATGACGAGGGAGATGGTCGGCACGGCCTTCATGTCGTCCCGGATCGTGGCGTCATAGGCGGCGACGATCTCGGGGTCCATGGCGTAGTCGGCTTCCGCGACGCCCCCGCTGGCCTTCCACACCCAGCCCCAGTTGTCCGGGAAGCCGTCGCCGGTCTGCTGGATCACGTCCGCCGGGAAGACGTACGTCTGCGTGTCGGCGTTGGCGGGGATCCATCCGGCCTTGAACGCCGCGGCGCGAAGCGTGGTGTGGTGGCCGATCGTCAGCGGCGCTGTGTAGAGCGTGGCCGCGGGATTCGTCGGCTCCGGCACGCTGGCGTCGGTCGTGTACCAGATCGCCGCGCCTTGCGTGGCGGTGGTGATCGCGACGTCGAACGGCTCGGTGTAGAAGCCTCGGTCCACGCTGAACTTGGTGTCCGCGACGATGCCCGGAGCGCCCCCGCTGTTGGCGTCTCGGGGTGACGGCGTCTCGTAGTACTGGTACGGGCCCAGCACGATCCGGTCGGCCAGCAGCTCCGGCGCGATCAGGAAGTCGTCGTTGCCCTCCGAGGCGTTCAGGCCGTGGATGGCCAGGACGTTCCCGCCGGGCCTCACCTCGTCGAGGTACGCCGAGACGTCGATGTCCTCGAAGAGCACGGCCTGGGGATCGTCGTGGCTGGCGCTGGCGTGGGAATCGTGGAGAAGGGGGTCGACGGCGTTGCGGCGCGCGATCTCCACGCCGTTCAGGTAGGCGACGAATCCGTCGTCGTACCGTATGCGCAGCGTGAGTGTGCTCAGGCGGAACGGGTCGGGCACGAGGAAGGAGAACCGCACGTACGCCGTGGCACTGACGTCGAACATGTCCGCCTCGACGTCCGTCTCGATGTAATCGTCGTAGTCGTACTCCGGGGCCGGGTCGGTCGTCGCCTCGAAGCCGACGCTCGTGTCGCCCCGCAGCCAGGCGGAGTCGTCGAAGGTGGCCCCGCCCTTCCACGCCTCGTCCACGGGCCCGCCGGGCACCAGCACGTGCAGCGTCGAGCCCTCGCCCACGAGCGTGTCGGTCACTTCGCTCCAGCCGCTCAGCCCGTACGAGACGTCCGCAATCTGCTCGGGGTAGTTCGGGTCGTAGGCGTGGACAGCCTGTCCATCCGCGTTCAGCAGGGCCAGGTACTCCCCGCCGCTGGTCAGCTTGAAGTTCGTGTGATGGTAGCCCGCCGGGTCCGTGGTGTCCTCGTCGTCGGCGAACACGACGAGCCGCCCGCCGGGGGTGATCGTCGTACCCGTGGGGAACGGCCACTCGGTACTGCTGTCCTTCAGCTCCCAGCCGTCCAGGCTCACCGTCGAGTCAGTGGGGTTGTGGATCTCGATCCAGTCCGGTCGGTTCCCCCAGCCGTCCTGGAAGCCCGTCTGGTTGATCGCGAGGAATTCCGCGATCAGCGGCGTCCGTCCGGACAGCAGCAGCCGAGGCTCCAGGTCCTCGAATGCCGGCGTCCTGACGTCGCCGTGTTCCGATCGAGTGGCCATTCGCTTCTCCTGCGAAGCGCACATCCGCGCCCTCCGCAAAGGCTCCTGTCGTTCGAGTTACTTCGTTTGCGCGCCCAGCGGCGTCACGGGCTGGGGGCTGGCCAGAAGGTCGAGCAGGTCCGCGTCCAGCGAGGACGGCTCCGTCGAGGCGCTCGACGCCTCGCCGGCGCCCGACGCGGGCGCCGCCAGCACGTCCACGGGCTCTCCCGGCGCCGACGAGG
>CAZXOC010000477.1:0-3786 GCA_964642165.1 uncultured Planctomycetaceae bacterium | reverse complement strand
GCCCCGGCAGGGCCGCCGGACCGCCTGGCGGTGATGCCTCGTGGCGGTCCAGCGCGCCGGGGGGCGGGTTTATCGTCTGTCGCCGCGGCCCGCTTGCGCGGATGGGGAGAAAGCAATGGGCACTGCAGGGAGAGGTTTGGTCCTGGCCGGTGTTGCCTGTGCGGTCGCGTGTTCCGGCCTCGTTGGCGTGGTCCGCCGGGCTGAGGCGGTGAGTTTCGGCTGCGGGCCGGGGATAGTCGACCTGTCGTTCTACCCCGAAGACACAGCCATCGTGGAAGTGGTGTACATGGCCAGTTCCGCAGACCCGACGATCCTGGGGTTCGGGGCGACGTTTGAGGGCATTCCGGAGGGCATGTTCGTCTCCCTGGAGGAGAATACGGAGGTTCGATGCCGCGAGACACTGGACCCTTCGTGCCCGCGGGAGGGCACCAAGCGATGGGAGTTCCCCGTGCACTTCGGCAGGCTCATCGCGGACGTGGACCTTACCCCGCCGCCCGATGGGCGAAGGGGTCTGGGGGCCGGGGGGATCTGGAAACCCGGCACTCCGATCACGGTGGGGGTGTTCGACACCATCAGAATGAGCTACGAGACGCCGGAGATCCCGCGGAGCTCCTGGACGATCACCAACACCTCGCCGTACGACATCGAGGACGGCGTGCTTCACGTGCCCGGTCTCGGGCGGACGATGCGATACATCCCCGGCCTGGTCATCCCCGCCGGCGGGAGCCTGACCGTGGAGGGCCAGATGGATCGCTGCACGGCTTGGTCATTCGGGGGGATCCTCGAAGCGAACGAGCCCGAGCCGGTCTTTGCCTTCAGCCCCGCCGGCTCCGTGCCGGAGGGCAAGGACTTCACGGAGGTCTTCCTGCCGGGCTCGGCGTATCCCACCACGGGCCGGGAGGCGGCCCTGGCGGCCGGCGCCGTCCAGGAGGGATACGTCAGCACCTTCTCGCCCTCGACGCTGTCGCCGGCGGAGTTCGATTTGTTCTCCTTCAGCACGGGCGAGCGGGTCGGCGGCGTGCAGGAGACGCCGATCTACCACAACAGGGCGTGGGACCCGGTCGGCACGCCGGAGACGCCCAGCGGCGGGGAAGGCACGTGGGACACCGCTGCGCCGGTCTGGTCCGACGGGACCAGCGACGGGGCGTGGGAGAACGCCGCCGCGAGCGACGCCGTGTTCGCCGGCGCGCCGGGCGAGGTGAGGCTGAACGGGCAACTGGCCGCCAGGTCGGTGACGTTCCACACGAGCGGATATCGGCTGAGCGGCCCGGGGGAGCTGAGCATCGGCGGACTGGGCGTGCACGTTCCCGCCGGCGTCGAGGCGACCCTCGACGCCGACGTCGTCGGCGACGGGGCACTGACCAAGATCGGCGAAGGCCGGCTCGCCCTCGGCGGGGCGAACACGTGCGCCGGCGGCACGAAGCTGCGAGGCGGAACGCTGGTCGTCGGCAGCGACTCTCAGCTCGGCGGCACGGCCGGGCCAGGGGCAGTCACGATCGAAGGCGGTGCGACGCTCGAGCTCGCGTCCGGTTTCACGACCGGCCGGCGGATCGCGATGGGCGAAGGCGGCGGGACGATTCATGTCCCGACCGGGACGTTCGCGATCGAGGTCGCTGATGACGAAGCGGAGCCCGGCCTGGCCGGCGGCGGGAAGCTGACAAAGACCGGGCCCGGCGAGCTGAATCTGGCCAGCGGAGCCGGGTCCGGCGACCTGGAGGTGGTCGGCGGATCCCTCAGGGTCAGTGGCGAGCGGGGCGTGTACCTCGGCAGCGTCACGATTCACCCGGGCGTCACGTACTACGCCGGAAGCGTCAACAACTCGTTCGGCAAGCTGACGATCGACGGCGGACGGCTCGTTTTCGACGGTAACTCCGAGCCGGGCCAACCCGGCACGACCGCACTGGGATGCACCCAGTTGGCAATCAGCGACGGCACGATCGTCATCGGGACGGGCGACCGTGGGGGGAACTTCTCCTGCGGCAATATCACCGCATCCCCGGCGCTCGGCACCGTCCTCATCACCACGGAGTCGAGCTACCCGGAGAACCAACGGATGGCGATGAGAGGGAGCACCTCCTGGATAACCACAGGCGATGGCCCGTCGGAAGTCGACCTGGACATCCAGATCGGGCTTAACGCATGGACACTCATCGTTGGTGGTGGCGTGGTGCGTTTCTCCGGCCGCGCGGCCAACCACTTCGCGTTCCTCGATAGGGTCAGCACAGTCAACTCCGGTCGGCTCGAACTGGCCAAGCCTGAAGGTGTGCTGGCCCTGGGCAGCGTGAAGCTCTTCGGCGCGTTGAAGCTGATCCACTCCCACCAGATCGCCGACGCGGCCACCATGAACCTCTACGGCGGGTTCGACGTCAACGGGTGCAGCGAGACGCTCGGCACGCTCGGCGTCAGCGGCGAAGGCGCCGCGATCGACATGGGTGCCGGCGCGAGCAGCGTCCTGACCTTTGCCGACAGCCACGAGATCGGCGGGCCCTGGTATGCGCGGCTCTCGATCCACAACTGGAGCGGCGACCCGGCCGGCGGGGGCACCGAGCGGATCGTGTTCGGCTCGGACGCCGACGGATTGCGGGCCACCAATCTGAGCAAGATATACTTCGTCGATCCCGCCGGGCTGGGGCCGGGCACGTACCACGGCAAGATCTTGCCCACCGGCGAGCTCGTACCGGATGAGGCGCCGACGACCTATTGGCGAGGGTCCTTCGGCCGGACCGACAACTGGCAGAAACATGGCATCTGGACCCTTGGCTTCCCTGACGAGCAGGTCGAGGCAAGAATCGGGAACGGAGGCATCGTGTACGTGTGCTCCGGCGGCGTCCGCGCGCGGAACGTCCAGGTCGGCTGGCATGATAACGGGCAGCTCGATATCCGTCGCGGGGTCGTGGTGACCGGCGCCCTGACCGTATGGCCGACCGGGGTGGTCACGGGCGCCCCCGGGGCCGCCATCGAGCTTCAGGGCGACTTCCTCAACCATTCGACGCGAAACGAGGAGTTCGACCTGTCCGAGGCATCCATACGCCTGCGCGGCTCCCGGCCGCGCGAGGATCCCCAGCGACTGGAGGTGGCCGGGGCCGACCTCGGGCCCGACCCTAATGCGTGGACCGACAACTTCGCCCTGGGCGAACTGATGATCGGCGAGGGAAGCTGCGTGCGGCTCATCGACGAGTTCGACAACCAGCTCGACGGCGACGGCAACGAGGCGCTGTACGTCCATACGCTGGACATACGCGGCTGCGGCTGGATCGACCTGGACGGCCTCGCCCTGTACTACCGCAACGGCGGGGCGCCCAAGCGGCTTCTCTACGCCGACGCGGATCTCGACGGCGACGTGGACTTCCTGGACTACATCGCCCTGAAGCGAGCCGCGGGCACCGTGGGCGGGGCGCTCTGGGCCGACGGCGACACCGACGGCGATGGCGACGTGGACCGCGCGGATTTCCTCACGCTGCGCGGCCACTTCGGGCAGCTCACGCTCCCCTCTGCCGACGTGCCCGGCGAGCCCGTGCCGGAGCCGACGGCCCTCGCACTGATCGGCGTTGGTGCGGCTGTGCTGCTCCGCCGCCGCCGGCCCCCACGCTGACGCGCCGGCATCCGCGGGCCCTTACCGCCACGCGGCGGGCCCAGGGATCTCGTGCATACAAGCGACTCGGGGCTTGACAAACCCAAGTTTCATGATAGGTTATGAGGGTCCTGGCGGGTATTGCGGCGCTCGGTTTTTGCCGAGTGGGCCTTGGGGCACGGGGCCGCCAGGACGGGAGGACACAGCCCCGGCAG
>CAZXOC010000476.1:0-3831 GCA_964642165.1 uncultured Planctomycetaceae bacterium | reverse complement strand
GGAAGGCCCGAAAAGTGTCGCGCTAGGGCGCGCTCGCAGGGCGGGCCGCCGCCGCCCGGCGGAGGGATGGTCCCCCCTGCCGCCGGCGGGAAGGGAGGTGCCGAGCTGCTGCAAGCACCGGATCACAACGGGGCGTCTGGAGGGCTGCAGCGATCTGGACGGCCGCATCGTACGCCGGGCCTGCGGCATGCAGGACCTCGCCGGCGACGGCACCGACAGGATCATCGGCCCTCCGGCCGCTTGTATTCGCCCGCTCGATCCGGTAGACTGCTTCCTGATGATGAGGCGAGCGCTGACAGGCGGGCTGATGCTGTTCGGGCGGCTCTTCACGAGCCTGCTGAGAGCGCTGCGCGCCGTGCACTGGCCTGTCGCGACGTCCTAGCCTGCCGTTGCGTCCCCGCCCTGCCGGCCGGGGCCCAGCCTCCCCACCAGACCCCCCCCCGAGGCCGCCCTCGCCCCCGGAGCGTCCATGAAGCGACAGAACATCCGCAACGTAGCCATCGTCGCGCACGTCGACCACGGCAAGACCACGCTGATCGACCAGCTGCTTCGCCAGAGCGGCCAGTTCCGCCACGGCGAGCTGACGGGCGAGTGCATCCTCGACTCCAACCCCCTCGAGCGTGAGCGAGGGATCACCATCCTGTCGAAGAACTGCGCGATCGACTACACGGATCGGGCCGCCCGGCGCGTGCACATCAACATCGTCGACACCCCGGGTCACGCGGACTTCTCGGGCGAGGTCGAGCGGGTGCTGCGGATGGCCGACGGGGTGCTCCTGCTGGTCGACGCCTTCGAGGGCGTCATGCCCCAGACCCGCTACGTGCTGTCCAAGGCCCTGGCGGCGGGCCTGGCGCCCCTGGTGGTCATCAACAAGATGGACCGCCCCGACGCCCGCCCCGACGCCGTTCACGAGGAGGTCTTCGACCTGCTCGTCGAGCTGGGCGCCGAGGACCACGCGCTGAGCTTCCCGGTGATCTACGCGTCGGGCAAGGCCGGGTGGGCCACCACCAGCGCCGACGCCGCCCGCCGCGGCGCCGCCGGCGACGTGCACGAGCTCTTCGACGCGATCATCGCCCACGTGCCCGCGCCCGAGCTCGACGGCGAGGCGCCCCTCCAGGCGCTGGTCACCACGCTGGACTACAACGACTACGTCGGGCGGATCGGCATCGGGCGGGTCTTCGCCGGGACGCTGGAAGCGGGCACGACGGTGGCCGTCATCGACCGCCACGGCGGCCGCACCCGCCAGCGCATCGCTCAACTGCTGCGCTTCGACGGGCTCGGGCGAGTCGAGACCGCCCGCATCGACGTGGGCGACCTCTTCGCGGTCGTCGGGCTCGAGAAGGTCGACATCGGCGACACGCTGGCCGATCCGGACCGCCCCGTCGCCCTGCCGCCCGTCGCCATCGACGAGCCCACGCTCCGCATGGTGTTCCGCTTCAACGACTCGCCCTTCGCGGGGTGCGAGGGCACGTACGTCACCAGCCGCCAGCTCCGCCAGCGGCTCGAGAAGGAGCTCCAGTCCAACGTCGCGCTTCGCGTCGAGGACCGCGGAGACGAGTTCGTCGTCTCCGGACGCGGGCTGCTGCACCTGGGCATCCTGCTGGAGACCATGCGCCGCGAGGGCTACGAGCTGGCCGTCGGCAAGCCGGAGGTGGTCTACCACACCGACGAGCACGGCCGGCAGCTCGAGCCGATCGAGCGCCTCGTGATCGACGTGCCGACCGGCGCCGTCGGGGCCGTCATGCAGCTCCTCGGCGACCGCCGCGCGGAGATGGTCCACATGGACACCGCCGGGGGGCGAACGCAACTGGAGTTCACGATCCCCACGCGAGGGCTCATCGGCCTGCGCAGCCGCATACTGACCGCCACCGCGGGCGAGGTGGTCATGCACCATCGCTTCGAGTCGTACGGGCGCTGCCGGGGCGAGACCGCCCGGCGGGCCAACGGCGTGATGGTGGCCACCGAGGGCGGGCCGGTCACCGCCTACGCGCTGGAGCAGCTCGCCGACCGCGGCGTGATGTTCGTCGAGCCGGGCGAGAAGGTCTATGAAGGGCAGATCGTCGGGGAGCACTGCCGCGACAACGACATCACGGTCAACGTCGTGCGGCGCAAGAACCTCACGAACGTCCGCTCGTCGACGAAGGAGATGACCGTCACGCTCAAGGCCCCGCGGCGCGTCAGCCTGGAGGGCGCCTTGGAGTACATCGAGCTCGACGAGCGGGTCGAGGTCACCCCCGCGCGCATCCGCCTGCGGAAGGTCCACCTCAAGGACAACGACCGCAAGCGGGCGGCCCGGCGGGCGGCCACCCGGGCATGACCGCAGCGGTGGAGGCCCGAAGCGATCCCCGCGCGCCGGCCGCCTTTGGGCGCCGCCCCGGACGCGCCTTGAGCAGATGGCTCGAGCTCCCTCGGGACCAGGTCGCTGGAGGTAATCTGCTTGAATCAGGTGCCACAGAAGGCTATCGTTTGCGTTGCAGGTTACCGCCTTATGGTGCGGTGGCAGTGTGGGTTGGTCAGGCGGCTGGGGCGTACGGGCTCCGGCCGGACGACGAGAGGATGATGCCCATCGGGCCGGTGTGGACTTCCCGCGGCCGGCCCGGTGTGTTATTGGTGACAGGAACTCATGGCGGATCGTACGTCAGGCCCGCTGGTCGGGCGCAAGTTGTGGATTCCGCGGATGACCTACGTCGGCGCGAGGTTGGCGGCGGCGGTGTTTCGCTCGATCGGCGTCGAGGCGGAGGTCACCCCGGAATCGAATGACGAGACCCTGGAGCTGGCCGGGCTGTACCTCGGCGGGGAGGAGTGCTACCCGGAGAAGGTGACGCTCGGGAACTTCCTGCGGATCATCCGTTCGCCGGACTTCGACCGGTCCCGCACGGCGTTCTTCATGCCCACGGCGGAGGGACCGTGCCGCTTCGGACAGTATGCCCCGTACTTCCGCCAGGTGCTCGACGAGATGGGCTACGACGACGTTCCCATCGTCTCGCCCACGAGCCGCAACGGCTACGACGGCATCGCCGAGCACGGGCTGACGACGATGCGGCAGATGTGGCAGGGGCTGGTCTGCTCGGACATCCTCCGCAAGCTGCTGCTGAAGACCCGCCCGTACGAGACGGAGCCCGGTGCGGCCGACGAGGCGTTCGAGCGCGGCATCGAACTGGTCGAGGAAGTGCTGGAGACGCCGGGTCAGTCGAACCGGCAGCGGATGGGCGACCTGGCGGCGGCCATGGGCCGGACGAGGGAGCTGTCCCGTGCCGTCCCGGCGCGGTACGTCAAGGGCAGGCCGCTCATCGGCGTGGTGGGGGAGATCTTCTGCCGGCTGAACACGTTCAGCAACTACGACGCCGTTCGGAAGATCGAGGCCCACGGCGGCGAGGCGTGGATGAGTGACGTCACGGAGTGGGTCTGGTACACGAACTGGTCGCAGAAGGACCTGCTGGAGCGCGACGGCAAGAGGGTCTCGCTGGCGATGCTGGCGGCGGCCGTCAAGACCGCCGTGCAGCGTCACGACGAGCACCGGCTGCTGGCGCCGTTCGAGACGGACTTCGCGGGCTACGAGGAGCCGCACGACCTGTTCGGGGAGGTGCTCGAGCCCGGCTGGCCGTATCTTCCCGCCAACGGCGCGCTGGGCGAGATGGTCCTGTCGATCGGCAAGACCGTCTACCTGTACGAGAAGGGCGCCGACGGCATCATCGACATCAGCCCGTTCAGTTGCATGAACGGCATCATCTCGGAGGCGGTCTACCACACCGTGGCGGCCGACCACGACGACATCCCCATCCGCAACTTCTACTTCGACGCCACCAGCTCGAACATGGAGCGGGACCTGGA
>CAZXOC010000475.1:0-3836 GCA_964642165.1 uncultured Planctomycetaceae bacterium | reverse complement strand
CCTTGGCATTCTCGGGGCTTTTGGCTCTTGACAGCCCGGGGGCCGGTCCGTAGACTACGTCGTTTTGACCCAGGGCGTTTGCTCGTCCGCACGGGGCGCCCCGGCTGCTGCGGCCGGGAGTGGGCCCGCGAGGTCGCGGCCGTTGGTTCAGGCCCCCGGACGAGTCCCCTGCTGCGACACCGTTCGTGCAGGTCGTGCTGCTTGGCGTCCGCGGCCCGGCCGACAACCTGAAAAGCACCCTACCCGGTGGTGTAATAGGTAACACAGGAGGTTTTGGTCCTCCCATTCCAGGTTCGAGTCCTGGCCGGGTAGCGTTCCTGGTGAGGCGTTGGGATGTCGACGACAGCGATCATACTGGCCGCGGGCAAGGGCACGCGGATGAAGTCGGACCGGCCGAAGGTCCTCCACGAGGTCTGCGGGCGGCCGATGCTGGCCTACGTGCTGGACGCCGCTCGGGGGGCGGGGTGCGACCGCCTCCTGGTGGTGGTCGGTCACGAGGCCGATCATGTCCAACAGACCTTCGCGGGCGGCGACGGCGACGTCGAGTGGGTCGTCCAGGAGCCGCAGCTCGGCACGGGGCACGCGGTGATGGTCTGCGGCGAGCACCTGGCGGGTCTGTCCGGGGCGGTGGTGGTGCTGGGGGGGGACGGCCCGCTGATCCGCGCCGCGACGCTGCGGGAGCTTCTGGCGACGCACGCCGAGCAGCGTGCGGCCTGCACGCTGGCGACCAGCATCCTGCCCGACCCGCAGCGGTACGGTCGGGTCCTCCGCGACGCCGGCGGCGAGCTGGCGGGCATCGTGGAGTACCTCGACGCCGACGAGGACCAGCGCCGGATCCGCGAGGTGAACGTCTCGATCTACTGCTTCGACGCCGCCGCGCTGCGGGAGGCCCTGGCCGCGCTGGGCAACGACAACGCCAAGGGGGAGTACTACCTCACCGACACGCTGGGGCTGCTGCGCGCCCGGGGCAGGAAGCTGGCGGCGGTGGCCGCCGTGCCCCCCGCCGACGTCCTCAGCATCAACACGGTCGAACAACTCGAGCGGGTCAGCGCGATCATGGGCGAACGACGGAAGGGAAGGGGCGACGATGCCTAACCTGAAGCTGTTCAGCGGGCGCGCCAACCCGGCGCTGGCCAAGGACATCGGCGACTACCTCGGCATGGCGCTGGGCGAGGTGACGATCTCGCCCTTCCCGGACGGCGAGCTTCGGATCCGGCTGGAGGATGACGTTCGGGGACGGGACATCTTCCTCATCCAGCCGACGTGCGAGCCGGTCAACGAGTCGCTGATGGAGCTGCTGGTCTTCATCGACTGCGCCCGGCGCGCGTCGGCGGAGCGCATCACGGCGGTGATCCCCTACTTCGGCTACGCGCGCCAGGACCGCAAGGACGAGGGGCGCGTGCCCATCTCGGCGAAGCTCGTGGCGAACCTGATCGCGACGGCCGGGGCCGACCGCGTGCTGACCATCGACCTGCACGCCGCGCAGATCCAGGGCTTCTTCGACATCCCCGTGGACAACCTGTACGCCGAGCCGGTGCTCAGCCGCCACTACGCGGACAAGCAGCTCGAGGACCTGGTGCTGGTCAGCCCGGACGTGGGCAACACGAAGCGGGCGAGGGTGTACGCCCAGCGGCTGGGCGGGGAGCTCGCCGTGATCGACAAGCGGCGGATCAGCGGCTCGAGCATCGAGGTCGGGCGGATCATCGGGGACGTCGCCGGCAAGGTCGTCCTGATGGTCGACGACATGATCTCCACGGGGGGAACCATCGCCGGGGCCGCGCGCCTGTGCAAGGAAAACGGCGCCGCGGAGATCTACGCCGGCGCCACGCACGCGGTGCTGGCCGGCCCGGCGGCAGAAAGCCTCCGAGACGCCCCCGTCGACGAGGTCGTCGTGACCGACACGATCCCCGTCTCCGAGGAGAAGGCCCGGGCCGTCGGAAAGCTCGAGATCCTGACCGTCGCCGACCTGATCGGCGAGGCGATCCACCGGATCCACAACGACGAGTCGGTCAGCAGCCTCTTTCTGAAGGACGTCGGCCCGTAGGCGCGCCCGCGTCCGGCCGAGGAGAACGCACATGGCTTTGCTGAGAGCGTCCAAGCGCACGGAACTGGGGACCCGCCAGGTTCGGCGCCTTCGGGACAAGGGCCTGATCCCGGCGATCATCTACGGGCACCAGGAGACGCCGCAGCCGGTGACGCTGAGCGAACACGACCTGGAGCTGGCGTTGCAGCACGGCGCGCGCCTGCTGGAGGTGGACGTCGACGGGCAGACGCAGAACGTCTTGGTCAAGGACGTGCAGTGGGACACGATGGGGCAGGTGGCCCTGCACGTGGACCTGTTCCGCGTCTCGCTGGACCAGCGCGTGGAGGTGACGGTGGCGGTGGTGCTTCGCGGCACGCCGGCGGGCGAGGCCGACGGCGGCGTCATCCAGCAGGTCGTCACCGACGTCCGCGTCGAGTGCCCCGTCGCGTCGCTGCCCGACGAGATCCGCGTCCTCGTCAACCACCTGAACGTCGGCGACTCGCTGCACCTGCGCGACATGGAGCTGCCCGAGGGCGTCGAGCTGCTCGACGAGCCCGACGCGCTGCTCTGCTCGTGCAGCGTCGTCGCCGAGGAGATCGAGGCCGAGCCCAAAGAGGTCGCCGAGCCCGAGGTCATCGGCGAGGAGAAGGAAGAGCAGGGCCCCGAAGGCCAGACGGAGCCCTCCGAGGGCTGACGCCCCCGCGGCGGCGCCCCGGCGGGAAGCCCCGTGCCAGACGTGCCGGACGAGACAAGACGCTTCGTCGTGGGCCTGGGCAACCCGGGCCGCTCGTACGAACGGACCCGACACAACGTCGGCTTTCGCGTGCTGGCCGTCCTGCGGCGGCGGTGGGGCGTCGAAGGCGCCCGCAAGGCCTTCGGCGGGCAGGTGAGCGAGGCACGCCCGACGCGCGGCGGCGCCGGCGAGCGGCGCGTGAGGCTCCTGGAGCCCCACACGTACATGAACCGCTCCGGCCTGGCCGTGCGAGAGATGGCGGCCTTCTACAAGGCCGGCCTCGACGAGATCCTCGTCGTGCTGGACGACATGAACCTGCCGGTCGGGCGGCTCCGGGCGCGGGCGGGCGGCTCGGCCGGCGGACAGAAGGGCCTGGCCGACGTGATGGCCCGGCTCGGCACCGACCGGGTGCCGCGGCTGCGGATCGGGATCGGGCAGCCGCCCGCGTTCATGGACGGCGTCGACTACGTGCTGTCGAAGTTCACGCCCGACGAAGAGGAGATCGCTGCCGAGGCCGTCGAGACCGCCGCCGACGCCGTCGAGGACTGGGTGTTTTGCGGCCTGAGCTTCGTGATGGACAAGTACAACGGCAAGCCGGAGAGCTGATCCGACCCGCCGGGCCGCCGCGGCCGCCCGGGACCAGTAGACCAAAGGAAGCAAACGCGACATGGACAGCAAGACGAACAGCTACGAATGCATGTTCCTGGTGGACCCCAACAGCGACTTCGAGGCCGCCAGCGCGCCCGCGCGCGCGATCCTGGACCGCTACGGGGCCGAAGTCCTCGCCATGAAGCCCTGGGACGAGCGGCGGCTGGCCTACGAGATCCGCGGGCGCCGGCGCGGGCTGTACATCCTGACGTACTTCAAGGCCCCCCCGCAGCGCATCGCCGAGATGGAGCGGGACAGCCAGCTCGACGAGCGCGTCCTGCGGATGTTGATCCTCCGCCGGGACAACCTCACCGACGACCAGATCCAGGCCGACACCCCCGCCACGGCCAGTGCCCGGCGCGCCGCGCGACGGGCCGAAGAGCGCACCGCCCGTGCCGAGGCGGCCGAAGCCGAGGCGGCCCCGAAGGCCGA
>CAZXOC010000474.1:0-3897 GCA_964642165.1 uncultured Planctomycetaceae bacterium | reverse complement strand
GTCTCACTGGACGGGCAACTCTGGGGTTATGTAGACCGCAAGGGGAACACGGTGATTAAGCCGGCCTTCGAGAAGGCACCGTGGAACTGGTTCTCCAACGGCAGGGCCCTGATGAAGCGCAAAGGGCGTTTCGGCTTCATCGACACCCAAGGGAAGGTGGTCATTGAGCCGAAGTACGTGGGGGCCTCACCCTTCCGGGAGGGGCTGGCGCAGGTCCGGGAGGCCAGGGAGGATCCGAAGGAAGGGTTTCGGTTCATCGACACGAAGGGCAAGACCGTGCTGGAGACGGCCTGCGACTGGGAGGATTCGCTGCATGAGGGGCTTCTGGCGGTGCGAATCGGAGCTGACGTCAGGACGGCGCGATGGGGGTTCATGGATCGCACCGGGCACATGGCCATTCCCGCGAAGTTCGGTTGGGCACGTGGGTTCTCCGAAGGGCTGGCGCCGATTGCAGTCGGCTTGAACTGGGAGATCATGGACAGGGCGCTTGAGGCCGCGAAGGAAAAACCGGGTGACGCCCCGTGGTGACGCTTTGGGTTGCGGACGAAACCGGCTGGGAGACGACCCGCTGGATGTTCTTGGGCTGCCGTCCCTTAGCGGCCCCTCGCTGCGCCCCCTAAGCAACCGAGGGGCCCTTTGACCGCCGGCGACCGGGCGGCTCCGCCGGGGACGAGCGCGCCGTAGCGCGACACTTTCCGGGCCTTCCGGCGAGATTCTCACGCCCCCAGCCGCTCCGCGAAAAACGGCCGTAAGTCTCGAAGTTATGTGGCAAAAGTGTCCAATCCTGGGGCTCTGCGGACGACCCCAAATGGAGTTAACCTGTTGTTATCAAAGACGTTATCATGTCCGGGTTTTGGACATTCCCCCTCATTTTGGACAATCAGCCTCCCCGCCGGTCTTCCCGCTCGCCGATGCACTCGTAAAGCCTTTGAAGACAAGCCTTTCCCACGATTCGGCTCCCCGGCCGGGCTGTGTGCGGCAGCTCTTCCCGGCAGCGAAGGTCGTCGCACACAGAGCAGTAGCAGGTAGAGAGGAGAAAGGAGATACAACGGGCCGGCGACTCGCGAAGGGCAACGGGCGATCCGCTTGTGGTCGCCGGTTGGGGGCTCTCCCTTTACCGGCAATGGGCGTCCCAATTGCTCAGGCCGATTGGTCCAGATCCGGTAAGGCGAGGGCATCCACCACGTTGTCGTCAAGCTCGATGCCGAGCCGGGCCGGCCGGTACGGCTCGGCCCCCTTATCCACTGTCAACAACGCCCTTGCCTCTCCAACACGGCGGCGCTTCGGCAATCCGGATCGCGCCCGGAGTGCTCCGGCCGTCGCTCGCGTTCGCCAGTGACGCAATCCCCACGCAACGCTGTCAGCGCGGGTCCCGGTTCTTCGGTCGGGCGCGGAGCTTGCTCGGAAGCCCTCTGCCGCAGCGGCCAAGACGCTTGCCGTCAGAGACTCGCACGATTCGTTCGTTACGGCAGCAGAACTCGTCGTCTCCTGAAGTGTCTGTTCATCAACGGGCTCGATCCTGTCTTCGGTGGCCCTGACTTCCCCGGCCTCGTCCGGCAGAACAGATGCCGCAGGCTCCGCCGAGCTGATCTCCTCCGCGGGCGGCAGCGGCGCGGAAGCGGGGAGTGACTGACCGAAGTTGTGCCGCGTCGGCACGAAGTCGTAGCGATCCACGTTCCCGTCGCCGTTGAAGTCAGCCTGAGACCAGGTTGCGCTGCCGGAAGCGCCGAAGTTCCGTTTGATCGTGAGGTAGTCGAGGGCGTCCACTTTGCCGTCGAGCGTGGCGTCACCGGGGAAGGTCACCAGGAAGGACATCTCATAGCTGTCGCCGCCGGGGGCGGGCACGTCCAGGGGGTTGCCCGCCACATCCACGACCTTCGCGGCCGCCAGCTTCGCCGTGTAGCGGCCGTACGGCAGGCCCGGAGCCGGCAGGTCCCAGCAAGCCGTGTAGGTGGCCGGGTCGTATCGGAAGTCGACCTCGGGCGTCTGGGGAATCAGCTCGTCCGTCGTCTCGTTGTACAGCACGAGTGCGGTTTTCGGCAGAAGGACGTCCTCGTCGAAGCGGACGCTGATCTGGTCGAGCCGGTCGAACCGCTCCGGGCCGGTTCCACGCCGCACGTCCACGACGTGCGGGGGGACGAGGTCGAGCAAGGCCTTGCCGCTGGCCCCGAGGACGTACCTCGGCGTGAAGCAGCCCTCCACGCCGAGCAGCAGCGCCGCGGCGTGGGCAGCGCTGGTGCCGTCCGGGGCGAAGGTGACGGCCAGCTCGACGTCCTGGCCCGGTGCAAGCGTCCACGGAAGCTCGTGCTGCGGCACGATGGTGAAGCTGCGGTCCATCGATTCGCATTCGGTGATCGTGAGCACCTCGTCGCCGATGTTGCTGGCGATGATGGTGGCCATCGCTTCCTGGCCGAGCGGCACCGCGCCGAACTCCAACATGCGGTCATCGGGCTCGCCGAGCGGGTCCTCGAAGCCCAGCGCTCCGCCGGCGGTCGTCCCGGCGCCGGTTCCGATGGCCGCCAGTTGCAGGGGAGCGGAGAAGCGCTGGCAGCTCACCGTCAGCGCCGCGCCGTAGCCGGCGACGTGGGCCGGCAGGAACGTCACGTCGACGACCGTGCTGCCGCCGGGGGGAATCATCACGTCGCCCGCCGGGCCGGGCGGGTTCGCCGGCGCCAAGGCAAAGACGTCCGGGCGCGAGCTGGTCCACGCGTCCAGCGTCAGCTCGATCTCGCCGCGGTTGGTGAGGGTGATCTGGTGCGTCGCCTGCGCGCCGGGGTCGACCGCGCCGAAGTCCACGATCAGGTCGTTCGGCAAGCCGGCGGAGTCGGCGACCTCGATCGGCGGCAGGGCCGCCGGCACGCACGTGCCCGACAGGGCCACCACGTAGCGCGGCTCGTCCGGGTCGTTGCTCAGCACCGTCAGCGCCGTGGCGTAGCCCTTCATGGCGTCCGGCGTGAAGGTCAGTTGGATAATCTGCTGCTCTTCGGGTGCGAGCGTGACGTCCCCTTCCTCGCCGGGTGGGTTGGGCGGCGTGACCTCGAACGCCGCGTCGCCCAGCGCCCAGGAGTCGATCGTCAGGGCTCCCGTGCCGCGGTTGGTGACCACGACGGACTGGCTTGCCTGGGCCCCCAGCGTGACGTAGGCGAAGTCGAGCTCGTGGAGGTCCGACGCCGCCGCGCCAGCGGCCAGGTCGATGTCCGGCTCGTCCACCCATACCTGCGTCGTGGCGTCGGCCTGGCCCGGGGCGGCCTCGGTGTTCCCCGCCCAGTCTCGAGCGACGCTGTAGAAGGCGTACACGTGACCGGGCTGGCCGGCAAACGTCGCGGACTGCTCCTCGGTGATCAGCCAGGGAGCGAACGGCCCGTCGTTGTCGGAGACGTGGATGGCGTACGTGGCCACGCCGGCCCCGTCGGCGTCGTCGCCGCTCCACGCGACCTCGAAGCTGCCGGTCACCTGCGGGGGAAGCGGCGCGACGCTGCTGGTCGGCACGTTGTCGTCGATGGTGTTGGTCACCACGTTCGTGTCGATCAACGGGTTGGTGTCGAAGACGATCGTCGCCTGGTTGTGAATCTCGTCGAGATGCCCCAGGCCCGCGACGGGATCGACGCGGAAGCTGACCCACCCCTCGCCCTCGGGCGGGGTCTGGTTGGGCGGCAGCAGGCCGACGAACGGGTCTTCGGGGAACAGCCCCGTCGCCTCGTCCAGGCAGATCAGGTGCGTGGTGAACAGCCCCGTCTCGATGTCCAGCCCGGCGTTGACGCGGGCGAGGAGCCCCTCGCCCAGCGGCACGTCGCCCTCCCAGTGCGCCAGCCCGTCCGGCACGTCGATGACGTGCTCGCCGAAGCCGATCTCCGTCAGTTCGAACGTGGGCCAGTCGAGTTTCGCGTCGAGCTGATC
>CAZXOC010000473.1:0-3899 GCA_964642165.1 uncultured Planctomycetaceae bacterium | reverse complement strand
AGGTTCTTGAACTCCACCGGCGAGCCCTCGGATTCCAGGCAGAGGAATCCCTCACACGGCTGGCAGGCGGTCCCGCCCGAGACCTCCCCGCCGTTGACCCACAACCGCACCTCGCCGTTGATGCAGCGGATGTAGTAGTGGTTCCACTGGTGGACGCCCTTGCTGAGGTCCTTGGACGGGAAGCTGCGGCTGCCGTTGGCCGACAGGGGGGGGAAGGGCTTCATCTTCACGCCGACGGGGAACACGTCGCCGTTGGTCGTGAACCAGTCGGGCTTCTTCTTGTGGCGCTTGACGTAGTTCTCCGCGTAGCCGTGGTCGAGCACCTGGCACTCGATGCCCTTGGGTAGCCGCCCCTTGCCCTTCTTGAGGTTGGCCAGCGATTCGGCGGTCGCCCAGACGAACACGCCCGAGTTGCCCGCCGATCGCAGGTGGCGCCACTGGACGACGAGCTCGAAGTTCTTCAAGGACTTCTTCGACTGGATGACGCCGACGGGCTTGCCCGTGCAGTGGATGACGCCGTCCTTCCACGCCCAGGTGTCCTCGTCGCAGTTGACGGGGGCGAAGTCGTCCTCGACCATCGCCTTCCAGCCGTCCTCCGTGCCGTCGATGAAGGCCTTCGGCAGGGCGGGCTTCGCCTCGGGTGCGGGCCTGGCCTCCGTGGCGGGCTCGGCCAGGGCCGACAGCCAGCCCAGGGACACACAGGACGTTCCGGCCAGGAACTCGCGTCGCGTCGGTCTCATCATCCGGTCCTTTCGTGCTCGGGCCAGAAAAAAGGGGTCAGGCTACTTTTCTCAAAAAGTAGCCTGACCCCTTTTTTCGGCCCCTTCCTCAAACGTGCGGTGTCCCATCTCCGTGCTCGATATCCGGTGCCGTCCGGGCGCCTACTTCGGCTGCTTCCCGTCGGTCAGCTCCTTGATGCGGACGTTGCGATACCAGACGGGCTTGGCCTCATCCTGAAACCCGATGTAGCCCGCCGGCGGGCGGTTCTTCAGCCCGGACTTGCTCAAGTCCAGGTCGATGATCTGCTCGCCGTTCAGCACGACCTTCAGCTTGGTGCCCTTGCACGTGATGGTGTAGCGGTTCCATTCGCCGGCGGGCTTGACCATGTTCTTCGAGGGAGCCGCCGTGCCGATGACGCCGCCGCAATCGTGCGCGCCGATCTTCTTCTTGCCGTGCGTGTCGAGGATCTGCACCTCGAAGCCGGTGCTGACCTGGCTCTTCGGGTCGGCCACGCGCAGGAACACGCCGGAGTTGCCCCCTCGGCCGAACTTGAACTCGAGGTCCAGGACGAAATCGCGATACGTCCGCTTCGTGGTGAGGTAGGCGTCGTAGCGCGTCCAGCCCTTCTCGCCGGGGCGGGGCTTGAGCGTCACCGTGCCGTCCTTCTCGACGAGCCAGTTGCCGGTGGTCTGCCAGCCGGTGAGGTCCTTGCCGTTGAACATGGGCACGAAGCCCGCGTCGTCGCCGGCCGCGGCGATCTCGGCGGCGTTGGGGCGGCGGATCTCGATGTCCTTGAACTGGACCTCCATGTCCATGCCGCCGTGGAGCTGCACGGCGAAGTGGCCCCGGAGGCGCCCGGGATCGTCCCGCAGCTCGGCCGTCTTTGTGCCGTTGAGGCGGACGGCGACGTAGCGGCCGACGGCGGTGACGGACATCTCGCTCCACTCGCCGGGCTTGTAGAGGCCCCGGGTCGTCTTGGGGTCGGGCTGGGCGACCCACGTGCGTCCGCCCGTCTCGTAGAGCCCGCCGGTCATGGCGGTCCGGTCGACCTCGGCCTGGAAGCCGTGGACACCGACGGGGCCGGGGACCTTCTCGCTGCGGAAGTAGAAGCCGCTGTTGCCGCTGACGACGCGGAACTTGAGGCGGACGACGAAGTCGTCGTACGCCCGGTCGCTGACGAGCAGCCCGTGGCGGCGCTCCGTCTTGGCGCTGGTGCCGACGAGCAGGCCGTCCTTGACCTGCCACGAGCCGCCGGGCAGGGCGTGCCAGCCCTTGAGCGTCTTGCCGTCGAACAGGGGCGTGAAGGCCTCGGGCGCGTCGGCGGCGACGGCCTGGCCCGCCCCGTAAGCCACAACCGCCAGAATCACCGTGCGGATGAGTGGACGATCCATTGCTCTTCTCCTTGATAAACCGTGCCCGTGCCCGGTGATTCTACGACCAAGCCGGGCCGAATGGCACAACTCTCTCTCGGCATTCCGCAATCCGCATCGGCGGCGGGGGGTCAGTCCTGTCGGCCGAGGCCGGCGATCTCGTCGTAGAGGGCTTCGTGAGCGGCGACGGTGCGGGCGATGGAGAAGTGCTCGACGATGCGCCGGCGGGCGGCGCGGCCGAGGCGGGCGCGGAGGGGGGCGTCGGCGGCGAGGCGCTCGACGGCACGGGCCAGGGCGGCGGGGTCCTTGGGGGCAACGAGCAGGCCGGTCCGCTCGTGGGCGAGCAGGTCGCGAATGCCGGGGACGTCCGTGCCGACGGCGGGCCGGCCGACGCTCATCGCCTCGCCCAGCGCGAGCGGCCAGCCCTCCCAGCGGCTGGGCATGACGTAGACGTCGGCGGCGCTGAGGACGCCGCGGACGTCGCGGACGTGGCCGAGATGTCGGGCGAGCCGGCGTCCCTCGCCGCGGCGAAGGAAGTCCCCGACGGCGTCGCGCATGGGGCCGTCGCCGGCGAGGACGAAGCGCACGGCCCCGCCCCGGGCGGCGAGGAGGCGAATCGCGCCCAGGAGCACGTCGACGCCCTTGTAGCGCTCGAGTCGCCCGACGAAGGCGGCCAGCACGTCGTCGTCGGACAGACCCCACTCGCCGCGGAGGCGCCGCCGGGCCGACTCGTCGTGCGAGAACGCCTCCGTGTCGACGCCCCACGGGATGACGGCGTAGCAGCCGGCCGGCAGGCCGCTGCGCCGTGCGTGGTGCTCGCGGACGGACTCGGAGACGCAGATGACGCGGTCGCACGTCTCCTTCAGGAGGCGGGCGTAGGCGAACTGCCACGGCCGGAAGCGCCCCTCGGCCGTCCAGACGGTGTGGACCACGTGCCCCACGCCCGCCGCCCGCGCCGCCGGGCGCCCGGCGAGGTCCGCGTGGAACAGGTGCGTGTGGAGCAGGTCGATCCGCTCGTCGCGCAGCAGCCGCACCAGGCGCGGCAGCCTGGCGGCGTCCCACTTGCCGCGGATGTCGAGGACCGTCACGGGGATCCCCGCGCGCTCGAGCCACTCGGCGACCTCGCCGCCCTGGAGGGCCGCGACCTGCACGTCGAAGCGGGCGCGGTCCAGTCGCCGGCACAGCTCGTAGAGCCCGCGTTCGGCCCCGCCGACGCCCAGCGTGGTGATCAGATGGCAGATCCGCAGGCGTTGCATCGCACGCTGGGGTACCAGATGGCGACGGGCGGGGCAAGGGCGCCGCGTCGGGGCGCGGGGGCGCTCGCGGGGGTCTGGTTCGGGGAAGTCGGGGGAAGGGAAGAGGAGCGCCGGGCAAGCCCGGCCGCTAAACAACTACAAAACATTTAGTTACATGTTGGAGAGCCCCTCTTGGGCGCGGACGGTCTCCATCATGGTGACGAGGTTCTCCGGGGGGACGTCGGGCGGGACGCTGTGGGAGGGACTGAAGATGTACCCGCCGCTGCGCCCGGCGTCGAGCAGGGCGGCGGCGGCGCGGCGGACGTCGTCCGGCGTGCCGAACGGCAGGACCTTCTGGATGCTCATCCCGCCGTGGAAGGCCAGCCGCCCGTGGTAGCGCCGCTTGACGGCGAAGACGTCCATGACCTCCGGCTGGAACGGGTTGAAGCAGCTCAGGCCGATCTCCACCAGCTCGTCGAACAGCTCGGTCACGCAGCCGCAGGAGTGCAGGAAGACGAACTTGCCCGCCTCGCGGACGGGCGCGAACATCCGGGCCAGCCGCGGCTTGATGAAG
>CAZXOC010000472.1:0-3933 GCA_964642165.1 uncultured Planctomycetaceae bacterium | reverse complement strand
ATCTTCATGGAGCTGGCGTCGGGGTACCAGAGGCGCAAGCGCAAGGCACGGAGGTATCCGGCCTACTTCGAGGCATAGGTAGCTGTCAGCCGTCGCCCCCCGAAGCCCGCCAGGCGCGCCGGCCGTGGGAAACGAGGACCTGGATGATCGAACGCGTTGCCGAGGGACAAGCCGCAAGGCAAGCAGCCGATGCCCGGGCTGACAGGCCCGCCGCCCTCGACGACGTGGGGCGGTTCCGCCGGTCCATGCGCCGGTTCGCCTCGCGGTACGCCTCGGTGCCCGTCGAGACGCAGGCCACCTGCCCGACGTGCCGGCGCGTCGTCGATGCCACGTTCGAGCGCCTCGGCAAGCAGATCGTCCTGACGTTCCACTGCGCCACCTGCGGCGAGCGGCGCCAGGTCCATCACGACGCCATCTGGACCGAGGCGGTCAGCGACTTCCCGGGCAGCGCCACGCGCACGCACCACGGCTCGCGCATCCGTCCCGCCGCGCGGCGGCTGCCCCGCACCGTCGAGACGCTCTGCCCCGAGTGCAGCGCCATCCTCGTCGGGCGTTACTTCGTCGAGGACGGCGCCGTCTTCATCGAGAAGGCCTGCCCGGAGCACGGGCACGTCCGCGACTGCGTCAGCTCGGACGTGGTGCTGTACTCCAAGGCCGCCTGGTGGACGTTCGAGGAGCAGCCCGGCCAGGAACGCCCGCAGGTGACCGGCGGGAGGCACTGCCCCTCCAACTGCGGGCTGTGCAACCAGCACCTCTCGGGGGCGGTGCTGGCGCAGATCGACCTGACCAACCGCTGCAACATGCGCTGCCCGGTGTGCTTCGCCAACGCCGGGGTGCAGGGGTACGTCTACGAGCCGAGCTACGAGGAGGTCGTCCGGCAGATGCAGGCGCTGCGCGACCTGCGCCCGACGCCGTGCACGGCCATCCAGTTCACCGGCGGCGAGCCGACCGTCCACCCGGACTTCCTGCGGGTCCTCGCCACGGCGCGCGAGATGGGCTTCAGCCACATCCAGGTCGCCACGAACGGCCTGAAGCTGACCGATTACGACTTCGCGCGGCGCGCGCAGGAAGCGGGGCTCCACACGCTGTATCTCCAGTTCGACGGGATCGGCCCGGAGCCGTACCGCCAGACCCGCGCGTACCCGGGCATCTGGGACGCCAAGCTCGCGGTGATCGAGAACTGCCGCCAACTCGACCTGAAGGTCTGCCTCGTGCCGACGATCCTGCGCGGCGTCAACGACGACCAGGTCGGCGAGGTCTTCCGGTTCGCCGTGAAGAACGTCGACACGGTCAGCGCGATCAGCTACCAGCCCGTGTCGTTCTCGGGGCGGACCGACACGCAGGAGCTTGCGGCCCGGCGGTACACGCTGGGGCACCTCGCCCACGACATCGCCGACGCCTCGGGGGCCAGCCCCTTGCGGGACATGTACCCGCTGAGCATCGTGACGCCCTTGAGCCAGATCCTCGAGGCCCTGACGGGCCAGCCGAAGATCCGCCCCACGTGCCACCCCGACTGCGCGTTCGGGACGTACTTCTTCGTCTCGCCGGAGGGGCACGCCTACCCGTTCCCTCGCG
The DNA here is from genome assembly GCA_964642165.1 of uncultured Planctomycetaceae bacterium. Taxonomy (GTDB): domain Bacteria; phylum Planctomycetota; class Phycisphaerae; order SM23-33; family SM23-33; genus CAYRVX01. The sequence goes on along the minus strand of CAZXOC010000472.1, from coordinate 2,358 downwards.
TGCTGGACATCGAGGGGATGTTCTGGGACATGAACCGCATCGCGCGAGACATCCGCCGCCGGGGGCGCGCGACGTGGCGGGACAAGATCCGGGTCTTCCGCATGTTCCGGCGCCACTTCCGTCCCGAGGCCGCCCCGCCCGGCCTGACCGTCCGGCGGTTCATCCGCTCGCTCCAGGGCCTGCTCGACAAGCACGTCGGGCGCGGCGAGGGAGAGAAGCTCACCTACAAGACCCTCCTGTGCGCCGGCATGCACTTCCAGGACCGCTACAACTTCGACGCCGAGCGCGCCAAGCGCTGCGTCATCCTCTACTCCACGCCGGCGGGCATCTTCCCGTTTTGCGCTTGGAACTGCGGGCCGGGGTACCGCAAACTCATCGAGCGGCAGTTTGCCCGGCGGCAGGGGCGCGGCTGCGAAGGCGTCCCCGAGAGCCGCCGCACCGTCGATACAGCAATGGAGACATCGTGATGAGAATGGCATTGAGCTGTTCCCTTGCGCTGGCTGGGCTGGCGGCCGGCGGGTGTGAGAAACCCCAAGACTTCCGCGTCGACGTCGCCGGCAACGTCAAAGAGGCCGGGGGCCTGCGCGTCCGCGTGGAGCTGCCCCGGAGGAGCTTCCGGGTCGGCGACACCATCGCCGTGAAGGTGACGGCCACCAACACGACCGGCACGCCCATCCAGATCGTCTCGCCCACGGGCGCGCCGGTGCTGGTGCGGGTCGCCCGCCAGACCATGGCGGGGCCCGAGCAGGTGCAGGTCTATCCCCGTTCCGTCACGTCGAACATCCTCTCCTGGACGATCCCCGCCGGCGAGAGCTGGCCGAAGACCCTGAGGGTGCCCGTCGAGCCGGACTGGCCCGTCCACGAGGTCCTGTACGTCTCGGCGGAGCTCAACGGCTACGGCCACATCGCCCCGACCGTGCACATTCGGGTCAAGCCCGCCGGGGAGTAGGCGCCCCCGCCGCTGGCAGGATGGCCCGATCTCCGGCCGAACAGCCCGACCCGGCCGACGGCTCCTATACCGCGCCGGCCGGGCGCTCCACCGCCGCCGCCCTCGGCAAGGAGTACCTCCACGACTTCCCCGAGTCGCCCAACGCCGACAAGCGCCCGGAGCGCCGCGACGACGGGCACCTCACGAGCGGGCAGTACGTCCGAAGCAGCCCCGCGCTGGGCGACCGGGTCACGTCCGAGGCCCTTCGGATCGACTACCATCACCCCCTGGAGGACTACCTCGCGACGCGTCCGGCGAGGTGGCTGCTGCGGAAGCTCAGTGCGGAGCGGCCGGTGCCGCGTTTCGGCGCTGCCTGGGCCACCACCGCCCTGGAGCGGGTGATCCACAGCTACCGCAACCCGGATGTTGGCCTCTCGCAGCGGATGAAGTACTGGCTGCTGCACCGGTTCATCGACCGCATGCGCGGCGACGTGGACGCCGAGACGTTCCGGCGGCGTCTGGCCGGGCACGTGCCGACGGTTCGGGGGCTGGTCATCGTGGCGCGGTCGATCGCGGAGTTCGGCCTGACGGTGCCGCAGCGGTTCAGCTTCCCGCTGTTCGCCGTGTGGAACTTCACCAACCGCTGCAACCTCTCCTGCCGCCACTGCTACCAGGACAGCGGGCACCGCGCGCTGGCGGACGAGCTGACGCTGGCGGAGAAGCTGGAGCTGATCGACGACCTCGGCGGGAACCACCTGCCGATGCTGGCCTTCTCCGGCGGCGAGCCGACCATCTCGCGTGACCTGCTGCCCGCCCTTCGCCACGCGAGGACGTGGCGCATGCACACCACGCTCGCCACGAACGGCACGACGATGACGCGCCGGCTGGCGGGCGAGCTCGCTGACGCGGGCCTGCGGTACGTGGAGATCTCGCTCGACTCGGTCTCCCCGGAGCGCCACGACGCCTTCCGCGGCGTGAAGGGCATGTGGAAGCGGGCCGTCGAGGGCGCCCGGCACGTCGTCGCCACCGAGAACCTGCGCCTCGGCATCGCCATGTGCGTCCACCAGGGCAACTACCACGAAGTGGCCGACATGATCCGCCTCGCCGAGGACCTCGGGGCCGGGTGCTTCGCGCACTTCAACTTCATCCCCGTCGGGCGCGGGCTGACCATGGTCGCCGGCGACATCACCCCCCGGCAGCGGGAAGAGCTGCTGGCGATGCTCAACGCCAAGATGCAGGAGGGCGGCATCGGCATCATCTCGACCGCGCCGCAGCTCGGGCGGGTGTGCCTCGCCGGGGCGGCCGTCGACGGCGGACGGGTCAGTTGCTCGCACGCCGGCAGCGGCTCCGGCGCCAAGGCCCGCGTGGTCGCCAAGTACCTCGGCGGCTGCGGGGCCGGGCGAACCTACGTCTGCATCGAGCCCAACGGC
>CAZXOC010000471.1:0-4024 GCA_964642165.1 uncultured Planctomycetaceae bacterium | reverse complement strand
GAGCAGTTGCAGCAGGTCCGCTCGGCGGTTTGTCGCGGCCCTTGCGATCTCCCCCAACACAACCTCGGAGACAAATAGCTCAAAGTGGCCGGCGTTCGCCATGTCGAAGAAGCTGAGCGTTGCCTCCCGGGACTCTGGCGCATCCTCTGCGAACGCGTAGCTCCAGACGGACGTCTTCACGCAGATAGACGGCCTGATCATGTCCGTGGACCTCAATCAGCCATCGTAGCCGGAACGCGGGCTTCTGGGAAGTCTCGCTACGTCCGTTGGTTCCCGCGTACGGACGGCGCCCTGCCGGGGAGGCTCTTCTCCGCGGCTCTGCGCCCTCTGGTGCCACTCACCTGCCTGCGGCGCAGTCGCCGGTGGGCCGTGCTGGCGAGGGATGCTGCCATCGTCGGGGGCAGGCCCTCACAGCCAGCCCAGCACCATGGCCAGCCCAAGCCAGAGAAGCCCGAGCAGGGGCAGGATTCCCGCGTTGACCAGCAGCAGGACGAGCCACTGGCGGGGCTGCTGCTTGACCTTCCTGTGGACGAGGCGGCAGGCGAGGTGCAGCAGCGGGTACGCCATGGCCGTGAAGACAACCTGGTCGAGCGGGGACGGGCTCATGACCAACGCCGCACCGACCAGCGCCGCCACCGCGGGGATGATCCACAGTTGAGCGAAGCGAGCCGCCATCCGTCAGCCCCCCTGCGATTCGCCGCCCCGCAGGGCCAGGCGGAGGTAGTTGAGGGCGGCGGTGGCGGCGCGGAGGCGGATGATGACGCGGTCGCCGGGGAAGACGTGACGATGGACGTCCACGCCCGCCGAGGAGGCCAGGGCGATGTAGACCAGGCCGACGGGCTTGTCGTCGCTGCCGCCGCCGGGGCCGGCGATGCCCGTCAGCGCGACGGCCCAATCCGCGCCGAACCGCTCCCGCGCGCCGGCGGCCATCGCGCGGGCCACCGGCTCGCTGACGGCGCCGTGGTCGCGCAGCAGGGCCTCGGGCACGCCGAGGGCGCCCCGCTTGACGGCGTTGGCGTAGGCGACAACGCCGCCGAGGTAGTAGTCGCTCGAGCCGGCCACGTCGGTGACCATCGCGCCGACGAGGCCGCCGGTGCAGCTCTCGGCCGTGGCGAGTCTCTGCCCGGCTTGGCGGAGCAGCTCGCCGACGACGGAGGCCATCGTGGCGTCGCCGGCGCCGACGACCCAGTCGCCGAGGCGGCGGCGGATCTCGTCGAGGACGCCGTCGGCCAGCTCGCCGGCTCGCTCGGCGCTGCGTCCGACGGCGGAGACGCGGATGGAGATCAGCCCGGCGCGGACGGTCGTGCCGACGGTGGGGTTGGCGCCGCGTCGCATGAGGTCGGCGATGCGGGCGGCGACGTCGGACTCGCCCGTGCCGAACGTGTGGAGCGTGCGCTCGGCGATGGCGATCTTCGCGGCGGGCAGGCGGGGGGCGATCTGCTCGTCGAACATCGCGCGCATCTCGTGCGGCACGCCGGGCAGGACGTAGACCTGCGACGTCCCCAGCCGCGCGGCGATGCCCGGGGCCGTGCCGCAGCGGTTGTCGATCGGCTCCGAGCCGGCGGGGAACATCACCTGGATGCGGTTGGCGGGCACCATCGTCCGCCCGCGGCGGCGGAAGAACGCCTCCAGGCGCCGCAGGCTGGGCTCGTGCAGGACCAACTCGGCGCCCAGGGCGTCGGCCAGGCCGTGGCGCGTCACGTCGTCGGCGGTCGGCCCGAGCCCGCCCGTCACGAGCACGAGCTCCGCGCGCCCGGCGGCGTCGGCGAGGGCCTCGGCGACGGCCGAACGCTCGTCGCCCAGCGTGTGGTGGGCGACGGTCTCGATGCCGCGCGCGACCAGCCGGCGCGCGAGGTACGCGCTGTTCGTGTCGACGGTCTGCCCGCTGGTGAGCTCGTTGCCGATCCCCAGGATGATCGCCTTCATCCGTACGTCGCCTCGTCGAGGACCAACCCGCAGTGGGGGCACTTCGTCACGCCGTCGGCGACGTCGAGGTCGCGCGGGCGGACCGGCTTGCCGCAGTGGGGGCAGGTGACGGTCCTGCCGGCCGGCGGCTCGCGCCCGGCGGCGCCGGGCCGGGCGCCCCGGACGGAGCGCACGTGCTCGCGCATCAGCACGACGACGGCCGGAATGCTCGTGCAGAACACGGTGATGGCCAGCCACTTCCAGAGGCTTCGGCCGCTCCGCGCCATGCGGAAGGCGGTCCGGAAGCAGATCGCGACGTAGCAGGCGCCCATCACGGCAACCATCGTCCACTGGTAGGAGCTCAGGGCAACCATGGGGCGTATTCTATCGGCGCGGGGGGGGAAGGGAACGGCAAATTCGCCTGCCCGGGAGCCGGCCGGCGTGGGGCGTCGGCGGGGGCGATCGGGCGCAGCGTTGGTGGTGTAACCGGCCGCCCCCGGGGGCACGCGGCCGTGGCGGACGCGCCGCTCAGGTCCTCGCCGGTCAGCGGCCGGTCATCGGTAGCTGTCGGGCACGAGCCTGGCGGACAGCGCGTAGCGTTCCCAGCTATGGCCGCCGCACTTGGGGCAGGCCCCGCTGGCGGGAACGACCGACGGCGCGTAGCCACAGTAGTGGCAGCTCAGGAAGACGCGCTTCGGTCCGGCCAGGCTTGGGGGAACGCGAAAATGGAGCTCCCTCTCCGCCCTCGAGCCCCTCCGGTTGGGCTGGCGCTGCGTGGTTCCGGAGGCGGCCTTGGGGCGGCGCGACCGACGGCTTGACACCATAACTCACCGCCATTCCTGCGAGTACAGCGACTGCGACGGCAACACATCCGATTCCACCTGTCATTATTCGCGTTGCGGGGGCCGGCGGGCAGCGGAAGCTGTAAACCTCTCTTCAGATTTGGCTTATGCCGGAAGAATCCCCCGGACACCTGGTACGGCGATTGCAGGGGCATTTTGCCGCTTGGCTGGCGGGAGCGAGTCGGTATAATGTCCCGCCGGATCAGGGACTCGACGCCGGTGCCGAAGTCGCCCCCAGCGCGGAAGCCAGCCGAGACAGTGGACTCGTTCACCCGTCGTTTCATGGTCGTCGTTCTCGTGCCGCTTGTGTTCGCAGTCGCCGGCTGCGAACCGGCCCCGATCTACGACCGCGCCCAGGGCAGGCTCCCCGTCGGCTACGTCCCCGATCGCGCCAAGTGGGTCGTCTACGGCACGGTGGCCAATCCCGGCTACGCCGTCGACGGGAGCATCCAGACGGTCGCCACGGCCCCGGACGGCGCCCGCAACGCGAGCCTGACGATCAACCTGGGCAAGACGAGCCACTTCCACATGATCGTGGTGGATCACGGCCGCAGCGAGTTCGGCTTCGCCCGGCACGTGCTGGTCGAGACGAGTTCCGACGGCAAGCACTTCACGCCGCGGCACCGCGCCTTCGGCACGAGGCGGGTCAGCACGTTTCTCCTGCCCAGGCCCGTCGTGGCGAAGTACCTCCGCCTGCGGGCGACGGTGCCCGGCGAGAAGCCGTGGTCGCTGGCGGAGATTCACATCCAGTAGGCCCGAGCGGCGCGCCGGCGGGGCGGGCGGCTGAGCCGCTTGCTTCCGTGCGGCGCGTCGGTGGTGGTAGGGACGCATGATCTCGGCAACCCAGCCCGTTGGCCGGCGGCGCACGCTGCGGCTGATCAACCCCCGCAGCCCGCTGACCACCATCACCATGCCGGAGATCATCCAGAAGATGACCTTCTCTCGGCGGGCGCTGTTCATGCCGCTGAACCTGGCGATCTGCGCGGCCGTCGTGCCGGAGGGCTGGGAGGTGGAGATCGTCGACGAGAACGTGCTGGACCCGGCGGGCAGGGGGCACGAGGCCTCGGCGGACGGTGTGGACGCGGTGGGGATCGGCGCGATGACGACGCAGGCCCGCCGCGCGTACGAGCTGGCCGACGCGTACCGGGCGTTGGGCGTGGAGGTGATCCTGGGGGGCATTCATCCGTCGGCCTTGCCGGACGAGGCGCTGCGGCACGCGACGGTCGTCTGCAAGGGCGACGCGGAGGGCACGCTGCCGTTCGCGCTGCGCGACCTGG
>CAZXOC010000470.1:0-4068 GCA_964642165.1 uncultured Planctomycetaceae bacterium | reverse complement strand
TGCCCAGAGGCCCCGTCGTCTTCACCGCCGCCGACGACGCCTACCTTCGGGGGCGGTAGCGATTCGCGCGGGCTTCCGCTACGGGGGCTCGCGGGTCAATCCCTGACCTTGCCGAGCTTGCTCTTGACGAAGTTGATGTGCTCGATGACGTTCTCGACGACGACCTGCTTGACGGGCCCCCGGGGCTCGAGGTCGGGGACGGGGAGGATGCGCAGGAGTTCCTGGTAGGCGGCCCAGGCGCCGCGGTAGCTGCGGGCCCGCTCGAAGGTCCAGGCCGAGGAGTACTTCTCCTTGACCAGGTTGACGAGGTCCTCGCGGGCGCGCTTGAAGTCGCGCTCGTCCTGGATCCGCCGGAAGGTCTTCTGCTCCTTGTAGGCCAGGTGGAGCTGGTAGTCCTTGACGCAGCGGTAGTGGTCGCCCGGCCCCCAGAGCACGCGGTTGGCGTAGCCTCGCACGGCGCGGTCGAGGGCCTGGGCGGCCCGGGTGCGGCTGGGCGAGCGCTCCAGTTCGGTCTCGATGGCCTCGCGGATGTCGTAGGCGGTCAGCCGCGCCGGGCTGTCGTCCTTGCGCCCGCCGTTGTCCTCCTCCCGGAGCGACCGGACGATCATGGCCACGCTGAAGAGGACCAGCCCGCCCAGCACGATGCCCAACAGGACGATCTTGAGGCGGTTGGTCTTGGCCTCGTCGCCCTCGCCGGCCTCCTCGCCCTCTTCGTCGGGTGTTTCCTGCGGCTGGGGCTCGGCCGGGGTCGGCGGCGCGGGGTCCGGGGCGGCGGGCGCGGGGGCGGGCGGCTCTTCCACGGCCGGGGGCTCGGCGGCGGGCGCGGGGGCGAGCTCGGGCTTCTGCGGCTGCGGGCGGGACTCGCGATAGGCGCGAAGCGCCTCCTCCGGGTCGTCGCCCGGCGAGACGTAGAGGATCTCCGTCTCCGTGCCGACGCCGAGCACGTCGCCCGTCTCCAGCAGGAGCAGCTTCTTTCGGTACCGCTTGCCGTTGACCCGCGTGCCGTGCCCGGAGAGGTTCTCCATGACCCAGCCCACCGGCCGCCACTCGAAGCGGAGGTGCTCGCGCGAGGCGGCGGGCTCCTGGACGCGGACGTCGGCGCCGGAGGCCCGGCCGACCAGCGCGGTGTTGGTCATGAGGACGGCGCGCTCGCCTTCCTGCGGCCCGCGGACGAAGAGCAGCTCCGGCCGGGCGGCGGCCATCAGAACAGCCCTCTCTCGATGATTCGCAGGATGGCCGGGCCGAAGACCGCCAGGACCACGGCGATGAGGATCAGCAGGCTGGGCACGAGGATCCGCACGCTGGCGACGGCGGCGGCGTTCTCGGCGCGGACGGAGCGGTGCAGGCGAAGCAGGCTCGCCTGCTGGTGGAGGACCTCCTGGAGGGGCGTGCCGAGCTCTTCGGCCTGGATGACGCTGGCGATGATGCTCCGCAGGCTGTCCAGCGGTATGCGTTCGACGAGGTTTCTCATGGCCTTGGCCCGCGTCGAGCCGAGGTCCATCTCGGCCAGCATGGTTCGCAGCTCGACGTTGAACGGGTCGTCGCCCTCCTCGCGGACGACCGTCTCGACGGCCTCGGTGAAGGTGGCCCCCGCGCCCATGGCCAGGGAGATCAGGTCCAGCGAGTACGGCACGCGCTTGGAGATCAGCCGGATCCGCTTGCCCGCGCGGTCGTAAAGCTGGTAGAGCGTCAGGACGATCCCCACCCCCAGGCCGATCAGGAGCAGCAGGATGCTGAACGTGCCCGCCAGCGCCAGGCAGATCACCGCCGCCAGCACCCCCAGCATCACGCCCGTGGCCATTGCCAGCGCGAGGTACTCCTCCGGCGTGTAGTAATCGGGGTTGCCCGCGGCGACGAGCTTGCGCCGCACCCAGTCCTTCAGCCCCGGCGTCGGCAGGCGGCTGCTCAGCGTCAGCAGGAACCACATCACGTGCTTGACGATGGCGCTCTCGAAGACGGTCCGGCGGTCGGTGTGCCCGGTGGCCAGGGCCGCCTCCCGCTCCGGCGAGAGGTGGGCCGTCACCGGCTGGCCGAACACCGCGTAGATCAGCAGCGGCACCTCCACCAGCAGCAGGGCGCTCAGCAGGACGTCGTGCCAGGTCATCATCTCCCAGAACGGGCGGTCGCCGAGGAGCGTGTCGGGCAGCTCTTCGGCCGCCTGGGCCAGCACGGCCCCGCTCGCCTGGAGCGCGGAGGACAGACTGATGAGGACGAGGTTCATGTCAGATATCGATGGAGACGACCTTCTTGATCCAGAGGAAGCCGAGGAACGTCAGCACGACGATCGCGGCGAGGATGAGGTTGCCCACGGGCTCGGTGAAGAGCCGTTTGACGCCGGTGTCGTCGATGAAGTAGAGGATGATGCCGATGACGATGGGCATGGCGCCGAGCCATCGGGCGGTGGCCCGGCCCTGCGCGGTGAGGGTCTGGACCTGCTTTTCGAGGCGTTGGATCTCGCGGATGCTGTCGGCGATGCGGTCGAGGGTCACGCCGAGGTCGCCGCCGCGTTCGCGGTGGGTGTGCAGGGCGGAGAACAGCAGGCGGAAGTCGCTGGAGGCGATGCGTTCGGCGGCGTTGAGCATCGCCTCGTCGAGGGAGACGCCGTACTCGTACTCCCGCACGAGGTGGCTGAACTCCTGGCGCAGGGGGGACGGGCCGTCCCGCGCCACGAGCGTCATGGACTGCACGAGGTTGAGCCCCGCGCGGACGCCGCTGGCGAGCGTCTGGATGCCGCTGACGAGCTGCTCTTCGAGCTTGCGGAGGCGCCGGCGGCGGAGGTAGCGGATCAGCGCGTGCGGCAGGAAGAAGCCCAGCAGCGCGCCGATGATGATCCCGGCGACGTGGCGGAAGATCGCGTACCCGAGGAAGCCCAGCACGGCCATCACCAGCCCCGTGCCGGCGGTGATCAGCCTCGGGGGGACGTCCAGCAGCAGGGCCCGTCGGAAGATGAGGTCGTACTCGCGTTCCCGGCGGCGGAGCAGGTCCCGCAGCGGGCGGGCTCCGATCAGCACCACGGCGACCACGAGCCCGAAGATGAGCACGCTGCCGAAGACGGTCATCGGCTGGAAGTGCGGCGGGGCGGTGGCGGCCAGGGACGTCATGTGAACACCTTCACGTCCAGGAAGCCGTTCTCGATGAGCTCCTCGGTGAACACGGGGATGTAGCCGGTGTGCCTCAGGTCGGCCTCCTCGCCCTTTCGCGCCGCCACCATGGGCAGCAGGAAGACGGGCTCGGTGATGATCTGGTCCGTGTCGGGGTCGATGCCGACGATCTCGCTGACGTGCGTGATGCGCCGCCGCCCGTCGGGGAAGCGCGAGATCTGCACGACCACGTCCAGGGCGGCGACGATCTGCTCGCGGATCGCCCGGACGGGCATCTCGACGGCCATCAGCACCATCGTCTCGAGGCGCATCATCGTGTCGTCGGGGCTGTTGGCGTGGATGGTGGTGAGGGACCCGTCGTGCCCGGTGTTCATGGCCTGGAGCATGTCGAGGGCCTCGGGCCCGCGGCACTCGCCGATGATGAGGCGGTCGGGCCTCATGCGCAGGGCGTTCTTCACCAGGTCGCGGATGGTGTAGGCGCCCTTGCCCTCGATGTTGGGCGGGCGGGCCTCCAGGCGGCAGAGGTGCTCCTGCGGCAGTTGCAGCTCGGCGGAGTCCTCGATCGTGACGATCCGCTCGCCGTCGGGGATGAAGTTGCTCAGCACGTTGAGGGTGGTGGTCTTCCCGCTGCCCGTGCCGCCGGAGATGATGAGGTTCTTCCGCCCGATGACGGTGGCGCGGAGGAACCCGGCGGAGGCCTCCGTCAACGTGCCCCGCTCCATGAGGTCGTCGATGGTGAAGGGGATGCGGGCGAACTTTCGGATGGTCAGCGTGGGCCCGGAGAGGCTCAGCGGGTTGATGATGGCGTTGACGCGAGATCCGTCCGGCAGGCGCGCGTCGACCAGCGGCGTGGAGCGGTCGATGCGGCGCCCGATCGGCGTGATGATCCGCTCGATGATGCTCAGGACGATCTCCTGGGAGAAGAAGCTCCGCCCCGTGTTCTGGATGGCCCCGTCCTTCTCGATGT
>CAZXOC010000469.1:0-4080 GCA_964642165.1 uncultured Planctomycetaceae bacterium | reverse complement strand
TGGCTCATGGCGCGGATGACCTCCGACTGCGACCGCCTCAGCCGCATCCTCGCCTGGGGCGTGCTGGACATCGTCTGGGGCGGGCTGCTGATGATCAGCGTCTCGATCATCATGCTCGTGCTGGACTGGCGGTTGGGGCTGCTGGTGCTGGCGATCGTCCCGCCGATGGCGTGGGCGAGCCTGGCGTTCCAGAAGCGGATCCTCGGCGCGTCGCGCGACGTGCGAAAGGCCAACTCGAACCTCACCGCCGCCTACAACGAGGCCATCGGCGGCGTGCGCACCACCAAGGCGCTCGTCCGCGAGCGGGAAAACCTCGAGGAGTTCCGCGGGCTGACGAGGCGGATGTACGCCTCCTCCGTCCGCAACGCGCTCTGGTCGGCCGTGTTCTTCCCCGTCGTCTTCACCATCGGAAGCCTGGGCGTCTCGCTGGCCCTCTGGAAGGGCGGGCTGGACGTGATGGGCGCGCGGATCCGGATCGGCGACCTCTACGCGTTCGTCTCCTACGCGGGCTTCTTCTTCATGCCGATCCAGGAGCTCAGCCGCGTGTTCGTGGACCTCCAGAGCGCCCAGGCCGCCGCCGAGCGGATCGTCGGGCTGCTCGACACCGAGCCGGAGATCCAGGACGCCCCGGGGGTGCGCGAGGCGATCGCGCGGCACGCGGCGGCTCACCCGGACGGGCGCAGCGGCGTGGCGTGCGACGGCCTGCCGGACCGCGTCGAGACCGTCGAGTTCCGCCACGTCGGCTTCGCCTACCAGAAAGGCAAGGCGGTGCTGGAGGACTTCAGCCTCCGCGCCGAACGGGGACAGACGATCGCGCTGGTCGGGCCCACCGGCGGCGGGAAGACCACCATCGCCAGCCTGCTGTGCCGGTTCTACGAGCCGACCGCCGGCGAGATCCTCCTCGACGGCGTGGAGTACCGCACGCGGTCGCTGGCGTGGCTCCAGTCGAACCTGGGCATCGTCCTCCAGGAGCCGCACCTGTTCCGCGACTCGGTGCGCGAGAACATCCGCTACGGGCGCCTCGACGCGACCGACGAGGAGGTCGCCCAAGCCGCAAAGCTCGCCGGGGCGCACGACTTCATCCTCGAGATGGGCGACGGCTACGACACCGACGTCGGCAAGGGCGGCAGCAAGCTCTCCACGGGCCAGAAGCAGCTCGTCTCCCTCGCCCGCGCGGTGCTGGCCGACCCGCAGGTCTTCGTGATGGACGAGGCCACCAGCTCCGTCGACACCGAGACGGAGCGGCTCATCCAGGCCGGCATCGAAACGGTCCTCGCCGGGCGGATCAGCTTCGTGATCGCCCACCGGCTGAGCACGATCCGCTCGGCGGATCGGATCCTCGTCGTCGAGGGCGGGCGGATCGTCGAGAGCGGCACGCACGCCGAGCTGATCCGCCGCCGCGGCCGCTACTACGAGCTCTACACCAACCAGTTCACGCAGGAGCGCACCGACCAGGTCCTCCGCGCCGCGACGTAGTCGCACGGCCGGGAGGGCCCGCGGGCGAGGCTCCCGATCCGGGCGCGGGGGTTTCTTCCTGAGCGGAATCCGTGTAGGCTGCGCGCCGACCGGCAGGTCCCCGGCGCGCGGGTCGGGTCCTTCGAGGCAGCTCCACCATGGCGGCCTATCAGCTCGGCGTGATCGGCGGGGGGAAGATGGCCGAGGCGATCCTGCGCGCGGTCGTCGGCCGGGCCGTGCTGAACCACAACGTGATCCTCGTCTCCGAGCCGCGGCGGCCGCGGCGCCAGCTCCTGCTGCGCGACCTGCAGGTCACGTGCGTGGCGGACAACCGCCTGGCGGCGGCGTGCCCGCACGTGCTGCTGGCCGTCAAGCCGCAGGTGATGGCCGACGTGCTCGACGGCGTCGCCGCCTCGGTTCGCGACGACGCCGTGGTCATCTCCATCGCCGCGGGGATCTCGACGAAGTTCCTCGACGGGTGGCTCGGCGGCAAGGGGCACGTCGTTCGCGCCGTGCCGAACGCCGCGCTGGGCGTCGGCGCGGGGCTGACGGCCGTCGCCGCCGGGCCGCGCGCCACCGGCGCCGACCTGCACTGGGCCGGAAACCTCTTCGCCGCCTGCGGGAAGGTCTTCCGCGTGGGCGAGGACCTGATCGACGCCGTCGCCGTCCTGGCGGGCTCCGGGCTGGCGCTCTTCTTCTACCTCATCGAGGCGATGGTCGCCGCGGGCGTGGCGGAGGGACTCGACGCGGACGAGGCCGCCGGGCTCGCCGCGGGCTCCTGCGCGGGAGCGGCGAGGCTGCTGGCCGAAACGGACGAGCCGCCCGAGGGCCTCCGCGCCCGCATCACCCGCCCCGGCGGGGCGACCCAGCAGGCCATCGAGTCCCTGGAGGCCGCCGGCGTCAAGCGCGGGCTCGTCGAGGCGATCCGCGCCGCGGCCCGGCGAAGCCGCGACCTGGAGCAGTAGGCCGCGCCCGCAAGCGGGCTACGGCCGGCCCCGAGGCCGCGCGAGGACGTTGAAAAGGGGCGCCCGCGGCGTCATCATCGTGCCATGCGCCGGCACGAGAGCCGTGCCGCACCTCCGCCGTGTACCCGTGACGGGCAGGCTGTCACGAACCTGGACGAAACGGAGAGATCATGTCGAACGCGCTCTTTCACCTGGACAGGCCCGCCAACGAGCCCGTGCTGGCCTACGCGCCCGGCAGCCCGGAGAGGCGGCAGCTCAAGGACTCGCTCGCCGACCTCGCCGGGCGGCAGATCGAGATCCCCCTGCTCCTCGGCGGCGAGGAGGTCCGCACCGGCGACCTCGGCGAGTGCCGCATGCCCCACGATTATGCCCACGTCCTGGCCACCTACCACAAGGCCGGCGCCGGCGAGGTGCAGCGGGCCGTCGAGGCGGCGCTGGCCGCCCGGGAGGCCTGGGCCGCCATGGACTGGCACGACCGCGTCGCCATCTTCCTCAAGGCCGCCGACTTGCTCGCCGGGCCCTACCGCCCGCTGCTCAACGCCGCCACCATGCTCGGGCAGAGCAAGAACGCCTACCAGGCCGAGATCGACTCCACCTGCGAGCTGACCGACTTCTTCCGCTTCAACGCCTACTACGCCACGGAGATCTACCGCGACCAGCCCGCCTCGTCGCGCGGGACGTGGAACCGGATGGAGTACCGCCCGCTCGAGGGCTTCGTCTTCGCCGTCACGCCGTTCAACTTCACGTCGATCGCCGGCAACCTGCCCGGCGCGGCGGCGGTCATGGGCAACGTGGTCCTGTGGAAGCCCGCCTCGTCGGCGGTCTACCCCGCCTGGTTCCTGATGAAGCTCTTCGAGGAGGCGGGCCTGCCGCCCGGCGTGATCAACTTCCTGCCCGGCCCGGGCTCGCGGGTCGGCCCCGAGACGCTGGCCAGCGAGCACCTCGGCGGGATCCACTTCACCGGCTCGACGAGCGTCTTCCAGGGCATGTGGCGGACCGTCGGCGAGAACATCGCCCGCTACCGCTCCTACCCGCGGATCGTCGGCGAGACCGGCGGCAAGGACTTCATCTTCGTTCACGAGTCCGCCGCCGTGGACGAGGTGGTCACGGCGATCGTGCGGGGGGCGTTCGAGTACCAGGGCCAGAAGTGCTCGGCCGCCTCGCGGGCCTACGTGCCCGACGCCCTCTGGCCGGCCGTCCGCGAGAAGCTGCTCGCGCAGATCGCCGAGCTGACGATGGGCGATCCGCGCGACTTCACCCACCTCGTCAACGCCGTCATCGACCGGGACGCCTTCGAGCGCATCGGCGAGTACATCCGCGACGCCGAAGCCGACGACGACGCCGAGGTCCTGATCGGCGGCGGCTGCGACGACTCGAAGGGCTACTTCATCGAGCCCACGGTGATCCTGGCGCGAACGCCCGACTGCCGGACGATGGTGGAGGAGGTCTTCGGCCCGGTGCTGACGGTGTACGTCTACGAGCGCGCCCGCTACGCCGAGACGCTCGAGCTGTGCGACCGGACGTCGCCCTACGCGCTGACGGGCGCCATCTTCGCCCGCGACCGCCGCGCGATCGCCCGCGCGACCGAGGCGCTGACCGGCGCCGCGGGCAACTTCTACATCAACGACAAGCCCACCGGCGCCGTCGTCGGCCAGCAGCC
>CAZXOC010000468.1:0-4086 GCA_964642165.1 uncultured Planctomycetaceae bacterium | reverse complement strand
CCCCTACTCCTCACTCGCTTTCCCCGCTCCCTTTCGGCTGCCCATGCGGACGCTTATAACGAGCATGTCCTCGCCACTGGCCTGCACGTACACGAGCCGGTCGCCCACGACCTGCTGGGCGAAGGCGCCGCTCAGCAGCGTCTGCGGCGCGCGGGCGCCCGCGGGGTCGGCCAGGATGATCTCGTCGACCGTCGGCATCACCCTGCCCGGCGGGATGAAACTGCTGATATGCTGGCGCATCGGCGTACACCCCGGGCCGCGGTTGAGCACCAGCCCCTGCGCGGCGGCCCCGACGCACCAGGCAAACTGCACGATCGGGCGCGGGCCCTTGCCCGCGAGATCCCAGACGTACACCTGCCGGCGGAACACGCGATCGCGCACGATCACGTCGCCGAAGCAGACGCCCTTGGAGTCGCGCGTCCAGATGGGCGGCTGCACATCGAGCCACCGCGGCAGATGTCCGGTCAACTCGTAGCGAAGGAGCGTCTTGTGGCCCTTTCGGCGGAAGACCACGACCTCGAGCTTGACTCCGTTCTTCTTGGCGGGCGTCTGCTCCACCCACGCCAGATGCTTGCCGTCCGGCGACGGCGCGAGGTGGAAGATGGCCCCCTTGTCGCGCTTGTAGATCGTCGCGCCGCGGCGGCGCGCGTGGTCCCATTCCGTCACGCCGCAGAGCTTGTGGTACTTCGGGTTGCCCAAGGCCGTCCAGAGCATCTTGCCGTCGGCGCTGTAGCTGGCGGACGTGCAGCCAAGGTCGCGCCCCAGGCTCATGCGCTGAATGCGGCCGCACTGCGGATTGGCCGCGTCCCAGCACATTGCCCACGCGCTCATCGTGCACTGGTAGTCGGGCACCCACGTGCCGTCGTCGTTTCTCTTGGGCTGGAGGAACATCGCCCGCTGCCCGTCAGCCCGCCAGACGACGCCCGACATGCCCAACCGGGCGTAGTAGACCCCGATGCCGTGGCCCTCCCACGGGACGGGGCTGTCGGACTTGGGCCGCCCGACCTCGACGAGATGGGGGATCGTGCCGGCGCCGCGATGCCTGCGAAGGTAGAGCAGCCGACGGCCCGTTGGGCTGAGGCGAACGAACGCGCGGCCGAGCGAGGTGGTCGGCGTGTTGTCTTTGGGCAGCTTGAGCAGTTCGGCGTGCTCGCCCAGCGCGACCGCGGCAGGGGGCTCAGCCGCGAGCCCCGCCCGGGCCAGCAGGCAGCACACGATCGTCGGCAGCGCCCGTCGCATTGCAGTCTCCTTTGGCGCCTGGGCTCCTGTCCTTGCGCCCCCCCTGCCTGCCATAGACCCACAAGGCCGGCGCCAGTTCCCTCGGATTGCGGGGCCGTCGCACGCCTGGCGTGGGAGCAGGGCATCCAGGCCCGTACAGACCGGCTACGATCTGTCGGCCCGTCGGGCCTGCCGGTGTGCGATCAGGATATCTCGGACATCCCTCTCCCTTCCGGATGGGCAAAGAACGTGCCTCCCCGCTGTTTCATGTGGGTAGCCTTCGGGGACCAGCCCCCCGAGTCCCCCGGGATTCTGCGCTTTGCGCCCTGCCCACAGGCCGGGAGGATACGGCGACGGCGGCCGCGGTAGTTGACGTAGCTCATCCGGCCAGCAGGCGCACGGCGTGGCCGGCATGGGGCGCAAGGGCGTGCTGTGAACCTCGATGCCACACCGCAGCGCAGGTCGCGGACAGGATACTCTTCCGGACCACCGACAACGGCGCCGGCCGGCGCCCCCCCGAAGGCCACCCCGTGACAGACCCCCGAGCCGAGATCGACCAGCACGTCTTGGCCAATCTGCTGCGGATGAACCTCGCGCGGGCCGAGGCCCTGCACTGACCGAAGCGAGAAACCAGCCTGATGCCGATTCCGTCCTGGTCCCTTTCATGCGTGGCGAAACCGAAACGCACAGGGAAGACGCCTTCTGCATGCGGAACCATCTTCAGTGCCTCCGCACGCGGACCCCCAAGGTCATCGTCAACCACAACGATTGCGTCGAACGGTACGACCTGGTAAACGATCCCAACGAGAGCACCAACATCGTCGGAGGCAACAGCGCGACCGGCGGACCCCTCCGCAGCCGCATCCAGCAACGGCTGACCGAGGCGAAGTGGCGGCGGTGATCCGGGAGCATTCGGACAAGGAGAGGCCAAACGCATGAACGATACACAGACCCCAACCGACCGACCGAACGTCATCCTGATCAACTGCGACGACCTGGGCTACGGCGACATCGCCTGCTACGGATCGAAGGTCAACAAGACGCCGAACCTGGACGCCATGGCCCGGCGGGGCATACGCTTCACCGACTACCACGTGATGGCGCCGGTCTGCTCGGCGTCGCGCGCCGCGCTGTTGACCGGATGCTATCCGCAGCGCCTGGGCTTCCCCGGCGTGCTGTTCCCGGGTGACCCGAAGGGCCTGCATCCGGACGAAATCACCATTGCCGACGTGCTGAGGCAGCAGGGGTACCGGACGAAGATCGTCGGCAAGTGGCACTGCGGTGATCAGCCCGGGTTCCTGCCGACGCGGCACGGATTCGACGAGTATTACGGGCTGCCCTACAGCAACGATATGGGCATCCAGGGCCGGCGCGAGAACAGGCACAAGCGCAAGCCGCTTCCGCTGATGCGGGGCGAGGAAGTCATCCAGGAGCAGCCCGATCAGCGCGGACTGACCGAGCGCTACACCGAAGAGTGCGTCCGTTTCATCCGCGACAATGCGCACGGCCCGTTCTTCCTGTACCTGGCCCACATGTACGTTCACGTGCCGCTGTTCGTGCCGCATCGTTTCCTCCGCCAGGCCGCCAACGGCCCCTACGGCGGCGCGGTGGAGTGCATCGACTGGGCCGCCGGCGTCATCTTCTTCGAACTGCAGCGCCTCGGGATCGACGAGAACACGATCGTCATCTTCACCAGCGACAACGGGTCGAGCGCGGGCGATGGCGGCGGCAGCAACGCCCCGCTCCGCGGCACGAAGTTCACCACCTGGGAAGGCGGGCAGCGCGTGCCGTTCATCATTCGATGGCCCGGCAAGATCCCGGCCGGCGAGACCTGCGACGAGTTGGTCACCGCGATGGACCTGATGCCGACACTGGCGCGCATCGCCGGGGCCTCCGAGCCGCGGGGCAGGACCATCGACGGCAAGGACATCTCGCCGCTCATCTTCGGCGAAGAAGGCGCCACGTCGCCGCATGAGGGCATGTACTATTACCGCCTGGACTACCTCGAAGCGGTGCGGAAGGGCAAGTGGAAGCTGCATTTCGCCCGAATCAGGGATAAGGTCTTCGCGAAGGGAGAGCAGATCCCGCCTGAGCTTTACGACCTCGAAAGCGACATCGCCGAATCGATCAACGTCGCCGACGAGCACCCGGAGATCGTCAGGGACCTGCTTGCCGAGGCCGACAAAGCCCGCCAGGAACTCGGCGACGGCATGGCCGGCGCCGAAGGCGCGGGATGCCGGCCGGTCGGACTGGCGGAGAACCCCAAGCCGCTGACGCACTACGACGAGAACCATCCCTACATCGTCGCGTTCTACGACACGCGTGATGAGAAGGCGACGTGGAGGTCACTCACGGGGCGGGATAGCCAGTAGCACACGCGCCGGTTGATTCCCCCGCAGGGCGCGCCCGTTGCGGTGTTTGCAGCCGTGCCGGAGAGCAGCCCCACCATCGCGTCGCCCATCGACTTCCCTATCAGTAGAAGGTCTCCCAGTTCCGCATCCAATGGTACTCCTGCTTGGAGGGAGAATCGGGATCAGGCCCCGGACCGCCTTGGGTGCAGCTCCCGTTCCGTCGGTTGAGGTCGGTATTCACCAGTATCTACGCGACGGAACGGGGCTGGTCGTAAAGAAACAGCAGATTCCGCGAACAGCCCGGCTTGACAGAGCCGACCTCGCAGATATAATGCGCCCGCCAGGCTTGGGGGCGGTCCCCAAGGCGCCTTGGCGGCCCTGATCGCCGGCAGACGGGCCTTTTGTCCCCGCGAGAACGTATGTTCCGGAGCATGGACATGTGCGCAATCGTCCCCCCCCCTGCCCCCCAACCCCCGCCGTCCGGGCCCCGCCGCTTGCCTACGTGGAATCGGGTCTG
>CAZXOC010000467.1:0-4143 GCA_964642165.1 uncultured Planctomycetaceae bacterium | reverse complement strand
CTCCCCGCCAACCGATGGGTCCGCCTGCCCGACCCGCCGCGGAACACGGCGTACGGCTGCCGGCAGCGCGACTGGGGCACGGCCGTGTGGGACTCCGCCCACGCGCAGATCCTCCTTTGGGGCGGCGGGCACTGCGTGCGATCGAGCAGCAGCGTGATCCACTACTCGCCCGTCAGCGGGCGCATGGTCGAGAGCCACGACGCGGACGAGCCCTACAGCGCCAACGGCAACGGCGGCTACGACTCGTCCCTCCTCAACCGCCCGTGGGCCGGCGTGCACTCCTACAACCACTACGCGACCGACCCGCCGAGCGGGCTGATGGTCTCCGGCCGCGGGTACTTCTACGACCCCAGGCGCATGGACTGGCAGCGCCGCGAGCGGATGAAGACGCCATTCAAGTACGTCTGGTCCACCACCGTCCTGGAGGCCACGCCGCACGGGGCCGTCGCCTGGGCCCGCTACCCGGACGAGGACCGCTGGGGCCTGTGGCTGCTGAAGGGCAGCCGCTGGGTCGACCTCGAGCCCAAGGGGAAGCTCTACAAGCCGTACTGCGACTCCGAGGGCGTGGTGTACGACGCGAAGCGCGACCGGCTGATCCTCGGCTGGGGCGGCGGCTACGCCAAGGCGGGCGACGGGCGACTGACCACGTTCGACTTCCGCACGCGGAAGATCGAGACGCTCCGGCCCGCGGGCGCCGAGCTGGGGCGCATGGTCAACACGCGCGAGATGGCCTACATCGACCACGCCGACTGGGTCGCCTTCGCCGAGACCTACCCCCGGGACCACCCCAAGCCCAAGCGCCCCTACCTGCGGATCTACGACTGCGCGAGGGACCGCTACGTCCTGCTGGACGCCGGGCCCGGGCCGAAGATCAAGGTCTACGGCCAGGGCTGGTGCTACGACGCCAAGCGGAAGGTCCTGTTCGTCCTGACCTACCGCGGCGCGCCGTGGGCGATCCGCTTCGACCCGGCCACCGCCAAGCTCCTCGCCGCCCCGCCGGCCGGGCCGCAGCGGAGTGCCCCATGACGCCCCGGCAGCGCGTGCTCGCCGTGCTCCGCGGCGAGCGGGCGGACAGGGCGCCCTTCACGATCTACGAGAACAAGATCCCCCAGTGCGCCGTCGAGCGGCGGCTGCGGAACGAGGGGCTGTGCATCGTCAATCGCCGCCATCGGGCGTACGTGGAAGAGACGCCCAACTGCACGTGGGAGACGATCCGCTACGCGGAGGGCGGGCGGCCGCGCGTGCGAACGGTCGTGCGGACGCCCGTCGGCGAGGTCACCAGCGTCGCCGAGCCGACGGACTTCACGAGCTGGACGCTGGAACGGTTCTTCAAGTCGCCGGAGGACTACAAGGTGCTCCGCTACATCGCGGCCGACCGCACCTGCCGCCCGGACTACGAGGCGTTCTCCCAGGCCGAGCGATGGATGGGCGAAGACGTCATCCTCCGCGCCGGCGTGGGCGCCTGCCCGCTGCACCGGATCATGATCCACGACATGGGGCTGGAGACCTTCGCCGTCGAGTGGGCCGAGCGGCGGGATGAGATCCTCGCCCTCGAATCGGTCATGCGGGAGAAGCTCCGGGCGCTCTACCCGATCCTCGCCGACGCGCCCATCACGCACGCCAACTTCGGCGGCAACGAGGTCACGGAAGTCATGGGCCCGCGGCGCTACGAGGAGTTCTGCCTCCCGCTGTACGACGAGTGCGCCGAGGCCTTCCACGCCCGGGGCAAGCTGCTCGGCACGCACCTGGACGGCAACAACCGCCTCTGGGCGGGCGCCGTGGCCGCATCCGGCCTGGACTACGTCGAGGCCTTCACCCCCGCGCCCGACACGGACATGACGCTCGACGACGCGCTGGCGGCCTGGCCGGGGAAGGTCCTCTGGATCAACTTCCCCTCGTCCGTGCACCTGGCGAGCGTCGAGCGCATCCGGGCCACGGCGCGCGAGATCGTCGCCGCCGCGCGCGACACCGGCCGCGTGATCCTCGGCATCACCGAGGACGTCCCCCCCGGCCGCTGGCAGGAGAACCTGCTGGCCATCAGCGAGGCCATCAACGAATAGGCCCAGCCGAGAGGCGACACCATATGGCAGGCGGCTGCGCTGTGATATACTCCGCTGGTTGCGGCCGGTGGAGCATCGGCCCAGGGAGGACGGACATGGCACGGAAGGCAGCGAAGAGGGCGGCCGCCAAGGGCAAACGGATCTCGCGACTGCGCAAGCCGGAGGACCTGTCGCTGGAAGCCTGGCAGGTGGTTCTGCGGCGCCAGTTCGGCCGGGAGCAGAACTTCCGCCTGAAGAACATCGGCGGCGAGGAGATCTTCTCGGAGTTTCGCGTCACCAATCCGCAGACGCGGCGGAGCTACCGCGTGGCGATCCGCGGGGAGGGGCTCGGCGAGAACTACTGCTCTTGCCCGGACTTCACCACCAACACGCTGGGGACCTGCAAGCACGTCGAGTACGCCCTGGCGCGCCTGCGCCGCAAGCGCGGCGCCCGGCGGGCCTTCGCCGAGGGCTTCCAGCCGCCGTATTCGGAGGTCTACCTGCGATACGGCGCGAAGCGCGAGGTGGTCTTCCGCCCGGGCCTGGCGTGTCCCGCGTCGCTGCGGAAGCTGGCCGCACGCTACTTCGCCGCCGACGGCGTCCTGCGCGGCGACGCCTATCGGCGCGTCCACCTGTTCCTCCGGAACGCCCCGACCAACGGCCACGAGCTGCGCTGCTACGACGACGCGCTGGGCTTCATCGCCGAGGTTCGCAGCCGCGCCGAGCTGGCCCGCCGCATCGACCAAATGTTCCCCAGCGGCCCCGACAGCCGCGCCTTCGCGAAGCTCCTGAAGGTGCCCCTCTATCCCTACCAGCGCACCGGCGCGCTGCGCGCCGCCCGGGCCGGACGCTGCCTCATGGCCGACGACATGGGGCTCGGCAAGACCGTCGAGGCCATCGCCGTCGCCGAGATCCTCGCGCGAGCCGCCGGGGTCGAGCGCGTCCTGATCGTCTCGCCGACCTCCCTGAAGCACCAGTGGCTGCGCGAGATCGAGAAGTTCGCCGACCGCTCCGCGGTGGTGGTGGAGGGGCCGCCCTCCCAGCGGCAGCGGGGCTACGCCGCCGAGGCCTTCTACCGGATCGTCAACTACGACGTCGTCTATCGCGACCTCGACGACATCCAGCGGTCGCGGCCGGACCTGATCATTCTCGACGAGGCCCAGCGCATCAAGAACTGGAAGACGCGCACCGCCAAGAGCGTCAAGCAGCTCGCCTCGGACCACGCCCTGGTCCTGACGGGCACGCCGCTGGAGAACCGCCTGGAAGAGCTGCACTCGATCGTCGAGTTCGTGGACCGTCACCGGCTGGGGCCCATGTTCCGCTTCCTCGCGACGCACCAGCACGTCGACGACCACGGCAAGGTGGTGGGCTACCGCAACCTCTCGGGGATCGGGCGGACGCTCGGGCCCATCCTGATCCGGCGGACGAAGGACGAGGTGCTCGGCGAGCTGCCCGAGCGGCTCGAGAAGCGGTTCTTCGTGCCGATGACCGACGAGCAGATGCGGCACCACGAGGAGAACCGCGAGATCGTCGGGCGGATCGTGCACAAGTGGCGGCGGTACGGCTTCCTGTCCGAGATCGACCAGCGCCGCCTCACCGCGGCGCTCCAGCGAATGCGGATGAGCTGCGACAGCACGTACCTGGTCGACCAGGAGACCGACCACGGCTGCAAGGCCGACGAGCTGCTGTCCCTGCTGTCCGACGTGCTGGAGGACGACGAGGCCAAGGTGGTCATCTTCAGCCAGTGGCTTCGCATGCATGAGCTGATCGTGCGGCGCCTGGGGCGGCGCAACTGGGACCACGTGCTCTTCCACGGCAGCGTGCCCAGCCGCAAACGCAAGGACCTGATCGGGCGCTTCCGCGAGGAGCCCTCGTGCCGGCTGTTCCTGTCCACCGACGCCGGCGGCGTGGGGCTGAACCTGCAGGCCGCCTCCGTCGTCGTCAACATGGACCAGCCGTGGAACCCCGCCGTGCTGGAGCAGCGCATCGGGCGGGTGCACCGCCTCGGGCAGCAGCGCCCGGTCCGCGTGGTGCACTTCATCGCCAAGGGCACGATCGAGGAGGGCATGCTGACGCTGCTGGCCTTCAAGAAGTCGATGTTCGC
>CAZXOC010000466.1:0-4154 GCA_964642165.1 uncultured Planctomycetaceae bacterium | reverse complement strand
CCCACAGGCGGAGGATGTCGGCCCCGCGCCGGTCGAGCTGCTCGATCACGTCGATCGCGTTGCCGAGGGACTTGCTCATCTTGTAGCCGTCCTCGGTGACGACGAAGCCGTGGGTGAGCACGGTCCGGAACGGCGCGCGGGCCCGGTCGCCCAGCGCCGGCAGCAGCGAGAGCTGGAACCACCCGCGGTGCTGGTCGGAGCCTTCCAGGTAGAGATCGACGGGGATCTCGTCGACCAGCCCCATCTCGACGGCCACCGCCGCCCAGCTCGAGCCGCTTTCGAACCACACGTCGAAGATGTCCTCCCCGCGGCGCAGCTCCTGCACGTCGAAGCGCTCGGGGTGCTCGACGGCGTCGTCCGCGGCCGGATCGTAGCCCGCCAGGAGCTCGGCCGGGCTGAGCGTGTACCACGCGTCGGAGCCCTTCTCGGCGACGACCGCGGCGACGGCCCGCACGCTGGCGGGCGTCATCAGCGGCTCGCCGCGGGCGTTGTAGAACGCGGGGATGGGCAGGCCCCAGTAGCGCTGGCGGGAGATGCACCAGTCGGGGCGGCTCTCGAGCATGCCGGCGATGCGGTTGCGTCCCCAGGCGGGGACGAACTCCACGCCGCCCTCGTCGACCGCCCGGCGGCAGACCTCCATCGCCATCTCCCGCAGGGAGCGCCCGTTCTCCGCCATCGGGCGGTCCACCGAGATGAACCACTGCTCGGTCGCGCGGAAGATCGTCGGCGTCTTGCTCCGCCAGTCGTGCGGGTAGGAGTGGCGGATCGCCTCCTCCAGCAGCAGCGTCTTCGCCTCGGCCAGGAACTCCGTGACCTTCGGGTTCGCCTGCCAGACCGTCAGCCCGCGCAGCCACGGGGGCACCGTATCGTCGAACGTCCCGTCGGCCTGGACGGGGCAGTAGATCTCCAGGTCGCACTTCAGGGCCGTGCCGTAGTCCTCCGCCCCGTGCCCCGGCGCGGTGTGGACCAGCCCCGTGCCGTCAGCGAGCGTGACGTAATCCGCCGGCACGACCGGGCAGTGCTTCTCGGCCGCCAGCGGATGGGCGTACCGCAGCTCCGCGTCCAGCAGCTCCTGCCCCTTGACCGTGCCGAGCACCTCGAAGGAGCGCAGGTAGTCCGGGCGCTTCGCCCGCAGCACGTCCGTCACGGGCCGCACCCGCTCGTCGGCGACGACGAACAGGAACTCGCCGTCGGCGGTCTCGGCCCGCACGCAGGCATACGGGTAGCGCGGGTGGACCGCCACGGCCAGGTTCGCCGGCAGCGTCCACGGCGTGGTCGTCCAGATCAGCAGCGCCGGGGTCACCCCCTCGACGGCCGGCAGGACGTCCAGTCGGCCGCCGACCAGTTGGAACGCCACGTAGATGCTCACGTCGTCGCGATCGTGGTATTCCAGCTCCGCGTCGGCCAGGGCCGTGCGGTTCTCGATCGACCAGTGCACCGGCTTGAGCTGGCGGTAGACCAGCCCCTGCTCGACGAGGCGCGCGAAGACCTCCAGGACGGCGGCCTCGTACCGCGGGTCCATCGTGATGTAGGGCTTGGAGAACTCGCCCATCACGCCGAGTCGCTGGAACTGCTCGCTCTGGAGGCCCGCGAACTTCTCGGCGTAGCCCTGGCAGCGCCGGCGGATCTCCATCGGGGGCATGTCCTTCGCCGCCTCGCCCAGCGTGCGCATGACCTTGTCCTCGATGGGCAGCCCGTGGCAGTCCCACCCGGGCACGTACGGCGCGTCGCAGCCCGCCATGTTCTTGACCCGCACGACGACGTCCTTGAGCACCTTGTTCAGCGCCGTGCCCATGTGAATGTTGCCGTTGGCGTACGGCGGGCCGTCGTGGAGGATGAACCGCTCGCCGCCGTCGCGCGCCCGGCGGACCAGGCCGTAGAGGTTCCTCTCCCTCCACTCGGCCTGGATCGCGGGCTCCTTCTTGCGCAGCCCGGCCCGCATGTCGAAGTCGCTCTTCGGCAGGTTCAGCGTGTCTCGGTAGGATTTCTCCCTGGCGGGGTCACTCATCGGTCCGGCTCCTTCGGCGCTCGCGTCGGCGGCCGGAAGGCACCCGCCGGGCGAGCGATCGGATCAAGGGTCGTAAGGCACGAAACCATAAGGGCTCGTGCGGAGGTTGAAAAGGGCAAAAGAACGCCCTGAGCCACGCGATCGGCCCAGGGCGGTCGGTTGTGCGAAGCAGCGTCCGACGACCGCCCTACGGCCCGTGGCGTATGGCGATCGGGGGGATCATGCGGGCGCGGACGCGTCCGGTCCGGGCCTTTCGGCCGGTCCGCCGTGCCATCCGGTTGTCCGGAAGCGTCCGCATCGTGCTCCTCGTGTCGCGGCGCCGTGCGGCGCCGACCCGTACACGGATTATATCGGCCGATCGACGCACGTCAATGCATTCGCGCAGCCGACAACGTCGCGCAAAGCACGCAACGCGGACGCGGGCGACCTCGCCGTGTCGTCTTCTCCTCATCGCGACGCGGGATCGCCGCGCTACGGCGACGCTGGAGACGGATCCGTCGGCGGCGGCTACGGAGCTTCGCTCAGCAGGACGCGGCAGACGTAGGCCGTGGGGGACGCGCCCTTCACACGCGAGGAACCGTCCACGTGGATCGTGACGACCGGGCGGGCGATGCGCATCTCGCCGATCTGCTCCATCTGGACTCGCCGGACTTCGACGGCCTTGACGTCCTTGCTGATCTCCACGCTGCTGTCGGCCAGGGCCGAGAGCTCGAGGGTCATGCGCGTGTGCAGCACGCCCTTGGGCTTGCCGCCCTTTGACTCGACGAACAGCTCGAAGACCATTCCGATCTGCTCATACTGGACGGTGTTGATCCGCGACATGCCCAGTGGGCGAGAAGCCCCGGACGAGCGCGGGCCCGGCGTCGTCCGCACGTCGCTGGGGAGCCGCGAGCCGCTCGGCGGCCGAGAGCTGCTCGAGGGCCTGGGCCTCCCCGTCGTCCGCGGACCGGTCCCGATCATGCGGCTGCTGACGAGCAGCGGCCTCCGGGAACCGAGCTGGATGCGGGTCTCCCCCGCGAGGCCTGCGAGCTGGTACGCGTGATAGAGGATCCTCGTCTCTCCAAGCTTGGCCAGGGCGGCCTGGAGGCCGGCGGTCGTCTCGGCCTTGGCCTGCAGGGCCCGGGCATCCATGTCGGCGATGCGGCCGGCGGGCAGCTTCGTCTCATAGACCGTGACGTGCAGCGCCGCCGTACCGGCGTCCGCGGTCGTCGGCGCCCGGGCCGGGGCCTTCTTGGCAGTCTTGCCGCCCGAGGCCGCAGCAGCGACCATCGACGCCACGAGAACAACCGAAGCGATCAGGACGCCCTGGACCTTCCACTCAGTCTGCGATCCCATGGCCATATCTCCTTTCGTTGCGGTAGCGCGGTCTATCGGTCCCACTCCGGGGTCGCCGGATCGCTCCCGGGCCGGCGCGCAACAGCAGTCTGACACGCTGCCCTTGAGGGGTTCGCGGAGGCCGGCGGGTCCTGACGACGACGCAGCAGTTCCTCGCGGGAGGGCTAGGCCATCTTGTAGTACTGCTCCCAGCCCTTGCGCGGCGGGTAGCCGACGAGCAGCTTGTTGGCGATCTCGTTGTTCGTGATCTGCTTGGTCTTGGGGTCGAAAACGAGCTTGCCGCCTAGCCGCTGGGCGATCACGCCGAGCAGGAACACCTGGGTCAGCGGCCCCGAGATGTCGAAGGACGAGCGGGTCTTCTCCCGCCCCATGGCCGCCAGCAGGAAGTTCGCGGCGTGGCTGGAGTGCCTGCCGGTGGTCTTGGGCAACCGCCCGGCGACCTCCTTCATCTTGCTCTCGGGAATGATCCGCAGCGTGGCGCTGTGCGTGCCGCCCTTGAAGACGAACTCCTTGCCGTAGATGATCTTCCCGCAGGAGTCCATGCGACGCTTGGCCCCGAGCTCCTTCGGGCGGGGGGGCAGGTTCTTCACGCCGTCGTACCAGGTGATCGTCACCGGCGGCATCTCGCCCCGCGCGGGGAAGCGGAAGGCGATGGTCGATGCCTGCGGGAAGATCCACTGGTTGGGCCCGTCGAGCTTGAGCGCCTCGGTCTCCGTCGGCAGGCCGAGCTTCAGGAACCGGTGCGTGGTGTCCAGCGTGTGCGGGCCCCAGTCGCCGAACGCGCCGTTGCCGAAGTCGTACCAGCTCCGCC
>CAZXOC010000465.1:2691-4164 GCA_964642165.1 uncultured Planctomycetaceae bacterium | reverse complement strand
GCCTCAGAGTCAGAGACGCGCTGTCCAGGCAACGGTCCGGCCCGCAGCGGGGAGACGTAACGTTTTTGCTAAAAGAGCTTTGGGTTGCATGGATTCCGGAGTGCTGGCTCTTCGGGTCCACGCTGGTTGGCCCTGTTTCGCGGTGGGGAACGCTTTCGGCGGGGCCTGCCCCGGGCACGTTGTCCGCAACCGTCTGTATGACAAAGGCATACGCTTCTACCAAGCCCGGAGGCCGGGCGGGAACGCGGGACTCACTCGATCAGCATGGCGTCGCCGTAGGAGTAGAAGCGGTAGCGCAGGCGGACGGCCTCGGCGTAGGCGTCCAGGATCGTCCGGACGCCCGTCGTGCCGCCGGGGTCACAGAACGCCGCGACCAGCATCAGCAGCGTGCTTCTCGGCAGGTGGAAGTTCGTGATCAGGGCGCCCACCACCCGGAACTCCGCCGGCGGGTGGAGGAACAGGTCCGTCCACCCACGCCTCGCGCCGAGAGGCCCGCCATCGGCGGCGGCCGTCTCCAGGACCCGTACCGACGTCGTGCCCACCGCGACGATCCGCCGCCCCGCCGCGCGGGCGGCGTTGAGCGCCTCGGCCGCCTCGCCCGGAAGCTCGTACCACTCGGCGTGCATCCGGTGGGCGGCCAGGTCCTCCGTCTTGACCGGCTGGAACGTCCCCAGGCCGACGTGCAGCGTGACGCGAACCGTCTCGACGCCCCGCGCCGCCAGGTCCGCGAGGACGGCCCGGGTGAAGTGCAGCCCGGCCGTCGGGGCCGCCACCGCCCCGTCCCGCGCCGCGTAGACCGTCTGGTAGCGATCCCGGTCCAGCGGCTCCATGTCGCCCGGCCGGTCCGGCTCCGCCGGCCGGCGGATGTACGGCGGCAGCGGCGTCCGCCCCACATCGGCCAGCACCTCCGCCGCCGGCCGCACCGGCCTCGGGCCCACGTGCCACAAGCCGTCGGCATGCCGCTCGAGCAGCTCCAGCTCGGCCTCGCCGCCGGCGCCCGCCACATGCAGCGTCTCGCCGATCCGACACCGGCCGGCGTTCCGCAGCAGCACCTCCCACCGCCCCTCGGCCACCGTCCGCAGGAACAGCCCTTCGATCTTCCCCCCGCTCTCGCGGCGACAGAAAAACCTCGCCGGAACGACTCGGGTGTCGTTGAGGACCATCAGGTCGCCCGGCCGCAGCAGCGATGGCAGTTCCGCGAACGTGTGATGACGCCAGCGATGCTCCGCTCGGCGCAGGATCATCAGGCGGGACTGGTCTCGCCGGGCGATGGGCCGCTGGGCAATCAACTCGGCCGGCAGCGGGTAGTCGAAGTCGCCGGAGGTCGGCGCCATCAGGTTATTTCCCTACATGAGTGGCCGGTGATCCCGGGGCCCGGCGGGACATACTCACAAGTGAAGATGCGTTAAAGGTATCTGCAAGTGCCTCTTCACGCGGGCCTTAGCCGGGCCTCATGCCGGTTATCCACAGGCT
>CAZXOC010000465.1:0-2591 GCA_964642165.1 uncultured Planctomycetaceae bacterium | reverse complement strand
ATGAGAACGTGGACCACACGGCGAGGCAGAGCCGACCTGCCGCCGGCGACAGCGCCCGTGCACGGGAGTGTCGCGGGCGCAACCGCGACGATGGGACCGATCGGCCGTGCCCTCCTGGCGGCGGCCGGCGTGTCGATGCTGTTCGGGCCCGCGGCGGCGAAAGAACAACCCCCACGCCGGAGCCGCACCAAGGAGCAGCGCGCCGAGGCGCTGTTGGCCAGGATCCACGCCACGTGGTATCCGGGCTTCCGCGTCGCGGCGATGATCAGCAGCATCGCGCCCGGTCCGCTCGAGCGAAGCAACAACTGGCTGCCGTACGTGTCGTTTGTGGCCTCCCGAGGCGACAGGGCGGTCACGGCGGCCCCGGGGAAGCACGCGGAGGTGCGCGAGCTGCTGGGCCTCGGCGAAGCGGCGACGAGGGTGTGCAATCGCGCCCTGGCGGCAACCAAGACGGCCGATGCCGAGATGGAGCGCCTCGCGGCCCTGCTGGGGCTGCTGGGCGACCGCCAGTCGGTGCCCATACTGATCGATGCCCTTGCGCGGGCGGCGAAGCACGATCGCGGCCACGTGCCCTACGCCGCCGCGACCTGGGCGCTGTGGCGCCTCAGCGGGCGGAAGCTCCGCCAGACCTCCGCCGACTGGAAGCGGTGGTGGCAGGCCGTCGGGGGCAGCTTCCGCCTGCCCCGCAACAGGGCCGGCCTCCGCGTGGGCGCGACGCAGGTCGAGGGGCTTGTGCGAGCGCTCGCGAATGACGAGGAGGTCTTCCTCGTCCGGGAGCGACTGATCGTCCTGGGGCCGGGCGCCGTGCCGCACCTGCTGCGGACGACCGCCGCGGCGAGCGGCGATGTCCAGTACCACCTGGCGTGGGCGGTCGACGAATCGGGCGCCCTGGCGAAGCTGCCCGCGAAGCTCCGCTACCGGTACCTCTGCCGCCGCCTGGGCAAGGAGACGCGGGACCCCCGCTACTGGCTCCTGGACAAGGAGGCCCATCGACGCTCCCTGACCCAGCAGAGCTACGCCGATTTCTGCCGGGTCGCCCTGGCCAGCGGGCGCCGCGCCGACCGGGCCGGAGCGGAGGGAGACTTCCGAAACGCCCTGCGGGGCGACGCCGCGGACCTCGCCAGCGCCATGGGCGTTCTGATCGAGGCGCTGGGCCACCGCGACCAGCCCATCCGTCACAGGGCGGCGGAGCTGGCCGGGTTCATCGCCCGGTTCAGCACGGCCCGCCCCGCCCGGCTCGTCGACGCGCTGTTGAAGCGATGGCGCGCCGAGGCGGGCGACTACGTCATGATGGGCGCGCTGACGCAGTTCGACACCGCGGCGGTTCGCGCGGCGATCCGCGAAGGCCTGGCGTCCACGCGGGTCGGGGTCCTTGTCGACTGCACGCGCGCCCTGCGCGACCTGGAGTGGCGGCCGGAGTCGCACCCGGCAGGCCTGGCCGAGCGGCTGGTGGAGCTGACCCATCACGACAGCGCCCGGCTGCGGCAGTACACCGCGGAGATCCTTGCGGCCCGCCTGCCCGAGCGGCTCGCGCCGCACCTCGAGCGGCTGGCCGGAGACCGTGAACCGTGGACCCGGGCGGCCTGCGCGCTGGCGATGGGCAAGCTCAGGAGGCCGACCGACGCGAAGCTCCTCATCGAGCTCGCCAGAGACCGGGAGAGCCGCGTGTCCGCCCCGGCCCTGAAGGTGCTGGGCCGACCCGCCTTCCGCCACGCGCTGGCGGACCTCGCGTTGCTGCTGCGAACGCCCCGCTACGCGCAAAACGACCCGTGCATGTGGGCCATCGCGAACATCGGCGGCCCGGAGGCCGCGGCCGTGCTCATCCAACACGCCGCCGAGAGAACCACCTTCGGCGGCACCATCTTCGACGCCCTGAAGAAGGTCACCGGCCGGAAGTTCGCCACGGCCCGCGAGGCGATGATCTGGTGGTGGAGCTTCCCCTACCGCGCGGTGCCACCGAGCGCCGAACGCTCGACCGCGCGGCCCCTGACGGCGTTGTGGAAACGCCTCGCCGGCGAGAGGCTGCTCGATGGGTACCAGGCGACGCAGGCGATGGTGTCCTGCGGGGCCCCGGCCGCCGAGTTCCTGGCCGGGAAGCTCAAGCCGCTCCGCACCGCTCCCGGCCAGGTCCGGCGCCTGGTCGGCGACCTCGCCGCCAACGACTGGGCGACGCGAGCCAAGGCGACAGAGCGTCTGGGCATCGTCGGCCCGGGCGCCGAACCCGCTCTCCGCGCGGCGATGAGGACGAGCGAGTCCGACGAGCTGAAGGCGAGGGCCAAAGCCCTCCTGGCCGCGTGCGCCCTGCCCTACCCGTCGAGGCCCGGGGCGTGCCGCGCAGCCCGCGCCGTCCGCGTGCTCGAACGCATCGGCACCGACAAGGGCGTCGCCCTGCTGAAGGACCTGGCGGGCGGGGAGACCGGCGACCGGCTTTCGACGCAGGCCCGCGCCGCGCTTCGCCGCCTCAGCAAGAAGGAGTGACGCGCGGGCGGATCGGGAAGCGAGGGCCCGGACACGGGAGTCCGCCGGTCCGCGACCGGGGTGGCACAACTCTCCGAGTTGTGTTCTTCGGGATGCAAGTCCACACAACTCAG
>CAZXOC010000464.1:1344-4193 GCA_964642165.1 uncultured Planctomycetaceae bacterium | reverse complement strand
ACACCCTCACCGTTCAGCCGAAGCCCAAACCCAAGTGGCAGTCCATGGGCCTGCGCTGGGTCCTGCTGTCTCCGGCGAAGGCGTCGCGCTGACCCGTCCCGCCCCGCCGTGCGTTAACGCCCCGGCACGACGCCCCGCGATCACACGCCCCGGTTACGCCTGCCCGGCCCAAGCCACGCCAGGGCGCCCAGGGCGAGCAGCGACAGCGAGGCCGGCTCGGGGACCGCCCGGTAGTCCGTCAGGACCACTTCGCCGGTGCCGAACGGGCTGCCCGGCCCGTAATGCACGTCGAAGAAGCCCACCCCGTCGGCCGTCGGCAGCGTCTCGCCGTTGGCGACGTTGGCGAAGGCCCCGTCCAGGACGCTGTCGGTGCTGAGGATCACGAGGACGTCCGACGAGGCGACGTCGCTGTCGAACCCGTCGAGGAAGCTCACGGCCAGTTGGCCTCCGAGCGTGACGGCGCCGCCGACGCGGACCAGGTCGTGCTCCACGCCCTGGTCCCGCCCGCCGAGTTCCACGAGGAGTTCGGCCGATTCGAGCAACCGCAGTTGCCCGGTGATCTCGATCGTGCCGGCCGGGTCGCCCGGGGCCAGCGCACCGGCGCTGTCCAGGCTGGCTTCGACGACGCCGCACCCCTGCAGCGCGCCGCCCTGGACGTCCACGCTGCTCGCCTGGAAGGTCCCGCCGGCCAGGACGATGGCCCCGGCCGTCTGGGTGCAGCCGCCGGTCTTGACGCTGAGCTCGCTGGCGGCCCCGGCGATGGTGATCGTGCCCGTGTTGGTCAACGCGCCGCCGGTCGTCTGGAACTTCTGGTCCGCCGAGATCGTCAGGGACCCGGCGTTGCGCCTCAGGTACTGGAGGTTGCCCCACGTGGAGTTCCAGCCGCTGATGGTGACCGTGGCGTGGCTCTCCCGGATGCTCCTGCCGTCGACGTCGATCTCGCCGCCGTCGGCGACCAGCCACGTCCCACCGGTCAGCGTGCCGGTGCCCCATTGGTACTGAACGCAGTGCTCGTAGTCGTCAAAGACCAGGTCGATGTCGCGGACCTCCACCACGGCCCTGTTGTCGAACGTCACCCGGATCGTCTGCTTGAAGCCGGAACCGGCGCGGAACGTGCCGTTGTTCTCGAAACGGCAGTCCTCCTCGCCGCTGATGCTCCCGCCGCCGGGGGTCTCGTACAGGGCGTTGTTGGTGACCGTGCTGCCATCCTCGAGGCGGATCCCGACCGTGTCCCGGACCGTGCCGTTATTCGTGAGCGAGCGGTACTCCAACCGCGTCTGCCACGTTCCGCCCCCGATCTCCGCCGTCGCGCCTTCCGCGATGACGACGTGGCACTGCGCGATGCAGCTTCGCATCTCGAACCGGTTCGTGACCGTGACCGTGCCGTCGCTCCGGAGCACGCTCAGGCCGTCGGTCTGGAGGTTCTCGATCGACACGGGCCCGGTGACGGACAGGTAGGTCCAGTCCTCGGCGGGAACGCGGAACGCGCCCTCCCCGGTCACGGCGCCGCCGCGGAGCTCGTAGCGGTCGTAGACCTCCACCGCCGCGCCTTCGGCCAGATGGAACGTGCCGCTGCTGCTGCCCTGGCGGCGGAGCTGCATCACGCCGGCATCCAGCGTCACGTGGCCGCTGTTGTGGAAGGCACACTCCAACCGAAGCGGATCGGGGCCGGACTTGCTCAGCTCGCCGTTGTTGCTGAACGTCCCGGTGCCGCTGACCGTGCCGCCGGCCGTCTCCAGCGAGCCGTGGTTGGCCAGCAGCCCGCAGCCCTCGACGGCAAGCGTCCCGCCCGACCAGCCGGCGGCGCCTCGGTTCAGCACCTGCCAGCCATCGAGGGCCTGCCCGCCCCCGCCGTCGATGTCCAGGCTGCCCCCCGGCGCGACCAGCAGCGTCCCCCGGCCGCCCATCGTTCCGCCGTTCCACGCCGCCGCGCCCTGGACCGTCAGGAACCCGGCGCCGCCGTCCAGATCGGCGTCCAGCACGAGGTCATTGACGGTCACGAAGTCGTTCAGCGTGACGCTGCCGGCCTGGATGACGGCGCCAAAGCTCTGCCCGCCGTTGCCGTTGTCGGGGTACAGCGGGTCCGTGGTCCAGTGGATCGGGTCGGTCCAGTCGCCCGTGGCACCGTCCCACGTGGCGGTCAGATCCCCGGGAGACGCCGAAGCAACCACGGCTGGAAGCAAGGGGATCAGGATCAGCCCCCATCTACGGCACGGTGACGCTCTCATCTCGCCCCTCCATGCACGGGCCCGGACGCTGGTCCGGCAGACGGAACTCGGCCGGTGATGGCCTGGGGGCAGGTGCGATTGAGCGAGAACGCCCTTGCCCTTGGTCGAGGGTCGGCTACTCCGCTGCTCCCTTGGCGGGCCGGAGCAGGGATGAGCATACCACAAACGGCCTATCCGGCAAGCGCAAACGCGGTGCGCGGGTGGAAGCGGCTTCGTCACGCAATGTGCCCGGTCCGGCCCGCCGCCGCCTACCGCCGCCGCTTGCGGCCGTGGATGCGAGCGCGGGCCTCCTGGAAGGGATCGACCGGCGCCGGCTGCGCCTGCGGCGCGGCCGTCTGAGGCGACCGCGGCTTGCGACGGTGGATGCGGTCGCGCAGCTCCTGGAAGGGATCGACCGGCGCCGGCGTCTGCGGCGCGGCCGTCTGAGGCTGTCGCCGCGGCTTGCGCCCGTGGATGCGGTCGCGGGCTTCCTGGAACGGATCGATCGGTCCCGGCGGCGGCTCCGGCAGCGGCGGCGCCAGCATGATATTATCGGAATTCTCTGCCGTTGGCTTCGTTTCGCGCCCCAACGCCATCTCCTCCCGAGCCGACGCCCCCCTGTCGCCCTCGTCCTCGTCCTCG
>CAZXOC010000464.1:0-1244 GCA_964642165.1 uncultured Planctomycetaceae bacterium | reverse complement strand
CTCCGCCAGCCTCCCATTCTCGGAATACTCCCCCGTTGGCTTCGTTTCGCGCATCCGCTCTCCCTCCGCGGCCCACTCCGCCGCCTCTTCCTCCTCCGGGTCGATCCACTCCCCCTCGGGCAGCGATCGCTTCTTGAGCCGCCGCAACTCCTGGATGGCGCGGTACATGCTCCGCTCGATCCGCTGCTCGTAGCGCGAGAGCTTCGGCAGCACATCCTCCCTCAGCAGATCGAGGACGACCTGCCCGGCGTCCAGCGGCGGCTTGTGGCCGTAGATGGCCGTGTAGTGCCGCCGGTCGGCCAGGTCCTCCGCCGTCTTCGAGGTGATGACGCGGCACTCGAAGGCCGCGGCGCGGCGGAGCCGTCAGGTTTGGCAGACCACGCGGTCGGCCAGCGCTCGCTCCAGTTCGTCCCGCGGCCGGATGCGGCCGATGATGCCGTGGCGGAGGCGTCGCAGCCTCTCCGCATCCTCGCCGGGCAGCAGGACGGACCGGCAGAAGAGGCCGTGAATGACGGCGTTGCGGCTGGCTCGCCGCTTGCCCTCGGGCGTCCTCGGCCCGGTGGACTTGGCGGCGTTGGCGCGGTTGGCCGCGCGTTTCCGTGGTGTGGTAACAGTCATCATGAGTCTCCTGTGTAGAGAGATCGGAACCCCAACACGCTTTTTGAAAATGCTTTACGGTCGGAGAGACACGTTCGCGCACTTCACGGCCGTGCCGGACGCGATCCGCTGCAACGGCGGGGGCTCGTCGTGGTCACCAAGGCACGTTCGCACACTACGCGACCGTGGCACCAGAGGTCCAGCCAGATGGCGAGGGTCCACTGCGGCCGACAAGGCGTGGGCGCGCCCTGCGGCCGTGCCACGAGAGGGCGTAGGTGGATCCTGCACGCGCGAACTACCCCTCTTATCCCTATTCTAGACCGAAGAGGCGATTTGTCAATGGAGAAACTCAGAAGAGCTTCTGTTTCTGCTCTGTTCGGACTCGCCCGGCCGGGCTGGCGCGAGCTGGATCGGCTCGTTGCCGGCGGCCGGGGAAGGCCCTTGCCCTGCACCGCGGCGACGCAAGAGGCAGATCGGCCATTGCGCACTTGATCGCACGCCGGGCGCGGGGATCGGGCGATCGGGTCCGCCGTGTCGGCGTCCCGGCGCGGCGTTGTGGGGGCCGGCGTCTCAACGCGCGGGCGGCGTGGGAGCGGGTTGGAGCACGGGCGGCGGGATGAGCGACGGCTTGAGGAATAGGTAGTACA
>CAZXOC010000463.1:0-4194 GCA_964642165.1 uncultured Planctomycetaceae bacterium | reverse complement strand
GGCAGACCGCCGCGCTGGCGACCGACACGTACGAGGTCTTCGCACGGTGGGACCTGCTCGACGCCCTGGGCGACCAGCGCGACCTCGACGGTCACGCCTTCTACGGCGTCACCCACGCCGGCGGGACGACCGTCGTGGAGATCGACCAGGACGACGAGCTGGTCCACACGGATCCCGGGGGCTGGGCCTCACTCGGCACGTACGACTTCAGCGGCAGCGGGCAGGTCGTGCTGACGCGCGGGACGGACGACCCGGGCAAGTGGACGATCGCGGACCAGGTGAAGTTCGTCCGCACCGGCCAGGAGGTGCTCCTGGACGACCCCGTGCTGGCGTCGTGGTCCACGACCCACGCGTCGGCGATGCTGGCTCCCGGCGCGTATGCCGTGCTGGTGCGCAACTACGACGCGTTCGACGCGCGGTACGTCGTCGCCGGCAGCGGCATCCCGGTCATCGGCACGTACACCGGCAGCCTGAGCAACGCCGGCGAGAAGGTGAAGCTCTTCCGGGCCGTCACGCCCGAGGCCAGCGGCTACCTCCCCTACGTCCGCGTCGACTACGTGAACTACGACGACCGCACCCCCTGGCCCGTCGAGCCGGACGGCACGGGCGCGTCCTTGGCCCGCATCAGCCCCGACGTCTACGGGAACGACGCCAGTCATTGGGCGTCGGGCACGACCGACGGCACGCCGGGCGCCGTCAACACGTATCTGGACACGACGCCGCCCTCGACGCCCGGGAACCTCACGGCTGCCAACGTCGGCGGCGTGGAGATCGAGCTGGCCTGGGATCCCGCGCTAGACCCGCAGAGCTGCGTCGATCACTACGTGATCTACCGGGACGGGGCCGAGCACGACACGACGGCGACGGTGGGCTACGTCGACACGGGCGTCTCGCCGGCCGTCAGCTACACGTACCGGGTCTCGGCGGTGAATCCCGACGGGCGCGAAAGCGACCTGTCGAACGCCGTCGAGGCGGGAATCCCCGGTATCGAATCGTTCAACCTGCCCAACGCCACGACCATCGTGCTGGTCTTCTCCGAGCCGCTCATGCAGGCTTCGGCCGAGGATCAGGCCCACTATGACGTGACCGGAGAGACGGTTGCCTCGGCCTCGCTCGACACGGGAGACCAGCGCACCGTTACGCTGACCGTCTCGGCGCTCGACGACAACCAGGAGTACACGCTCACGGTCACGGGTGGGGCCGCGGGGGTGACGGCGGTCTCCGGCAGCCTGCTTCCGCCCGCGCTCCAGCAGACGTTCGTCTACCAGCCGCACGGCTCCGGCACGATCCTGCGCGAGTGGTGGACGGGCATCAGCGGCTCGGCCGTCACGGATCTCACCAGCGACCCCGACTACCCGCTCGACCCCGACGGCCGGGAGGAGCTCACCAGCTTCGAGGCGCCCGTCGGTTGGGGCGACAGCTACGGCACGCGCATCCGCGGGTACGTCCACCCCCCCGTCGCCGGCGAGTACACGTTCTGGATCGCCAGCGACAACGCCGGGGAGCTGTACCTGTCCACCGACGACACCTCCGCCAGCAAGCAGCGCATCGCCTACGTCTCCGGCTACACCAACTCCCGCGAGTGGGACAAGTACGTCTCGCAGCGGTCGGTGGGGATCTACCTTCAGGCCGGGCAGCGGTACTACATCGAGGCCCTCCACAAGGAAGATGGCGGCAACGACAACCTGGCCGTCCGCTGGCAGCTTCCCGGCGACGAATGGGAGGACCCCGCGCATCCGGAGCTGCCGATTCCGGCTGTCCGGCTGTCGCCGTTCCGCCCGGAAGACGCCGACATGACGCCGCCGTCCGTCCCCGCGAACCTCCAGGCCATGCCCATCAACAGCCAGCGCATCGAGCTGAGCTGGGGTGCGTCGACGGACGCCGAAAGCGGCGTGGCCCACTACGTCGTCTACCGGGACGGCTCGCGGATGGGCACGGCGTCTGCGACCGCGTACAGCGATACCGGCCTGGACGAGACGCAGACGTACGCGTACCAGGTTTCGGCCGTCAACCTCGACGGCTACGAGAGCGACCCGTCCGATCCCCTGCCGGCGACCCCGAGGCCGAGCCTCCAGTCCGCCGGCGCCGTCGACGAGACGACGGTGACGGTCCTCTTCGGCAAGGCCGTCAAGGAGTCCTCGGCGGAGACCGTCGCGAACTACACGCTCGCCAGCGCCGCCGGCGAGGGCGTCTCCATTGCCACCGCAACCTGGGGGCCGGAAGCCAACAGGGTCACACTGTCGCTGTCGGCGGCCCTCGTGGACGAGACGTCCTACACGCTGGCCGTCGAGGCCGTCGAGGACCTCGCCGGCAATCCCGTTGAGGACGGCGCCGAGGCCACCTTCTACTTCGGCGAAGTGGACCAGAGCCTCCTGGGCTGGTGGACGTTCGACGAGAATGAGGGCGCCGTAGCATCCGACGACAGCGGGCGCGGTCACGACATGACCGTCGTCGGTGCGACGTGGACACCCGGCGGGCGCATCGGCGGCGCCATGGAGTTCAACGGCACGGCCGGAACGTACCTCGTCGATGGGGACGCCGAGCTCTACATCAACGGGCTGACCGCCTTCACGTTCGCCGCGTGGGTCGAGGCCGATGACGCCGAGAACAACGACCACGGCATCTTCAACTGGACCAACCCCGATGGGAAGGACGAGTACGGCATTCGCTACGACAAGGCCCTGGCGAGCCAGGGCGGCAAGCCCGACGGCATCAAGGCCGGCGTCAACACGTCGACCGGCTACACGCAGTGGGAGAGCCGGCAGGAGGTCCAGACGACCGACTGGCAGCACGTCGTCATGGCGTGGCAGTCGCCCGGGCAGATCCAGGTGTACCTGGACGGCGTGCTGCAGACGCCCGGCTCGCAGAAGGCTGCCGTCGGCGGGTACATCGACTCGGCCACCAAGCTCCTCATCGGCAAGGGCGCCAAGGACAGCAGGGGCTCGTGGGACGGGCTGATCGACGACGTCCGCTTCTACGACCGCGTGCTGTCGGCCGCCGAGATCGAGGCGCTGGCCAACCTCGATCCCATCGCCGCGCCGGACGGCCCGTACGAGGCCACCCCGGGCGAGGCGCTGAGCGTCAACGCCGCCGCCGGCGTGCTGGCCAACGACGACGATCCCGACGCCGGCCCGCAGCCCCTGGCCGCGTATCTCGTCCAGGATGTCTCCCACGGCGAGCTCAGCCTGAACACCGACGGCTCCTTCCAGTACACGCCGGCGGCCGGCTACGGCGGGACCGACACCTTCACGTACCATGCCTACGACGGCCTGGAGTACAGCGACGTCGTCACCGTCACGCTCCACGTCACGGACACCATCCCGCCCGTCGTGACCGTCGAGGAACTGCTGACCAACGACGCCACGCCCGAGCTGACCGGCACGATCGACGACCCCGCGGCTGCGGTGCTGGTCACGGTCGAAGGCGTGCAGCACACCGCAACGAACAACGCCGACGGCACCTGGACGCTCCCGGACGACACCGTGCAGGAACTGGCGGACGGAGCCCACGACGTGTCGGTCCTCGCGACCGACCTGTCCGGCAACCCCGGCAGCGACACGACCACCAACGAGATCACCATCGACACCGTCGCGCCCAGCGTCACTGTCGCCACGATCGTGACCAACGACCCCAGCCCGGAGCTCATGGGGCTGGTGAACGACCCATCGGCCGTCGTGCGGATCATCGTCCACGACGTCGAGTACATCGCGACGAACAACGGTGACTGGACCTGGGTCCTGCCCGACAACACGCTCCCCGAGCTGGACGACGGCGAATACGACGTCTACGCATCGGCCACAGACCCCGCGGGGAACATCGGCTACGACGAGACCACCGATATCAAGCTGATCGTCGACACCACCCCGCCGAGCGTCACCGTTGAGGGCGTTCTGACCAACGACGAGACGCCCACGCTCGGCGGCAGCGTCGACGACGCCGGCGCCGTCGTCAGCATCCGC
The DNA here is from genome assembly GCA_964642165.1 of uncultured Planctomycetaceae bacterium. Lineage (GTDB taxonomy): Bacteria > Planctomycetota > Phycisphaerae > SM23-33 > SM23-33 > CAYRVX01. Next base: position 235 of record CAZXOC010000463.1, on the reverse strand, counting down.
ATCGGCAGCACGGACTACCCCGCCGTCAACCACGGCGCGACGTGGTCCGCTGTCGTGGGGCCGCTGGAAGACGGCACGTACGACGTGCAGGTCATCGCCACCGACGCCGCCGGCAATGAAGGCACGGACACGACCGGCGACGAACTCACCGTCGACACCACGCCCCCGGCCGTCACCGTTGAGGGCGTTCTGACCAACGACGAGACGCCCACGCTCGGCGGCAGCGTCGACGACG
>CAZXOC010000462.1:0-4205 GCA_964642165.1 uncultured Planctomycetaceae bacterium | reverse complement strand
GGGGCGAAGAGAAGAGTGTTCCCCCGAGCGGGCCCGTTCTGAACCGGGCCCGTTGAAACGCCCGGACGGATCCGTAATTGCTTTGTTCACCACGGCTAACGCCGTGGCCTAACGCCGTGGCCTGCCGCAAGGCAGTCACGTCAACGCGAAGCGGCGCTGTCGTGCTGAGAGGGGCCGGGGCCTCGCGCCGAGGGGGGGCAGACTCACTCGGCCAGCAGCTCCCGGAGGTACCTCGCCTCGCGCTCGGCGGCGGCGGGCGGGTCGGGGCCCATCCATTCCACCGAGATGCACCCGTCGAAGGCGGCGCGCCGCAGGGCGGCGACGATCTCGCGGTAATCCATCGGCCCGTCGGCGAGGGCCCGCCCCGCGTTGCCGGCGTGAACGTGACGCGCCAGCGGCGCCAGGCGGTCGGCCGCGTGGAGGTAGTCGTCCTGGAACGTGCCCGGCTGGAAGATCAGGCCGACGTTGGGCCGCTCGACGCGCTCGATCAGCTCGACGGACGAGTCGACCGTGTCCATCAGGTTGTTGCGGTGGGTCTCGCAGGCCAGGAAGATGCCGTGCGCCCCGGCGGCGTCGGCGAGCTGCCGCAGGCCGCCCACCGCGCGGTCCCACTGCTCGGGGCTGGCCTCGGCGCTGCCGGCCCGGCCCGTGAAGCAGCGGATGCCCGCGGCGCCGAGTCGGCGGGCGATCTCGATCGCCCGCAGGCCGTCGCGCCCGCTGCGGGCGGCGGTCTCGGCGCTGGTGGTGAAGTCGAAGTAGGGGGAGACCATGGCGGCCGCCAGGGCGGCTTCGGCCAGCAGCGCGGCCACGTCGTCCAGCTCCGTCTCGCGCAGGTCCATCACATGCGGGCCCCACAGCTCGGCGGCGTCGTACCCCGCGGCGGCGATCGCGGGGAGGATGTCGCGAAGGGGCTTCTCGACCACGCGGCCGGGGCCCCACTTGTTGTCCTGGAACGCGATCGTGCAGAAGCTGATGCGGATCATGTCCTTCTCCGCGGGTCGTCGGGCCCGCGGCGTTCGGAGGCGTCCTGCCGCCGGGCCGCGGCGCGGCGGTTCTATCACGCCCGGCGGCGCCGACGCAACCGTGCCGCGCCGGCGCGTGCCGCGCGTGCATGCATTTGGCCTTGACTCCCCGGGCGGCATTTCCGTAGCATGCCAAACTTGCTCCGAGGTGGTCCGCTACGGGCGGACCTTTGCTATAAGGTGCCTGGGGGCCGGGCGCTGCCGAAGCCGCGGCGCCGGCGACCGCGGCGGGGCGGCCGGGATGCGGGAGCGACCAGCGTGGCGATCCACTGCGTAGTCTGCGTCAAGCAAGTGCCGGACACCAAACGGATTACCGGCGAGGCGATGAAGGAAGACGGCACGGTCAACCGCGCCGCGCTGCCGGCGATCTTCAACCCCGAGGACCTCAACGCCCTGGAGATGGCCCTGGAGGTCCGCCAGCGCCGCGGCGGGTCGGTCACGGTGGTGACGATGGGCCCGCCGTCGGCGTGCGAGGTCCTCCGCGACGCCCTGGAGCGCGGCGCCGACCGCGTGCTGCTGCTGACCGATCGCCGCATGGGCGCCTCCGACACGCTGGCGACCAGCTACATCCTCTCCCGTGCCGTGCGGAAGCTGTCGGCGAAGCTGGTGCTCTGCGGGCGCCAGGCCATCGACGGCGACACGGCGCAGGTCGGCCCGCAGCTCGCCGAGAAGCTCTCCGTGCCGCTGGTGACGTACGTGGAGGAGCTGATCGACGCCGGGCGAAGGGCGCTGCGCCTCCGGCGGAACGTCGGCAACGGCTGGGAGCTCGTCGAGTGCCCCCTGCCGTGCCTGGTGACGGTGATGGAGACGGCCAACACGCCGCGCCCGCCGTCGGCCAAGCGGATCATGAAGTACAAGAAGGCCCGCGCGGCGGTGGAGGTGGCCGCCGCCGTCGCCGAAGAGATGCCCGGCGCGACGGCGCGGAAGCGGGCCGCCGAGGTGAAGCGGCGCTGCCGGGCGCTGGCCGAGCGGGGCCTGCTGATCGAGCAGTGGAGCCTCGACGACGTCGACGCCGACCTGGAGTGGTGCGGGCGCGACGGCAGCCCCACCAAGGTCCACCGCATCCAGGCGGTCGTGCTCGCCGGCGGGGACTACCGCCAGTACCCGCCGACCGACGAAGGCGTCGCCGAGCTGGTCGGGCACCTCATCGAGGACCACACGCTCGGCTGAGGCCCCCCCCCCGGGCGCGGCGAGCAAGGGACGTGACATGATCGACGTGAACCGAAACGGCGAGGTCTGGGTCTTCGCGGAGCAGGAGGGCGGGCGGCTGTCCGACGTGCCGCTCGAACTGCTGGGCAAGGCCCGCGAGCTCGCCGGCCGGCTCGACGTGCCCGTGGCGGCCGTGCTGCTCGGCGGCAAGGTCGGCCGCCTGGCCAAGCGCCTCATCGCCGGCGGGGCCGACAAGGTCTACCTGGTCGAGGACCCGCGTCTCGCCCGCTACCAGGCCACCGGCTACGCCCACGTGCTCTGCAAGCTGATCGGGAAGTACCGCCCGCAGATCTTCCTGTACGGCGCCACGGCGCTGGGTCGGGACCTGGCCCCGACGGTGGCCAGCGCGATGAAGTGCGGCCTGACGGCCGACTGCACCGACCTCCGGATCGGCGACCACACCATCCCGCGGACCGGCGAGACGCACGAGAAGCTGATGTTCCAGATCCGCCCGGCGTTCGGCGGCAACATCATCGCGACGATCGTGAACTTCGACCGCTGGCCGCAGATGGCGACGGTGCGCGAGGGCGTCATGCCCATGCCCGCGCTCGACCGCAAGCGCGGCGGCAAGGTGGTCCGCCTCGTCGCGGGGCTCTCGCGGGTGAAGCTGCCGCTGAAGGTCCTCGAGACGCATCGCCGGGCGAAGGCGGTCAACCTCAAGGCCGCCCGCATCATCGTCGCCGGCGGCGCGGGCGTCGGCAGCCGCGAGAACTTCAAGCTGATCTGGGACCTGGCGAACTGCCTGGGCGCGGCCGTGGGGGGCTCGCGGGCGGCGGTGGACCTGGGTTTCGTGGACCACGACCACCAGGTGGGTCAGACGGGCACGACGGTCCGCCCGGCGCTGTACATCGCCTGCGGCATCAGCGGGGCCGTCCAGCACCGCGCCGGCATGCAGGAGTCGGCCAAGATCCTCGCCGTCAACAGCGACCCGGACGCGCCGATCTTCTCGGTGGCGCACTACGGGGTCGTCGGCGACCTGAACGACGTGGTTCCCGGGATGATCAAGGCGATCCGCAGCGGCGCGGGGGTCGAGGCCGCCGCGAAGGTCCCCGGCGCGGGCGCGTGAGCGCCGAACGGGAGCCACAGGAGCCGCTGGCATGGCAAACTTCTACACCGACAACGACGACATCCGGTTCCTCTTCCGCCACATGGACCTGGCCCGCCTGGCCGGGATCATGGAGGAGGGCTTCCGCTTCCACGAGGAGTTCGACCACGCGCCCGACAGCGCCGCCGACGCGTTGGACAACTACGAGCGGATCCTCACGCTGGTGGGCGAGATCGCCGGCGATCGGATCGCCCCGACGGCCGAAGAGACCGACCAGGTCGGCCCGACGCTCCACGAGGACGGCACGGTGAGCTACGCGCCGGGCATCGCGGCGGGCCTGGAGCAGCTCGCCCGCGCCGACCTCATGGGCTTCACGCTGCCCTATCGCTACGGCGGCATCAACGGCCCGAACCTGCTCTACACGATGTCCACGGAGATCGTCAGCCGGGCCGACGCGGCGCTGATGAACCTCTACGGGCTGCAGGGCATCGCCGAGACGATCCACGCCTTCGCCGACGAGGAGATCAAGCAGGACTACCTGCCGCGGATGGCCGGCGGCGAGCTGACCGGGGCGATGGTGCTGACCGAGCCGGACGCCGGCAGCGACCTCCAGTCGGTCCGCACGGCCGGGCTCGAGGCCGACGGCCGGACGGATCGCCCCGCCGGCGTCCACCGCGACGAGGCCGGGCGCTGGTACGTCCGGGGCGTGAAGCGCTTCATCACCAACGGCTGCGGCGACGTGCTGCTGGTGCTGGCCCGCAGCGAGCCGGAGATCAGCGACGGGCGCGGGCTGAGCCTCTTCCTCGTCGAGCGCGGGCCGCGAGTCAAGGTCCGCCGCCTGGAGAACAAGCTGGGCATCCACGGCAGCCCGACCTGCGAGCTGTTCTTCGACGACGCCCCGGCCAAGCTCATCGGCGAGCGCCAGCGCG
>CAZXOC010000461.1:0-4229 GCA_964642165.1 uncultured Planctomycetaceae bacterium | reverse complement strand
CACGCCCGCCCATCCGCCCGCGCGCGGTCTTGCCGAATCGCCTCGCCCTCGGTACGATGACAGGTAGCCGCGATGCCCCAACGGGCTCAACGCCTCGGCGCATCGTCGGCACGGGAAGATAATCATGGGCTACGGGGAGTTGATCAGCGCGGCCGGGCGCTGGCGTTCGCATGACGCCTTGCGGTCATCGGTGCGCGCTTCCGACGCCCCGCGCGCTCCAGAGGCCGTCCTAACCGATGCCAACGAGGCGCGGGATCGCGAACGGGGTCCCTCCAGTCCGATCACTCCGGCCTCGCTGCTGTCGCCCGGGCCCCAGGAGAGCAGTCGTTCCTCGCATGGCGTCCCCCGACACACAGGGCTACCGAGCTTGAGCCAAGCCAATAGGTCATACTCCCCTAGGGCAGTTCCAGAGGCAACCCATGATACGGTTCACGTGTCATACGTGCGGAACCGCGTACAGCGTCTCGGCGGGCAAGGCAGGTAAGGTCGCCCGCTGTGCGAAGTGCGGCGCCAGGATCCATGTCCCTGAGGAAGCGCCGACTGTCCGAGAGTCGAGCCTCCAGGGCTCGCCACAATCGGGCAAGGACGCGGCGCCCACGAGCGATCTGCTGAGGGCCGTGCCCGAAGCGGAAGGAACAGCGGAGCCGACCGCCCCACGGGCCGTGTCAGGGGAGGGCACCCCTCCCCGCGATAGCGGGATCTCAGCAAAGCAGCCTTCGGTCCGCAGGCGGCTGCGACGCAAGAACCAAGCCATCCTGCTGGGCTTGGTTCTCGGATCACTGGCGTTTTTGGGTAGCGCTGGGGGGCTGTACTGGTGGGCGCGGCGCACGCGGGCGGAACCTCACGACCTCGCCAGGATGACCGGACTGGGCAGGAAAGCGGACCGACTCCTGCAGCAAGCCCGCGTGATCTTGCCGCCGGAGCCAACACTTGACGCGCAAGAGGAGGCCCTGCAACTCGTGCTTTCTGCCCTCGAATGCAACAGGGAGATTCTCGCGTCCATCGAGGAAGCGGCGAGGAGTGAGGCCCATGACGCGAGGCTTTCCGAGCGGTCTGCCCAAGCCCAGAGACGCCAAGAGATGGCCGGACGTTATTGCACAGAGCTGCTGGACGATCTTTGGCCGCGCCCGGGCAACGTGAACGATATGTACCGGAGAGTGCGGCGTAGTGTGCCGGCGATCCGCAGCTTCAGCAAGCGCAGCGGCACGGGATTCCTGATCCACCACCGCGGAAGCTACTACGTGGTCACGAGCAAGCATGTGGTCGAAGGGGCGAGAGACGGCTTCCGACTCTCCTTCAGCTTGGGCGTGGAGGAGAAACCCGAGTTGCACATGCCGCTGCCCTTCGGCCCCGCAGCGCTCAGACACGTCCACCGGCGCGCCGACCTTGCCGCGATCGACGTGACAGAAGACGCGGAGCGCATGAAGGCAGAGAGCGTCCGGCCACTGCGACTGGCCAGCCACACGAGTGGGCCTACGGTCGGCGACAGGATCTGGCTCGTGGGGCATCCCGACGCCCCGGACGGCACGCCGCTTCCAACGACGCTCGTTCGGGGGAATGTAACCAGCATCGCCAAGCCTCCAAACGGGGGGCTATGCCTGGGGACAAACGCCCCGATCGATCCGCGCAACAGCGGCGGACCCGTCTTCAACATGGATGGGCGCGTTATCGGGATCGCGGCTTGCAGGTCCGGCGGTGCGGACCGCACCATGTGCGCCGTGCATGTGACGGAGCTTCACTCCCTTCTGACGAGCGCGCGACAGAGAATGGGCCAACCCGAGCTGGCGCAGTTCCTGGGGAGAGTTGCCGCCGAAGACGGCAAGGATGATCCCCCTCCGCTCGGCCCCACGGACATCCGGGAGATGACCCTGAGGATCGCCCAAGACATCCTGGAGAAGGGCTACCGGCCGTGCCAAAGCCCGGTCCGTCTTCGCATCGCTCCGGGAGGGAAGCACACCGACGACCTGGACGTCAAGGCGAAGCGGCGATATGCGATCCTTGCGATCAGCCCGAAGCTGTCTGAGGTGGAGATCGAGGTTCGAGACCTGGCGGGCGTTGTCCGGCATCGGGTCGTCCGGCGCAGGCATCGTGCGGATGCTTTCAGTGAGTTCATGCTCCCATCTGCCGGCAGTTACCGCCTCGTGGTGCGGAACCGGGCGGCGGGCCATGCCCAGGTGCTCCTAGGTGTCTACCAGCAGGAGCCGAGCGATGGCCGATAAGCTGCCCAGTCCCAAGGGGAGAGCAGCATGATCAGACTCAGGTGTCCGGATTGCGGAACGAGGTACCGTGTGGGCGCTCTGCCCGAAGGCAAGATCGCCAAGTGCCCCAAGTGCGGCGGAAAGCTCACCGCTTCCCCAGCCGACGCCCGATCAGGCAGGTCCACGCCCGCTGCTCGGCCGAAGGATTCCAATCCCGAAGCGGCGATGGCAGAGCTGCGCTCCGCACTGGCACAACAAGATGGCGAGGGGGCGAAGGCCAAGCCCCGCCCTTCAAGTGCGGGGCGGGCGGAGGGCAGCGGGCGGGAACCTGGCTGCGATGACGTGCCGATGGCGAAGCCGGTTTCGCGTCGGGGGCGGATGGTTGCCTGTCTCGGGGCGGGTGCCGCGCTGCTGATTGCCGTGGGCATCGGCGTCGCCGTCTTCTGGCCCGCGCCCTATGACTTGGAGGAGCTCGAGTCGGTCTTCCGGCGCGCGCGGGGTCTGGTCGAGGAAGCTCTGGGTCCCAACCCGGGCCCGGTCAAGACACTCGACAGGAAGGCGCTGCTCGGGGCACACGGCAAGCTGAAGCAGGCCGTTGCCGTGTACGCGAAGCTGCAACGGCAGCTTGCCGGTCTAAGAGACTACGAGGAAGACGACCACCAATTGCGGGACTTGCGGGAGGCCGTTGACAGCCGGTTCTCGATCGCCGAAGCACTGTTTGCGGACGTGAGCGACGAGCTTTGGCCGGGTCCCGGAAACGTCGGCGACATGTTCCGTCGCGTGTCCTCGTCGGTGCCCCTCGTCGTCGTGCGGGGCCGCGGCCGAACCGGGTCCGGCTTCCTTGTCGAGCACAAGCGGCGTGCCTATGTTGTCACGAATCGGCACGTTGTGGAACGCGGGAACCAAGGGTTCGTTCTTCGGTTCCTCGCCCGGCAGCGCGGCGGACACCACGAGCCGGTGGAGTTCCATGTGGAGCCCAGCGATGTGGTGTTCATCGACCTGCACGTGGATCTGGCCGTCATTCGGCTCGGGAACCATCTCTTTCAGCTAAAGAACAACTGGGGCATCCGCCCCCTCGAACTGGCGAAGACGAAGGCGGGCGGCGGCGTCATCGAGGTCCACGACGAGATCTGGGTCGTCGGCCACCCCGGGGCCGGTCGGCACGGGACAATCCACACACTCGATCAGGGCCGCGTCACGGGCGTGACGGAGCCGACCACGGGCGATTTCACACTGGTACGGTTCACGGCGGGCATCAACAAAGGCAACAGCGGGGGGCCCGTTTTTAACGACGAGGGCCGCGTGGTCGGTATAGCCTTCGCGGGCCTTCGGAGAATGCGGCAGATGAATCTGGGTGTCCACGTCAATAAGCTACATGAGTTGCTTGCAGAAAACGACTGGCCGAGGAGCTTCAGCCCACACGACATCGCGGTAATCCTGGATCCAGAGAAACAACTGGGCGAGGACCATGAAATTGAGGCGCACAAGCTGTGTGCCCAGGGCTACAGGCGGTGCGAGTGGACTGGCGTGAGCACGGAGGAGTATCTCGAACTCGCGCCGCTCGCCACCAGACAGTTCCGTGCAACGAAGGGAAACACGTACCAGCTTTTGGTCACAAGCCCAGCGTTCCATGGCGAGATCGCTGTCGGAATCCTTGCACACAAGAAACTGGTGTACGCCAAGGCCACAGGCCTAGGCGAAGTGGGAACTGGAGACGACGGCTTGAGCTACCGTTCGGGATTCAAAGCGGTCGCCAGCGGCCCTCACCACGTCGAACTGGTCGGGCGCCCTCGGCAACCAGGAGAGCCGATACCAGCCTGCGTATCCGTGTTCGAGCTGGGTCCTTCCCCTGCCCTCACGGAGTCGGAGGGCGCGCCTTGACTCGGATGCTGCCGTCGCGGCGCAGCAGACGCTGCGCGGCACGGCTTACCCGAGGAGCTACCGCAGATGACGAGCAGAGCGACGGTTGCTCTCTTCTGTCTTGCCCCGTTGCTGGCCGGCTGCCGGACAGATGGAGGAAAAGGGGTCAGG
>CAZXOC010000460.1:0-4236 GCA_964642165.1 uncultured Planctomycetaceae bacterium | reverse complement strand
GGCGTGGCGCGGGGCTTGCGCAGCCCGGCCACGGCCCGTCGGTTGGCGGGCGTGTCCCGCAGCGCCTTGACGCCCCAGAACGCGCTGCCGGACGCCGTGGCCGTTGCCGCCGCGCCGTTACCCGCCCGGATCCGCTTCAGGGCCTCGGCGGCCGCCTCGCGGACGCGTGGCTCGGCGTCCTTCAGCGCCTCGGTGACGGCCGGGAGCGCTTTCTTCGCCCCCGGGCCGATGTTGCCCAGGGCGCGGAGCGCGTGTCGGCGAACGAACTGGTTGTCGTCCTTCACTGCCTCGATGAGTTCGGGTAGGGCCGGCTTCGCTTGCGGGCCGAAGGCCACCAAAACCCCGCCGGCCTTCTCGCGGACGGCAGCGGCCTGGCTGGGCACCAACAGCGCGGCGAGCCTCCGGACGGCGGGGGCGCCCAGCCTGACCAGCTCATCGGTGGGGTATCGAACGAGGAGGTCGCCCCGGTTGCGCATGTGTTCCCTGGGGCGGTCGGCGAGCAGCTCGCTCATGTAGTAGTCGAGCACTTTCTCGCGGGGGACGACGACGCGAACGGTGACTTCCCCGCTGTGGGGCCCGCGCGAGCCGTTCATCTTGTAGCTGAGGTCGATCTGGTAGTCCGTGTTGATCCGGGGCACGAAGCCGAAGTCGCGTCCGAGGTCAAGCGCCGCCCGGAAGAAGACGGCCCCGGTGGGCACGTTCTTCGCTTCGAGGCCCTTGCCCTCCTTGCCGCGATACATTCCGCCGTGGCTCAGCGCGATGTTCCGCAGGCCGTACGTGCCGTGCAATCGCGCGTCGTCGGCCACCTTCTTCAGCTCGAGCGTCGCGGGCATGGGCTCGCCCAGCGCGAACGTTCTCCGGTCCATCACGATTCGAGCGGACACGCCCTGATAGGGCTCGCCCCACTGCCCCGCCGGCTGCGTGGCCGGCCCAGCCGGTTGGATCCGCTTCAGCGCCGTAGCAGCGGCCTCGCGGACGGGGCGGGACGTGTCTTTCAGGGCCCGGACGAGGCCAGGCACGGCCTGCGCGGCCGCCGGGCCGAGCCGCCCCAGGGCCTCGGCAGCGTTGACGCGCATCCACCCGCGCTCATCCTTGAGCAACTCGGCGAGAGCCGCCGTTGTCTGCTGGACCGTCGCCGCGGGGGCGATATGCACCAGCGCCTCGGCGGCGCACCACCGCACCCACGCATTCGTATCGCCCAGAGCCTCGACGACGGCCGGTGCCGCCTGCCCGGCCGCGGGGCCGATGCGCCCCAGGGCGCGAGCGCCCTCGCTTCTCACATCCGAGTTGTCGTCCCTCAGGAGCAGAATGAGGGGACCCACGGCGTCCTTCGCCGCCGGGCCGATTCGCCCCAGGGCCTCGGCGCAGCGGACGCGCATCTTCGTGCTCTTGCCCTTGAGGCCCTGCACGAGGGCGGGCATGGCCTCCTTGGCGGCCGGGCCAATGCCCGCCAGCGCCTCGGCGCCGACGGTCCGCACGCTCGCGTCTTCGTCCTCCAAGCTGCGAGCGAGGGCGGGGACCACGCCGGGCGAGGCCGGGCCGATCCGTCCAAGGGCCTTCACCGCTTCCCCGCGCAGGGCGCGGTCCTGGCCCTTCGAGGCCTCGATGAGGGCAGCCGCCGCCTTCCCGGCCGCCGGGCCCATCGACCCCAAGGCCCGCGCGGCCGCGCCTCGCTGGAGACAATCCTCCGCTTCCAGGGCGGCAATCAGGCGCGAGATGGGCCGCGGCTTGATCACCGCCAGGATCTCGGCGGCGTTCCAACGCACCAGGCTCCGTTGGTCCTTCAGCGCCTCCATGAGGGGCTTGACGGCCGCCGGGCCGATGCTGCTCAGGGCGTGGCCGGCACAACTGGGCAGGTGACCGCTGCCGGGATCGACCCACACCGGCGCCCCTGCCTTGAACGCCTCCATGAGGGCGGGCACGGCCTCCTTCGCCGCTGGGCCGATCCGCCCCAACGCCGTGGCGGCGCGGGCGCGGACCCACATCTCCTCTTTCTTGTTCTTCAGCAACTGAATGAGGGTCGGCACGGCCTTCCTGGCCGCCGGGCCGACCTTGCCCAGCGCCTCGGCCGCCCCCGCCCGCTGGCGCTGATCCCTGGACTTCAGGAGCCCGATCTGGCGATCCACTTCCTTCTCGCCGCTGTCAACTGCCGCTGGCCGGGTCGCTGCGCGGCCCGGGGCCAGCGCCATCACCGTCCGACGGTTGGCCGCGGTGTCCCGCAGGGCCTTGACGCCCCGCCACGTGCCGGGCCGCCGTCCCTTGCCGGCGATCCAGAGGACGACCTCGCCGGCTTTGATAGTCCTCTCCCGGCCGAGAGAGAGGACGGACAGCTCGAACTGCGTGTAGTGCACCGTGACCTTGCCCGGCTTTGCCTGGCCGGAGATCACCTGGAGGACTTCGAAGACGTGCGTGTGCTCCAGCACGCCGTCTTCGTCGCTTATGGCCACGTCCTGTCCCGTCGCTCGGCAAACGGCGACGATCGTCGCCTCGGCCACGGCCCGTTCCAGCGCGATGCGGCTGCCGGGCAGCAGGGCCGCCTTGGGACGCAGGAGCGCAGCCGGGTCTCTGTTACCCCCCGCTTTCGTGGCCGCGGCGAGGACGGCCTTGCGGTTGGCGGGCGTATCCGCGCACGCCTTGACGCCCCGGAACGCGCCACCGGCCGGCGAGTCCAGCAGCCAGACCACCCGTTCGCCGCGGCGGACGGCCCGCTGGCCCGGACGAACCAGGTAGACGACCTTGAACTTCTCCGCGAGGTGCAGCCGCGTGACCCGCTCGATGGGCTCATATTCCTGGACGGTCGCCCAGAGTCCGCTGCCGAGGTCCTCCAGGTGCGCGTCCGTGGTGGCCCGGCACACCATGGCGACCGGCTGACTGACGGCCAGCTTCGGCAGGTCCGACAGATCGCGCCCGGGCAGCTTCGCCGGCTGGGCGGGGATCGGCTCGGAAACGAGCTGCGAGAACCGCGCCGGCGGGCCGGTGTGCCACGTCACGCGGAAGCGGCGCTTCGTGCCCAGCACGTCCTTGACGTCGGCGGCGAAGAGCTTCGTCGGGCTGTGGACGGCGAAGCCCACGTCCCGGCCGGCGTGGATGGGCACCTTGGCCCGATCGACCTTCTCGACGCGCACCACGACGACCCATCGCGCGTCGACATGCACGGGAATCACGCGGCCGCTGTACTTGCTCAGCATGCCGACCGACCGCACCTTGCCGACGAAGCCGATCCGCACGGTCTGGTGGGACGCGACGGCCCGCCGGTTGCCACCGGGCGCCGCCGCCTTCCCGCGGCCGGCCAGCTCGGCCTTCAGCGCCGCGATCCTCTCATCCCGCCGGGCGAACTCTTCCTGGACGTCCGCCGCCTTCGGGCGGCCCCAGCCCGGCGCGGGGGTCACGAGCTTCCGGTCGGGCCGCCCGAGGGCGGTCTGGATGGCGTCGTGCGCGGCGTCGCATGCCCGGATCGGGATCGGCTTGCCGCCGGGCAGGCTATACGCGCTGAGGCCGTGACCGCCCACGACGGTCTTGGCGTCGAGGAACGGCCGGAGCAGCGCGATCGCCTCGCGGGATCGCGTCATCCCCACGAGCTGCACCACCACCCGCCAGTAGGCCTGCTGCGTCTCTTCCAGCGTCCCCGGCGGGACCAGGACGCCCCGGAAGCTCCTGTGGACGGCGGCGAAGGTCCTCCTCGCGACGGAGGCGTCGCCCTTCCACCGGGCGTGGTGGCGCCCGAGCACCGTCAGGACGCCTCGATGCTTGGGATACGACTCGCCCGCCGCCTGGCTCATCGCCACCAGCGGCTCGACGAAGCGGTCGTCCCAGATCGCCGGCGCCGGTCCGGCGAGGTCCTCCACCGCTCGCCAGTCCATGCCCTGCAGGGCCGAGAGGTAGAACGCCGCCACCGCGGGGCTGCCGGCGAAGTGGCCGCTGAGATGGGCCGCGAGCGAATCCCGGCCGTCGAACGGGCCCTTCCGCTTCGCGGTCGCGGCGAGCAGTTCTCTCACGCTCGGGGCCTGGCGAACCTCCGGGACCTTGAGCAGCGCGCCGAGGATGTAGGCGTGATACGGCCGGTTGACCGGCGCGGCGAGCAGCGCCCGGAGGCGGGCGCGCATGGCCTCCAGGCCGGCGGCGTCGGGATGGAGCCAATCGAACGAGACCTCGACGCCCCCCGCGGGCGTGGTCAGGCGGCGGCCGCCGGCAAGGGCCAGCGAGACGTTCACCTTGGCCTTGACGCGCCAGCCGCCC
>CAZXOC010000459.1:0-4245 GCA_964642165.1 uncultured Planctomycetaceae bacterium | reverse complement strand
AGCCTTCGTAGGCGGTCCACGTCTCGATCGGCGTGGCGCCGTGGCTGCTGCGCAGAATGCCGATGGGAACCTTCAATTCCTGGTGGAGACCCCAGGCGAAGGCGAGGCAGAGGGCGGAGAATCCGCCGGCCTTCCTGGAGCCCTTCCAGCCATCGGCTGACGTCGCGCGGCTGCAGGGGAATACGGCCGAACCAATATCCACGGCGTATTCCCGAACCGGATGCTCTTCCTTGGACCTCTGCAACGTTCCGGCCAGGTCTCGACACATGGACTTCCCGGCAACCCATTCCATATTCGACTGGCCGGAGGCGAACCAGACCTCGCCGACGAGCACACCTTTGCAGGTCACCGATTCGCCACTCGATGAGGTGACTGTGAGCTCGCGCCCGTCAGAGGAAGCCTCGAGAGGGTCGAGTTTGACCATCCACTTGCCTCTCTTGTCGGCCGCGGCGCTCTTGGTCTGGCCGGCGAAGACAACGGTCATCTTGCTGCCCGGCTTGCTCCAGCCCCAGACGGGGACGGGCATCTGCCGCTGGAGAATCGCGTTGTCGGCAAACGGCGCGCCCAACTCGATGGCGGGCTTGGGCTTCGCCGCGGTCGGCTTCTCGGCAGCGATCGCCGCGAAGGGGGGAATCGCGATGCCAGCCGTGACGACGAGAACCGTCGCTGCTCGTATGGACCCGTTGCTCATGGTTGCGGTGTCTCCAATGTCCTCTTGCGAGGAGAACGCACCCGGCGTGTCGGTCCCGGCGCGGTCCCGGGGCTCACTTTCCCACGGGCGGGATCTTCTGCTCTTCCATCCACACCGTGATGTGTCCTCTCGGCGGATACGGTTTGATGCGCGGGTGGTTGTAGCGCAGGAAGCTCGTGGCCGCGATGGTCACCTTGCCGCCTTTGAATTCGTCACGGAACTCCTTGTAGATATGACCGCCGCGGGGCTGACCGCCCTGTCGCTTGCCGACGCCCGATTTCGACTCGGCCAGCTGTTTGCCGTTGAGGTAGATCGCAAAGCCCTCGCCGGCAGCGACGTGGGCGCTGCCGCCGACCACGATACGGTAGCGATACCCCTCCCGGAGCGGCGGGAATGCGAACGTGCCGCGGATCAGGAGGACTTCCTTCTCCCACAGGGTCCTCGGTTTCTCGCCGCACCCGCAGATGTTCCCTCTCGGACATTTCCCGAGCGGCTCCAGCTTGCCGCCGAGCTGACCGAAGGGCGGCAGGCCCTTCTTCCAGCCTGCCTTGGCGGCGTCGAAGTCCGCGGCGAACCAGTTGGCCATCCCTTCGGGATAGGTCACCTTGCGATACCGGTTGCCCTTGTCCTTGGGCATGGCCTCCGGCGGGTCGAAGCTGAAGTAATCCCACTTCTGGTCCCGGAGGTCGGAACCGAAGGTGTGCCAGTCGTAGTCGGTGATCCCGGCGGCACGATAGCAGTTGACCAATCCGTACATCGCGCCGCGCAGGAACTGGTTGGCCCGCTGCGGCCGTTGGCCGGACAACTCCTGCAGCAGGGATTTGTTGTACCGGGGGTTGGCGACGTAGGACGCCGCGATCCCGTCGAGGATGATCGGGGCCAGGGCTTTCCGTGCGGCGGCCTTCTCCTCATCCGTCGGCTCGGCGGTCTTCTGCCGGGCGACGCGTTTCGGCCGGGGGGCCTGCGGAAGGGGTTCCGCCTTGCCGCCGAGCAGTCCGACCATCGCGCGGCCGAGCGCATCGCCGACCAGCATGTAGGTCTCGGCGTTGCGGTTGTAGTGATAGTCCTGGCTCCTGGGCGACTCGTCGACCTCGCGCCAGAAATCGCGGATGTCGACGGAGGCCACCGTGCCGGCGAACTCGGGGTGTTTCTTCGGGTCGCCGACCGCCATCTGCGCTTTGAGAATCCGCAGGAACTTCTCGGCCATGTTGTGGCCGCCGAAGCCGACCGTCGCCACGACAGCGGGCATCTTCGGCGTCTTGAACTCCTTGCGGACGTCGTTGATCATGTTGACGAGGTTCTTCTCGTAGTTCGAGATCGTCTCTTCCGAGAAGCTGTCCTTGTGGCCCTGCCACCAGACGAACCCGGCGATCTCGTAGCCTTGGCCCTTGTAGCCGGGCACGATCTTATCGATCCCGTTCAGCGTCTTGTGGACGCCCTCGATCATGAGCTTGTATTCCAGGGACTCCCACTTGTTGTCGGGGTCGGTCCGGCCGCTCGACGGCGGGCGGAAATCGAAGCCCAGCGAGCGGTTGCCCATCGACGTCTTGATCAGCAGGACCTGCTCGTCGTGGAAGGTGCCCATGACGTGGCCGAAGCCGAGGCACGGGCCGATGGTCTTGCCCTGGTAGGTCGGCAGCAGGTCGCTGCCCCGGAACTTGATGCGGGCGTCGTAGAAGTACACGTCCTTGCGCACGATCCACTCGCCCTTGTCGTCGAGAAGCCAGGGGAATTTGCCTTCGCGCTTGGTGGCGGTTTCGAGGTCGCCCTGGCCGACGAGGTCTGTCTTCTCCATCCAGACCCGCGGCGCGTCGTCCTTGATGCCGGTGATCTTGAACGGGTAGCGCTTGCCGGGCTTGAGCGTCACGTCCTGCTTGACCGCCTCGCCGCCGGTGGCCCGGCTGTACACCTGCTTGCCGTCGAGTTCCATCGTGACGTAGGAGCTCTCACCGTGGCCGCACTGCACCTGGTAGACCCCCGATTGGGGCACCTCGAGCAGGCCTTCGGCGATCGGCTTGTCCGTCTCCGTGCCGTCCGGCCGGTAGACGGCGAGGGGTTCGATCTTGTAGTTGCCCACTCGCCAGATCTGCAGTGGGCCCTTCGGGGCGGCGGGGTCCGAGGTGAGGTAGACCCCCGTGTAGAGGTTCCGGGCGCCGCTGATCTCGCCCATTCCAACCATGTTGGATTGCCCGGCCAGGAGGTAGACCTTGACCGGCTTGGTCGCATCGCCGGGCTTGCCGTCCGGATCGGGCAGTTGGGCGGGTACCTCCGCCGCAGCGCCGGGGAAGGCCAGCAGCGCCAACACGAGCGCGCCAAACGAAAACATGGTCTTGCTGTGGTCGTTCTTCATCTTCGGCGTCTCCTTGTTTCCTTTCCAGTCTGCCTGTGCCCCGCTACTTCAGCGGCTTGAGAGTGAAATCCTTGATGGTCAGCCCATGGTTCGGGGCCTCGCGTGTAAAGCTGAGTGTGTTCTTGCCCTTGACCAGCGAGATCTCCACCGGCTTGGTTTCCTTCCACATGCCGATGGTATAGGGCAGGGCGATGTCGATCGCCGACCGGGCGTTGTTCGGTGTGAGCAGGAGGTGCGGGTCCATGTTCACGGTTACCACGCGCGCGCGGAGGGCGTACTTGCCGGCCTTCGGGGCCTCGATCACGTACTCGAATACCTCGGGATCACCGAGTCGATTGTAATGCAACTGCATCCCGCCCAGAAAGCTCTTCATGAACACGATCTTCGCCGTATTGTTCGTCGGCTTGCTGCAAGCCACCGCCGGAATCGTAATCACGCCGCCCTTGTCGATGGCGATCTTCCTGTCTGCTTCCGAGACTTCAGTCTGCATAATCTTCTCGGCCTTGGTTGAGACATTGGCTTCGGCAAGGTCCTCGCCGGTCAGGGCGACTTCGACCGGTTTCGCCTCTTCGACGATCTGCTTCTTCTGGTAGAACGCCAAGGCGTTCCATAAGCCGCCGCCGGTGCCATAGTTTCTGCCGCTCACCTTGCTCTCGCCGAGGGCGTCGCCGACCCACTGCGCCCGAAGCACTTTGGCATAATCCTTCGGATACTGCCGCGCCTGCGTTTCCAGCAGGAAATCCAACCCGCAACGGTCTTCCCACCAGTTGTGTCGCCAATGGGCGCCCAAGCACACGGTCCAACCATCCGGCGTCCAGTGGGTCATGGCGGCATGGCCCCGCTGGCGCGCGCCCCAGGTCGGGATCCCGAACGCCCGCGTGGCGAAACGCCCGAACCAGGCCCGCGGGCCGCATTTGCCCCCGCCGTTGATCAGTTGCTGCATCTTCAAGGTGGACATCTCCGGGTGCCATTCAGGACTCTTGTAGGCAACATTGCTCTTCACAATGCGAACATAGCGCCAGCGATAGTCGGATGTGAAGATATGATCGGGCCGGTAATTCCGCATCATCTCTCGGCACCACTGGAGTTCCTCTTCCAGCGTGGGGTCGTTGGTGATGAAGCGGCACTCCCAAGTCGTCATATTCTTGAACTCGGGATCCAGCTCCCCGTTGAGGTAGGCCTTCTCATAATTCAAATAGCGTTT
>CAZXOC010000458.1:0-4289 GCA_964642165.1 uncultured Planctomycetaceae bacterium | reverse complement strand
CGGAATCCGCCGCGCGCGGGGCCGTTCCGCGGCGGGATGCCCCGGCGGCGTCGACCCATCCCGACGCCAGGGGCAGCGCCGTCGCCTTGTCCAACCCGCGGGTCGCGGCACGAGCGGGCAATGTGTTGTTTTGTGTCAGTTCATGCGCCTATTAAGCAGCACGGCTATAGGAGATAACATCATGCCAATAATGATCTTAAATCTCCTTCTAACTATGAGCAATCTCGGAAGCCTGTACAAAAGGAGCCCATAATCTGCTCTGATGAACCAGGAATTGTGTCGGTCCGGCGGAGGCGGTGACGGCTCGGGCCCGGGCCCGCCTGGGCCCGCGGTTCCACGCCCGGCCGGGCCTGCGGTTCCACGCCCGGCCGGGGCGGGCGCCGTCTGGCGGGCGAAGGGATGGCACCCCCGCCCGCACGGGCTTTGCACTGGCCTTCGGGCGGCGGCTGGGGGATAATGGCGCCACAGGTGTCCGGCATGGGCTCGCCGTCGCGCACCGGCGCGGCGTTCGGGGCGCAGCAGACCTGCCGGGCCATGCCGGGGCAGCGCCGGGCCGTTGGGGGCTGCTTCCCGAAGGGTGGTGCCATGAACGCGTTGGTCGTCTCCCACCAGGACGGCAGCGACCCGCCGGCCTTCGAGGTCCACCGCGTCGAGGACGGGGACGTGAAGCGCTCCCGCGCCGTCGCCGTGCCCCCGCCCGTCGGCTTTCCCGTGGAGGGGGCATCCGGCACGGACCTGATGGCCGAGCTGCGGTGGTACCTGGAGGAGTTCCTGGACTACCCCTTCCCGCCCTGGACCGACCGGGCCGAGAGGGTCCAGGCCGCACTGCGCCGCTGGGCCGAGGCGGCCTTCGGCGCCCTGTTCGGCGGCGGCAGCGCCCGCGACTGGTACACGGCCGCCGCGAGCGGCCCCGCCGAGGGCCGCCGGCTGCTCGTCTCCAGCGACGAGCCGGGCGTCCTTGCCTGGCCCTGGGAGGCCCTCCGCGACCCGCAGCGCGACTTCCTCGCCATGGACTGGCACGTCGAGCGGAAGCTCAACACCGTCGCCGACCCCATGCCCTTGCCGAAGGGCCTGCCCAGGGACCGCGTGAACGTCCTGCTGGTGACGGCCCGCCCGCTGGTCAGGGACGTGCAGTTCCGCAGCATCTCGCGCCCGCTGGTGGAGCTGATCGACTCGCTGCGCCTGCCGGCCGAGGTGACGCTCCTTCGCCCGCCGACGTTCGACGCCCTCCGGGAGCACCTCGCGCAGAACCCCGACACGTACCACATCGTCCACTTCGACGGCCACGGGGGATACGGCGCCGCCCCGGGCGGCGGAGGGCACAGCCCGTTCGTGCTCCACGCGCGCGGCACGCTCGTCTTCGAGGACGACGACGGCAAGGCGGACGCCATCGACGCCGACCAGCTCAGCGCCCTGCTGCGGGAGCACCGCATCCCCGCCGTCGTGCTGAACGCCTGCCAGTCGGGCATGGTGGACCCGCGGGCGGACAGCGCGTTCGCCTCGGTGGCCGCGGCGCTGATCCGCGCGGGCATCCGCAGCGTCGTGGCGATGGCGTACTCCCTGTACGTCAGCGCCGCCCAGCAGTTCCTGCCGGCCTTCTACCGGCGGCTCTTCGAGACGGGCGACCTCGCCCAGCCGACCCGCGCCGGGCGCCGGCAGATGCTCGCCGACCCTAAGCGGGTCTGCGCCCGCGGGACGTTCCCGCTGGCGGACTGGATCGTGCCCGTGGTCTACCAGCAGCGGCCGATGGACTTCTCCTTCGCCGCCGCCCCCGCGGCGCCGCCCGAGGCGGAGGAAGAGAAGCCCGAGCTTCCCGAGGGCGCGCGCGATGAGGAGAACCCCTACGGCTTCATCGGGCGCGACGGGGCCGTCCTGGAACTGGAGCGGGCGATGCGCCGGCCGCCGGCGGGGATCCTGATCCACGGCCTGGGGGGGATCGGCAAGAGCACGCTGGCACGCGGCTTCGTGAAGTGGCTCCGCCAGACGGGCGGCCTGGGGGCCGGGTGCATCTGGCTCGCCTTCAACGACGTCCACAGCGCCGAGTACGTCCTGAACGCCGTCGGCACGGCCGTCTTCGGGCCCCAGTTCATCCCCACCGGCGTCGAGCAGAAGATCAAACTGCTGGCGGAGGCGCTGAAGGACAATCGCCTCACGATCGTCTGGGACAACTTCGAGAGCGCATCCGGCATCGAGGCGGCCGGCGTGAGTCCGCTGCTGACCGATGACGACCGCCGGCTCCTGCGGCGGTTTCTGGCCGCACTGGGCGGGGGGGCGACGAAGGTCCTCATCACCAGCCGCGGCGAGGAGGACTGGCTCGGGGCGACCAACCGCTGGAAGCTGAGTCTCGCGGGCCTTGCGGGCGAGGAGCGCTGGGAGTTTAGCCGCGTCATCCTCCGCGACCTGGGGATGACCATCGACCGCGACGACCCCGACCTGTGCGGACTGATGGACGCGCTGGACGGCCACCCCCTGCTGATGCGTGCGATCCTGCCGAAGCTCGCGGACCGTCCGGCCGCGGCGATCCTGTCGGCCGTGCAGGGCAACCTCGACGAGCTGGGTCTCGCCGGCGATGCCACGCAGGACAAGGTCCTCGCGACACTGCGCTTCGTCGAGAAGGCACTGCCGGAAGACCTGCGCCCCCTCCTGGTCCCGCTGGGGCTCCACGAGCGCTTTGTCGACGCGGACTACCTGGAGGAGATGGCGAAACCGGCCGATCCGGACTGCACGCGGCAGCGGATTGCCGCCTTGCTTGCGGCCTTGAGTGTCGCCGGCCTCGTCCGGGATCGCGGCCAGCGGATCTACGAACTCCACCCCGCCTTGACGGGCTTCCTGCGCTCGCGCCCGGTCGCCGACGAGAGCGCGTCCGAAGGGTGGACACGCGCCTTCGTGGACGTGATGGGATCACTGGCCGACGCCCTGACTCCGAAGGAGCTTCACCAACAGCGCTGGGCGTTCCACGTCCACGGCGCGAACTTCCGCTGCGCCCTGCGCCACGCCGAGCGCCTCGACATGCACGAGGACTTCGCCGCACTGACGCAGTGCCTGGGGAGCTATGCCCTACACACGCGCGACCTGAAGGGCGCCGAGGACCTCTTCACGCGCCTGGCGAAGCACCATGCCGATCTCGCCCAGCAGGAGCACGAGGCCGCGGCGTACCACCAGCTCGGGAGGATCGCCGAGGAGCGTCGCGACTTCACCGAGGCCCAGAAGTGGTACCTCAAGAGCCTCGAGATCGCCGAGAAGGAAGGGCACGAGCACGGCGCGGCGAGCACGTATCACCAACTGGGCATGGTCGCCCAGGGGCGTCGGGACTTCGCCGAGGCCGAGAAGTGGTACCTTAAGGCCCTGCCCATCTTCGAGAAGCTGGGCATCGAGCACGGCGCGGCGAGCACGTATCACCAACTGGGCTATCTCGCCCAGGAGCGTCGCGACTTCGCCGAGGCCGAGAAGTGGTACGCGAAGAGCTTGGCGATCAAGGAGCGGCTAGGCGACGAGCACGGCGCGGCGAGCACGTATCACCAACTGGGCATGGTCGCCCAGGGGCGTCGGGACTTCGCCGAGGCCGAGAAGTGGTACCTCAAGAGCCTGGAGATCGAGGAGCGGCTGGGCGACGAGCACGGCGCGGCGACCACGTATCACCAACTGGGGCGGGTCGCCCAGGAGCGCCGGGACTTCGCCGAGGCGGAGAAGTGGTACCTCAAGAGCCTGGCGATCGAGGAGAAGCAGGGCGACGAGCACGGCGCGGCGATGACCTATCACCAACTGGGCATCGTCGCCGTGGCCGCCCAGCAGTTGGGCGAGGCGGAGAAGTGGTTCCTTAAGAGCCTGGAGATCGAGGAACGCCAGGGCAACGAACACGGCGCGGGGATCACGTGCAGCGGCTTGGGCGCGATCGCGCGGGAGCGCGGGGACGTGCTGGAGTCGGGGCGCTGGCTCGTCCGCGCCGTGAGGACATTCCTCGAGACGAACGACCCCCACGAGGCGGCGCGCAACGGCCGCAGCTTCCGGCTGACCTACGAGCGGGCCGACGCGGGCCAGCGCAAGGATCTCGAGCGGATGTGGCGGGAGGCGGGGCTCGGGGATCTGCCGCCCGCGGAAGAGTGAGCGGCGGCAAGCCCGTTGAAACGGGCCGGGATTTTTATATCCGGCGTACCGAATGCCACGGCTGAAGCCGTGGCCTAACGCAGTGTCATCGCCGCGGGTGCCACGACCCCGGGTGCCGCGGGCGCGGCACGGGCAATCGGGACGAAGGGAGAGACGGACATGACGGACTGGATTGACGAGATGGA
>CAZXOC010000457.1:0-4290 GCA_964642165.1 uncultured Planctomycetaceae bacterium | reverse complement strand
ACGCGCGGCTGCAAGACCAACGACGAGAAGGCCGTCGCCATCTACAACTTCGCCCGCATGGCGTGGTACCACCGGGCGTACCCGCGGGAGAAGGGCGGCGTGGCGGCGCTGAAGATGCTTCACGTGTACGGCTGGAGCCTCTGCGGCGGGCAGCACGCGGTGCTCACGGCGTTGTGGCGAGCGGCGGGGTGGAAGTGGCGCTTCGTCGGCTGGAAGGGGCACACCACCGTCGAGGCGTTCTACGACGACAAGTGGCACTACTTCGACACGTTCCTGAAGATCTACGTCTGGAAGGCGGACCCGACGGCCCCCGGCGGGCGGACGGTCGCCAGCCAGGCCGACATCGCCGGCAACCCCGCCCTGATCCGCGAGGGCCTGTTCTTCGACAAGGCCCGCCGCGTCTACTACCACCGCGGCAACCTGTTCGAGATCATCGGCGAGAAGGCGAACTGGCAGGCCCCCGCGTTCCTCGTCTGCGGCGACGGGCCCGAGGGCGTCGTCAAGGGCACGCAGGGCCGCCACCGCAGCGGCAGCCCCGCCGGCTGGGCCGGCATCAAGCACGCCGAGGACGGCTACCACACCGACGTGGACCTCGCGCCCGGCGAGTCGCTGGAGCTGGCGTGGAAGGCCGCCGACGGCGCCCACTGGTGGAACGGCCGCAAGAACGTGCCCTACCACACCTGCGGCGACAAGGACTACCGCAACTGCCCCGCCATCGGGCCCGTGCTGGAGCCGTACCACGCCCTGAGCGAGCGAGGCCGGCGGAGCTTCGCCACCGGCTACCTGACCTGCGCCCCGGAGCTGGACGAGAAGCTGCTGGCGACGCTCGCCGCCAGGGAGAACGTCCGGCCCGCGCCCACGGCGCGCGGCGTCCTCGTGCCCGTCGACGCGTCGAAGCCGGCGTCGATCACCGTCGCGATCCGCAGCCCCTACATCATGACGCGGGCGACGGGCGTCGCCGGCGGGGCGGACTTGGCCGAGATCTCCACCGACGGCGGCCGCACGTTCAAGCCCGTCGACCTGAAGGACTTCTCCGACGCCGTCGGCGGCCGGTACGCCTGCCTCGTCCGGATCGGCTTCCGCAAGGCGCTGCACCTGCTCGGGCTCGACATCACCGTCCAGCACAACCGCTGCGTGCTGCCGTATCTCTCGCCCGGCCGGAACCGCGTCACTGTCTCGGCCGCCGATCCCAAGGCGCTCGGCGATAGCCGCCTGGCGGTGACCTACGCCTACTGCCTCGGCTGGCGGAACCGCTCGTACGAGGAGGTCTGCGAGCGCGGCGCCGAGCTGGGCCGCGCGCACTATGCCGAATGGTCCGCAACGCCCACCGTCGTGCGGAAGGTCTACCGGGCCGCCGACCTGCCGGCCACCTTCACCGTCGACGTGCCCACGCCGAAGGACAAGCACCCCGTCTACCCGCGGATGCTCTTCCTGCGGCGCGAGGTGCTCCCGCCCGGCCGGAAACCCGCCGCGGTGCCCAAGGGCGCCGTCGCCCCGACGGTCGGCCCCGGCGACGCGCTGAAGACGCTGCCGAACCCGTTCCTCGTCGGCATCGCCAAGCCGCCGAAGCGCGTCGAGCGCCCCACCGTCACGCGGAAGATCCCGCTGGCGTGCAGCCACGTCGTCAAGACCGACGGGCAGGTCTTCGACAACCACTACCTCAAGTGGCGCCCGAAGAAGGTCGAGGCCTGGGTCATGCTCGTCGGCGGCAAGCTCGAGGGCCTGCCGAAGCCCCGCGACATCGCCGCCGCGCGGATCTGCTTCCCGGTCGTCAACGCCTGCCCGCAGGCCACGACGCAGGTCGGCTGCACGCTGCTCGAGGCGCCCTTCCGGAAGGGCAAGCCCTACGACTTCAAGAAGCTCGGGGCCCTGCTCGGCACGGTGAACGTCCCGAAGCAGGCCGCGCCGGGCAAGGCGAAGTACTTCCCCATCGACGTGACGCGCGGCGTGAAGAGGGTCGCCGCCGGCGAGGCGACGTTCCACGGCTTCTGCATCCGCACGATCCCCAACCGCGGCATCGACGACGGCTGGACCACCCGCATCGACGTCACCAAGGACGAAGTAACCTACCTGGAGCTGGTGACGTATGCGGAGTAGAGGACAGCCGCCGGGCTGACGGGCATGCGGGCGGGCGCCTGCTTCGCCCGCACCCGGCGGGCCTCCAGGAGCGCCGCGGCGATGAAGCATGTGCTGGTGACGACGATGGGCGCCGTGCTGCTCGCGGCGAGCGGGACGGGCGCGGTCGCGCAGGACGCCGCGAAGGTGACCGTCCGTCCCATCTACGAAACGGGGCGGATGCTGCAGTACCGCCTGAGGCTCTCCGGCGCGACGGCCTGGGCGCCGACCATCGAGGGCATCCGGTGGGGCAAGATGCAGACCGACTTCACCTTCGTCCTGGCCACCAAGACGCTCCGCCGGGTGGGGCTGCACAAGGGCTGCTGCACGTTCCGCCTGCTCGGCGAGCACCTTCGCAGCGTGGGCGAGGGCCCCAAGGGCGCCTTCGGCGTCGACGCCACCCGCCGGCGGACCCAGGTGAAGGTCAAGGACCGCTGGCAGGTCTCCGTGGCCGACCGCAGCCCGCTCCGCAAGGACATGACGATGACGTTCGGCCCGCGGGGGGGCTACCGCTTCGGCACGGGCCTGCTGCCCGTCGCGATCTACATGCTGCCGAGCGTGGACCACCGCTTCTGGACGGTGCTGACGATCGCGCCGGCCCGGGAGGTCGGCCCCGGCGACTCCTGGGAGCACGAGTTCGACTTCCCCGTGCCCGGCGCGAAGGGCAAGCCGCTCAAGCTCACCGGCACGTGGAAGGTCACCGGCTGGGAGACCTACCGCGGGCGGAAGGTCCTGGCCATGGCGCTCCAGGCCGCGTTGGAGCTGAAGGACTCGGAACTGGTGCTCAGGAACGGCGACCGCATCCACGTGACCGGGGGGACCTACCGGGCCTCGGGCACGGCGAAGTGGGACGTCGCCGGCGGCGTGCTCTGCTTCGCCGAGGCGTCGCAGAAGCTCCTCGTCCAGGCCGACCGGCCCACGAAGCGCGCCCTCCGCAGCGAGGCCAGGAGCACGCTGGAGCTGCTCGCGGCGCGGAAGGTCGCCTCGAAGGGGAACTAGCCCGGCGGAAAGCCGCGTGGATTCGCCTCCCGTGCGCTGTATAAGGGACTTCGAAGCAGCGAGTGGACTTCGAAGGCAACCGCACAAATGGGAGGTGCACCCATGGACCGACGAGACTTCATGACGGCGGGGATGGCGGCGGGGGCGGCGACGCTGGGACTGTCGGCGGCGAGGGCCATCGCCCAGGACGCGCCCAAGACCAACGCGCCCAAGTTCAAGCTCAAGTACGCCCCGCACTTCAACATGTTCCGCAACAGCGCGGGCAAGGACCCCCTCGACCAGCTCCAGTTCGCCGCCGACGCGGGCTTCACCGCCTGGGAGGACAACGGCATGGGCCGAAAGCCCGCCGACCTCCAGGAGAAGATCGGCAAGAAGATGAGCCGGCTCGGCATGACGATGGGCGTCTTCGTCACCGGGCTCGGCTCGCTCGTCCAGCCGCCGAAGCAGCTCAAGGGCGACGTGATCAAGCGGGCCAAGGCCGCCATCGAGATCGCCAAGCGCGTCCACGCCACGTGGACCACCGTCGTGCCCGGCCGCTACACCGAGCGGATGGAGATGGACTACCAGACGGCCAACGTCGTCGACAACCTCCGCTTCGCCGCCGAGGCCCTCGAGCCGGCCGGGCTGGTCATGGTCCTCGAGCCGCTCAACTGGTGGGCCAACCACCCCGGGCTGTTCCTGACGAAGATCCCGCAGGCCTACCAGATCTGCCGCGCCGTCAACAGCCCGAGCTGCAAGATCCTCGACGACCTCTACCACCAGCAGGTCAGCGAGGGCAACCTCATCCCCAACATGGAGAAGGCCTGGAGCGAGATCGGCTACATCCAGATCGGCGACAACCCCGGCCGCAAGGAGCCCACCACCGGGGAGATCAACTACCGCAACATCTTCAAGTGGCTCCACGACGTGAAGAAGTACGACGGCGTGCTGGGCATGGAGCACGGCAACAGCCAGCGCGGCGTGGAGGGCGAGCAGGCCGTCATCGCCGCCTACCGCGCGTGCGACGATTTCTAGCCGCCGCGCCGCCGGGAGGCGCTCGCCCGTTCCGACGCTCCGAACGTGCCGTGATTGTGTCAACTTTAATCCATGTTGACACAAACAGGCTTTTCTTGTAACCTACCGTATAATAGTGCTTTAATACCGTACCGCTTTCAAGACGCTTGCGGGGCGTCGGAC
>CAZXOC010000456.1:0-4290 GCA_964642165.1 uncultured Planctomycetaceae bacterium | reverse complement strand
GCTGAGGCGGTAGACGTAGCGCCGGCGGGGAGTGATGTAGCTGAAGGTCTGCTCCTTGTAGACCGTTTCCGCGCCCAGCGCGAAGGGCCGCCCGCGCCGGCGGCGCTGCCGGACGTCCTGGTAGGCGATGATCCGCCGGGGGTCCTCCGCGCCGCGAGCTTCCATGACGAGAGCGACGCTGGTCCGCCGGGGCCCGCCGGGCGCCCGGGGGGTCGTCCAGCGGATCTCGCGGAGGCGACCGTCATCCAGCGGGAGGCCCAGCAGCCGGACCACGCCGTAGCCGATCCCCTCGAAGCGGATCTCCGCCCCGCCGCCGTCGAGGGGCTCGAAGAGAATGGCGTCTTCGTTCCGCCCTTTCTGCTTGGGCTGCACGACCACGCGGCAGCCGCCTCGGATGAGGATCGTCGGCTGCATCCGGAACAGCCGCGCCAGGCGGATCTCCTTCCCCTTGCGAACGCGGAAGGTCACGGCGGCAATCCACGGCTCGTCCGGGCTGCTCTTCTCGGGCGCGACGGACTGCGTCGTGGCCCCCCCGCCCAGGGTGCGCCTTTCCAGCGTGAGGGATTCCATGCGGTCCCACTGGCGGAGGAAGCTCTGGAGGGTCTCGATGACGAGCGGCGCGGCGTCGAGGACGTCGGTGAGAAGGGCGGCCAGGGCCGTGCCCGTGTCGGCGGGGGGCGCGTCGGCGAGCGCGGCCTCCAAGTCGCGCCGGAGGACGCCGGCGAGGCAGGCGGGGCTCTCGGCCTGATCCATGCGGCGGACAATCGCCGCGCGAAGCCCCGGCGGGTCGTGCGTGCGGCGGATGGCGAAGCTCACGCGAAGCACGATCTGCGCGAGCACCACGCGGAGTCGCCCGACCTCCTCCTTCCCCAGGTCCTCCAGGAGCAGGCCGCCGGTGCGGCTGTCCAGGTAGGCCGAAACGAACTCCAGCAGCGGCCCGGCCGACCAGTCCAGCGGCGAGCCGCGCCGCTCGCGCTCGCCCGTGCGCGCCTCCTCGTCGACGCGCCGGACCACGCTCTCCGCCGTCACCAGCACCTCGGCGACGCGCGACGACCAGAGCTTCGCGGAGACGGGGGAATCGGCCACGGCCATCGCGCGGAGGTCCTCGACGGCCCGGCGGGCGTCGTCCAGCAGCAGGTTGACCATCCGGGCGTGCGTCGGGCTGATGCGCATGTCCAGCTCATCCGGCGGCTCCGGGGCCCGCGCCATCTTATCCAGCTCCCGGACGATGCTCACCGTCGACCAGATCAGGCTCGGGTCCTGCCGGAGCGTCCACTTGCCGGGCAGCTTCCACGGCCCGAGCGAAAACGGACCCGCCTTCGCCTGCGGCCAGAGGTCCTCCTGGAGATACCAATACTGGGCCAGGTCGCCCTGCGAGAGCGGTTCGCTCTGGAAGCACCCGGCCGTGCTCGCTGCCAGAACCACCACGATGGACGCCCGGACGCTCACGGGGAGGCCGCCTTTCCGCCAGTGCCGCCCGCGGCTCCGTCCCGCGCGCCCGCCGGTGTGGGCGCGTCCAGCGCCGCGGCCCGGTCCAGCAGACGCCGCCGCGCCTCCGAGGGCGGGAAGGTCTCCCCCTCCAGGACGCCGGCGCGGATTTCCCCCCACCGCCTGACGACCTGGACCTCCTCCGAGAGGTCCTCGAGCGCCGCGGCCAGGGCGCGCAGCTCCTCCGCCGTCGCGCCCTTCGGGGGGCGAAGGATCAGGTACGCCTTCAGCCCGTTGGCCAGGTAGGCCTTGACGTCGGAGACCTCGTCCCCCACCCCCACCTCCACGTTGCGGAACCGCTGGGCGAGCTCGGCGATCCTCCGGGTCTTGTAGGCCTCGCTTCCGGCCAGCAGCCCGGGCAGGTCCGACAGCAGCAGCGGCCCGTCGGGGTAGGTGTGGTCTCGCAGGAACGCCTTGGTCTTGGGGCCGAAGTAGTGCGGCCGGTACGTCAGGTAGACGAACACGTACCCCTTGCCGGCCAGCTCGGTGACCACGCGGGCCGAATCCGGCATGGGCTGGGGGTCCTTGATGAGGGCCCTGCCGAACGGCGAGGCCACCAGCGAGCCGTCCACGTCGACGATGAACAGGCGGCTGTCGGCCGGAACGCACCGGACCAGCAGCTCGGCGGGGGCGGGGGGCTTCCCGGAGTAGTTGCCTGGCGAGGGAGCCACGGTGAAGAGGTGGTTCCCGCCGGTGCGCGGCGTGAAGTGCACCAGCGCGAGGCCGTCGGCGTCGGTCTGCGTGGCCTTGAAGAGCCGCCCGTCGCGGGCGAAGCGGATGGTGCAGCCCTCCCGGGGCTCCAGCAGGTCCCTGCCGTAGAGCCGCGCGCGAAGCGCCACCTCCTGGTTCGGGTCCGTCAGCACGTCGAAGCCCACCAGGAGGCAGTCGGTCCCGAGGACGTCCTCGGCGGTTTCGCACCCGGCGGCAACGGCCAGGACCAGCACCGGCAGCATGACGAGAAGTCGGGACATGCTCTTCGGCCTCCCCTCGTCGGGGTTGGGCTTCAGCGTATGCGGAGGCGGCAGGCAAGTCAACGCCGCGCCGCGCAAAGCGGGCCGTTGCCTTGCGGACGCCCCCGGCGTAGGATGGCACGGCCAGGTCGCTGCGGCGGCGGGGTGGAGCATATCGACCATGCGAACGGCCTATTGGGCATGGGTGCCGGCTTCCTTGGCGGCGGCGCTTCTCATCGGCTGCGGCCAGCCGACGCTCACCGTTCGCCACCGGCTGCCGCCCGACCTGCCGCAGGCCGCCGGCATCGCCGCCGTCCGGCCCGGCCGCGTCCAGGTCACCCCCTCACTGGAAGGCCCGTTTGAGGAGGTGCTCACCGAGATGCTCACCAAGCGTCTGTCCGGGGAGGCCCTCGCCGCGGCGCCCGGGCACCCGCCGGTCGAGGCCGTCATCGACGCCACCTGCGACATCCGCACCGACGCGAACCAGAACACGCGGCGAATCCGGAGATGGCAGCCCGAATCCCGCGAGATCGCCGTCGAGAGCGTGGACTCCCTCGTCCGCACGACCGAGATGCGCGTGGACTTCCTCCTCCGCGACGCCAACACCGGCCGGACGATCGCCGCCGTCGAAACGCACGAGTCCCACCATTCCGGCTCCGATCCGCGCTCCACGGGCGCGCTGGGCCTGGGCCGGCCGGACGACCCCGCCCTCGTCCCCGACACCCACACCGTCGTGCGCGAGCTGCTGACCGCGTGCGTCGATACGCTGGCGCGGATGATCCAGCCGGCGGAGCTCGAGCGGACACTCCCGCTGCGGGGGTCGCTGGTCGGCGGAGCGGGTCGGGCGAATCGCGCCGCAGCCGACGGCAAGCTGACCGAGGCCGCCGAACGCCTGCGCACGTGCCTGCAATCCCATCCGCGCCACGGCGACCTGTGGTTCAACCTGGGCGCGGTCGAGGAGGCGGCCGGGCGGCTCGACCAGGCCGAGGAGGCCTACCGCAAGGCCGTGGAGGTAAGGAAGGGCCGGGATGCCCCCGCGGCCGCGGGCCTGAGGCGCGTCCAACGCATCCTTCGCCTGCGGCAGTGGTCGCGCGAGGCGACGGCCCGGGCGGCCGGGCCCTGAGCCGGGCGCCCCGAGGCAGCCCATGGACGACGAAACCACACGGGACGAGCTTCCCCCCGTCAGCGTCCCGCCGTCCGGCGAGGGCGGGGAGGGGGCCCTGCCGCCGGAGATCGAGGGCTACCGCGTGCTGGCCAAGCTCAGCGAGCGCGGCGCCCAGGGGGTCGTCTGGCGGGCGGAGCAGCTCGGCACGCACCAGCAGGTCGCGCTGAAGTTCCTCCGCGCCGGGGCGTTCAGCTCCCGCGCCGCCCAGGCGCGCTTCGAGCGCGAGGTGGAGCTGACGGCCCGCCTGAACCACCCGAACATCGCCCGCATCTACGACAGCAAGCTCCACCGCGGTGTGTACTGCTACGCCATGGAGCTGGTGGACGGGCTGTGCCTCGACGAGCACATCGAGCAGAACAACCTCGGCGACCGCGAGGTCCTCGAGCTGATGGCCACCGTCTGCCGCGCCGTCCAGCACGCCCACCAGCAGGGGATCATCCACCGCGATCTGAAGCCCTCCAACGTCATGGTCACGTCGGCCGAGGGCGCGCCCAAGGTGCTCGACTTCGGGCTGGCCAAGACGCTCTTCAAGGACCACGCCGAGGCGACCGTCTCGATGGACGGCACCCAGGCCGGAACGCCCGCCTTCATGTCGCCCGAGCAGGCCGCCGGCAGGATCGACGCGCTCGACACGCGGACCGACGTCTACAGCCTGGGCGTGGTTCTCTACCGCCTGCTGACCGGCGA
>CAZXOC010000455.1:0-4366 GCA_964642165.1 uncultured Planctomycetaceae bacterium | reverse complement strand
GTGATGTTGGCCGTCGCCGCCCCGGCGCGGAACGGTCGGGCGGGCTCCTTTGCCGGGGATTGCCCCCGCGCCGGCGACGGGGAGCCCGGACAAGGCGCGAGAAGCATCACGGCCAGCAGCACGGTTGGTGTTGCGTTCGCCCTGTGAATCATGCGTCTCTCCTTCGCGAGGCGGCCGCGATTGTACCACGGATGCACCCCGGCCGATGCAAGCGCCGGGCCGCCGCGCGAAACGCGCTGGACAACGGGGGCCGATCGCCCGAACAATTCTTCTAAGAACGGCCGAGGAGAGACGTAGTATGCCCGGAGACCCGAACGTGTTGCCGGGGACCTCGATGAAGATCCGTCCCGACAGCGGCGTGGAT
Source organism: uncultured Planctomycetaceae bacterium (assembly GCA_964642165.1). GTDB lineage: Bacteria > Planctomycetota > Phycisphaerae > SM23-33 > SM23-33 > CAYRVX01. The sequence continues at coordinate 4,002 of CAZXOC010000455.1, read as the reverse complement.
TGGCTCCGATCCGTGATGGAGCAGTACGAGGGCCCGCTGCTGCGATACGCCGGGCGGATCCTCGGCGACGTGGAGCGGGCCCGCGACGTCGTCCAGGAGACGTTCCTGCGGCTGCTGAAGTCCGACCGCGGGCGCAGCGAAGACCACCTCGCCGAGTGGCTCTTCACCGTCTGCCGCAACCGGGCGTTGGACGTCTGTCGGAAGGAGCGCCGGATGAGCCCGTTGGGCGAGCTGGCCGAGCGAACGCAGCGCAGCCGCGAGCCGGCGCCCCCCGCCGCCGCCGAGCTGCACGAGCAGATCGGGCAGGTCGGCCGGGCGCTGCAGCACCTGCCGCCACGCCAACAGGAGATCCTGCGCCTCAAGTTCCAGAACGGCTTCTCGTACAAGCAGATCGCCGGCATCACGGGCCTGTCGGTCACCAACGTGGGCTTCCTGATCCACACGGCGATCGGGAAGCTTCGGAAGCGATTCGAGGCCGCCGGCCTGCTCGGCGAGGCCTGAACGGACGCGAGCACGACCATGCAAAGCGACGATGCGAAACTCACCGCCTACGCCCTGGGCGAGCTGGACGAGCAGGAGCGAGCGGCCGTGGCGGCCCGCCTGGAGGCCGATCCGGCCGCGCAGCGGACCGTCGAGGAGATCCGGCACGTCGCGGGGCTTCTCCGCGACGAGCTGGGCGCCGAGCCCGTCACGAGGCTCGCGCCGACACAGCGGGCGGCGCTGGAGTCCGAGGCGGCGGGCGCGGTGCGCGCGTCCGGCGGGCGGCGTCGGCGGCTGTGGCTTCGCATCGGCATCGGCGCCGCGGCCGCCGCGGCGGTCCTTATCGCCACCGGCGTGGCGCTGCTGCTGATCTTCGGGCGAGCCGCGCCGAAGCCCGGTCTCGGGCCCGGCTACAAGGAACCCCCGCCGATCGGGACGCCGGCCCATCGCGATGAAGACGCCAACCGCCCGGCGGGGCGGGGGGCGGACGCCGGCGACCACCCGGCCGTCAAGGGGCACCTCGAGCCGGCGACCTCGCCGGCGCGCCCGACGCCACCGGCGCCCACGACCCAGCCGGCCCGGCCGAGCGGTGCAGCGAACGCAACGCCCGCCGACGCCGCTCAGAAGTGATCCCAGCTCCCCAGCGCGGGGTGCTGGTTGGGGAAGAGCACCTCGACGAGCCGCCTGGCGTCGCCGGACAGGCGGATGCCGTGCGCCTCGACCGTCTCCCGCGGGTCGTCCGTGCCGAGGAGAAGCTGGGCGATCTCGTCGCCGCCCCGGACGGCGTGCTTCGTCCGGGCCGGGCCCGCCGGCCGGACGGCGCCGCGGTCGATCCGCAGGCACGCCCGCTCGCGGCCGTCGGCGACCAGCAGCTCGCCGCGCCAGCCGCCCAGGTGACTGCCCCTCAGCCGCGCCGACAGCTCGCCCGCCATCTTCCCCAGCGCCGACGCCAGGTTCAGCGTGCGGACCATGGTCCCGCCGGAGCGGCTGTAGTACGCCTCGAGGCGGCAGCTCCCGCGACGCAGCCGCCTGGCGAGGGCGCCGTCGTAGTGCAGGTCGCTGAAGCGAACCTCCCGGCGCCCCGCCCGCCGCGCGAGGTGGCGGACCACGCCGAGCACCTGAGCGGCATCGCCCGCCTGGTCGTACACGTCGAAGTGCCCGTGCCGCGCGCGGGTGAAGACGTACCCGGCCGCGCGACCGGCGGCGTCCGTCCACAGGTGCCCCCGGTAGCTCTTGTCGCGGCGGAGGTACGTCGGGCGCACGGCCGTGCCCGTCAGGCCGCGGTGCGTCGCGTTGTAGAGACGGGCCAGGTCGTCGCGATGGCGCGGGGCGATCCGGCGGAGCCGCCCGGCGGGGCGGTCGGTCGGCAGGTCGCCGACGCTCACCACGTACGCCTGCGGCACCCAGGCGCGGACGTAGCCGAAGCGCCCGTAGAAATCCGGGATGCCGAATAGGACGCTGAGGTCGTAGCCGGCGTCGCGCATGGCCGGGACGGCCGCGGCGATCGTCCGCGCCATCAGCCCGCGCTTGCGCAGCTCGCCGTGGGTCGAGACCGCCCCGATGCCCGCGACGCGCAGGCGGGCGCGCCCGACGCGCATGTCGAAGCCCCACACGCCCCAGTGCGTGACGACCTCGCCGTTCAGCAGGCCGATCGTCGAGGCCGACCCGTCGTACGGGCCGGCGTCGAAGTAGACCTCCCGGCAGTAGGTCAGCCAGCCCCAGTACGGCTGCCCGAACGTCTTGCCCGTCAGGTCGACGACGGCCTGGTGATGCTGCTTCCGGTCGGGACGGCGGGTCACGAGCTCGTCGCGGTTCATGGTCCTGTTACCTCGTGGCTGGCTCCTGCGGCGTGCCGGGACGATACGCCGAAGCGTCCCCGAATGGAATCCCCCAGGGCGCCAAACACGCCTCGCCGCCTCGCCGCCCCGCCGCCGCCCTGCCGTCGATGCCCCCGCCGGCGGACGGCCCGCCCGGCGGAGGGATGAGCCGCGCCGCGCGCCGGGGAGGCCGGCGCGGGGCGGCCAATCTACAGACCGCGACGCTCAATTCGATGGCCCCGGCGCCCGCGACGCATGTTGATTGTGTCAACTTCTATCCCCATTGACACAAACGCACGATATTCAGTACGCTAGCTCGCCCCTAGAGTTACATATCCTGGTCCCAAGGCGGTCTTCCGGAACATCGGACAATCAGCCCTTACATCCGCAATCCCGATTACTTCACCGTAGTTTCTGCCCCTCCAGGCGCCTATGCGTCTGGACTGCCATCTGTCGGCCGTCCGCGCCCGCCGCTGGCCAAGGGGCCGGAATCAATATAAGACACTACATTAGAATCCCTTATCCCGGTCCCCCCTTCGGACAGTCCGCCTCCCCGCCGACCATCGGCGCCCTCATCCCGTCTCGATGCCCTGGGCACGCCCGGGACGCCAGAGAAACAGCCTGTCGGCGAACCCCTCTACAGCGCCGGGACGGGCGCGCAGGGAATCGGCAGGCTGCATAGGCGAACGCCCAGCACGCGCAGCCGGCGGCGCGCAGTGCCGCGAGGGCGAGCTCCATCGTCCAATCCGGCGATCTGGGCCACGTCTCCCGGCCTCTGGACCACGCCGATCAAGACGAGGAATCGTCTCACATTTTCTCACATTTCCTCACTGTCTTGGCCGATCACATGATAGAATACGTGTGGCATGGACAGGAACTGACAGGGAAGGGACATCCCCCAGCCACAGCCAGGGCAATGATCTATGATAACCACCCTGGGATTGCTCTGCAGTCTCAGGTGCTATAACCACCCCAGGGCTGCTTAGCAGCCCTGGGTTCGCTTTTTCCTGGGGAGAACCAGCATGGATCGGGTGTGCATTTTCATCGACGGCAGCAATCTCTATCGCAGCATGAAGGCACAATGCGCCAGAACTGACTTGGACTTCGGTGCCTTTGCTCAGGAGCTCGTCGGTTCCAGCCGGCGTCTTGTTCGGACTTACTACTACACCGCGATGGTCCGGGATGACAAGACGAGGATGCAGAAGCAACAGCGGTTCTTGGATCGGCTTCGCATGACGCCGTACTTCGAGGTCCGATTGGGAAGGCTGGAGCCCCGGGGCGGCACGTACGTCGAGAAGGGCGTCGATGTCCAGATTGCCGTCAACATGCTGTCGATGGCCTTCCGCCGTGTCTATGACACGGCGATCCTCGTCTCATGCGACGGCGATTTTGCCGACGCCGTGCAGGCCGTGCAGGATCTGGGCCTCCACGTCGAAGTCGCTTGCTTCCGGAAGGCCTATCGGCTGAAGCAGGTAGCAGACAAGGTTATCCTGCTGAATACCCAGGCCCTGGAGGGCCTGTGGCTTACGCCCTGAAGGCATCGGCGCTCGCCCCGGCCCCTGCCCGCCACTCGTCGCGCCTTGCTGGGCTCGAATGCCCATGGACTGCGGCCCCGATCCCCATCGGGACGACGCCGCTTTCCCGTCCCGTTGCGAGACGCCGCGGGCGCGGACGCCGAGAGCGAAGCAAAGCGGCGTCGTTGCCG
>CAZXOC010000454.1:0-4386 GCA_964642165.1 uncultured Planctomycetaceae bacterium | reverse complement strand
CCCGGCTCGCTGGGCATCGCCATCAGCGAGGCGATCGAGGCCGCCGTCACCGACCCGACCGGCAAGACGCGCTACAGCCTCGGCAGCGTGCTGAACCACGTCCTGCTGCACCAGACGATCATCGGCCTGGAGGCCAAGAAGCAGCTCGAGAAGATCGGCGAGACAAAGGTGGACGCCGTGATCGGCTGCGCCGGCGGCGGGTCGAACTTCGCGGGACTGGCGTTCCCGTTCGCAGCCGACAAGATCGCCGGGGCCGACATCGAGATCTACCCCTGCGAGCCGGAGAGCTGCCCCACCATGACGCGGGCGCCCTTCGTCTACGACCACGGCGACACGGCCAAGATGACCCCCCTGCTGCCCATGCACTCGCTGGGGCACTCCTTCGTGCCCCCGCCGATCCACGCCGGCGGGCTGCGCTACCACGGCATGGCCCCGCTGGTCAGCCAGGCCATCGTCGAGGGGCTCCTGACGCCCCGGGCGTATCACCAGATCAAGTGCTACGAGGCCGCCATCACCTGGGCCAAGACCGAGGGCTTCATCTCCGCGCCCGAGACCGCCCACGCCATCGCCTGCGTGATCGACGAGGCCCTCCAGGCCAAGGAAGAAGGCAAGGAGAAGGTCCTCCTGCTGAACTGGTCCGGGCACGGGCTGATGGACCTGACCGGCTACGACGCCTACCTCGCCGGGCAGCTCCAGGACTACGCCCTGCCCGAGGAGCAGCTCGCCGAGTACCAGAAGGAGCTCGAAGGCCTGCCCAGGCCCTCCCCCGCCAAGACCGGCAAGTGGGGCTGAGCGCCTCGCCGCAACGACACCCAAGACCGCACACCCGGCGCGGCGGCCGCCATAGGCCGCCGCGCCGTTCCTTTGCGCCGACACGGGGGCGACCGAAGCGGCGGGCAAGCCCGCCCGCTAAACGACCAGTAGCGCCGCTTCGTCGTCGCGCGCGGGACGTCGCTTGGTCGTTTAGCGGCGGGGCTTGCCCCGCGCGATTCCCGCCCCGCGCGATTCGCCGTACGCGCTCGCGCGCCTCGAACCACGCGCGCCGGCGCCGCGACGTGGTATAATCTCCCGCATGAGCGACGACCTCACCGCCCACGACCATCGCACGCGGCGCTGCCCGATGCTGGGCCACGACGTGCCGTTCTCCTACTGCCGCGCGCCCGGGCGCCCGCTGCCGTGCAGCCGCGTCGGCGACTGCTGGTGGCAGACGTTCGACGTCCAGGGCTTCATCCGCAGCCACTACAGCGACGAGGACATCCGGCAGATCCTCGCCCCGCCCACGGACAAGCGCGCGTCCATCGCCGAGCTGATCGAAAAGGCCCGCCGCAACGCCGACACGTGAGGCCGCTCGACGCGCCCGTCCCCCGCGTCACCACGCCGAAAGACGCTCGACGTCGCCGCCCGTCGCCGTCCTCACCAGTGCCTCGATCTCTTCCACGTCAACTCCCGCGGGCACGCCCGCCCCCGGAAAAGGTGCCGCGCCGACCGCGCGAGGATACCACGGTCGGGGGGATCTCGATCTCCCCGAGGCCGGGAGGGTGCGCCCTTGCCGGACCCGATCAGCGGATCTCGCCGAGGCGCTCCCATCGGATCCGTCCGGGGGGCGTTGGCGAACGCCCCGCCGGGCGACCGTCCCAGGGCCTCGGCGGCGGCTTGCGCGACCAGTAGATCACCTCCGCCCTCCCGATCACCTGCGAGACCTTCACGGGGCCGAAGAAGCGGCTGTCCAGGCTCGACCCGACATTGTCGCCCAGGAGATACACCGAGCCTTCCGGCACGAGGATCGGCCCCTGATTCATCACCTCGTCGGGGAGGGGATGCCCCCGCGCCAGGAACTGCCACACGGGCGGAGTCAGCGTTGGATCGCCCGCCGGGCCCTCGCGGGTCTTCGTGTCGGCGCGCTCGCCATCGCGGCCCATCGGCTCGTTTACGTGGGCCTTCCCCCCCCGAATCCACACCCGGTCCCCGCCGACAGCCGCTACCCGCTGGACGTACAGGATCTCCGGGCGCTGGGGCGGGCGGAAGACGACCACCTCGCCGCAGGCGGGGCGCCCGAACGAGTACGCCGCCTTGTTCGCCAGGATGCGGTCGCCCGGCAGGATGGTCGGGGCCATCCCGCCCGTGCGAATGAAGAAGGCCTCCAGGACGGTTGCCCGCACCCCCAGCGCCAGCCCGACGAGACACGCGACCGTGATGGCGTAGGCCCCCGCTGCCCGCCACACGGTCGTCCTCAGGACGAATCGCATCAGGGCTACGCTCAGGCCCAGCAACACGACGACGAGCACGATGTCGACCAGCATTCGCGGGCCGATCGCCCCGTCCAGGAGGAGCTTCACGCCGGCCAGCAGCACCTGGACCGCGAAGGCCAGCAGGTGGGCCGCCAACGCGCGCCGGAAGTTGACGCCCCCCACGCGGCAGATCTTCGCGCCCAGCCACAACAAGAGGGGCGCGACAATCACCAGCTCGAACAGGAAGGCCGCCGCCAGGATGATCAGCATGGCAGGGCTCCGCGCAGGAGGTGTTCCCTGGGGGCTCGTGAATGCCGTCACAGCACGATACTACGCCGCCCGGCTTCCCGGGGCAAGCCCGCGCCCGCTCGGCGTGCCAGGCGGGTGTGCTCCACGCCGGGAATCAGCGTTCGCGTTCGAGGCCCGGGGCGTCCGCGCGTATACTGCGGCCCGCGGAGGACGGCCCTCAGGAACGTCCTGTCGCCGCCGCAGACACAGAGGGAGACCCCGTCATGACCGACGCGCCCGTTCACGAGGAGCTGACCCGCGCCCGCCCGAACATCGTCCTGATCATGGTGGACGATATGGGCTTCAGCGACATCGGGCGCTACGGCTCGGAGATCGCCACACCCCACCTCGACCGCCTCGCGCAGGGCGGCGTCGCCTTCTCGCAGATGTACAACTGCGCCCGCTGCTGCCCCACGCGGGCGTCGATCCTCACCGGGCTCCTGCCCCACCAGGCGGGCGTCGGCGGGATGACCGGCGATATGGGCACGCCGGCCTACCAGGGCTACCTCAACGACCGCTGCGTCACCGTCGCCGAGGCCCTCAAGGCCGCCGGCTACCGCACGTACATGTCCGGCAAGTGGCACTGCGGCGGGCCGTACGACGTCCGCCGGCCCGAGACGTGGGCCCCCGGCGACGCCACGCACCCCACGCCCAATACCCGCGGCTTCGACGAGTACTACGGCATGCTCTCGGGGGCGGGCAACTACTTCGCCCCGCCCACGCTGATCCACAACGACACGTGGGCCGCCCCCGAGGGCGACGGGTGGTACTTCACCGACGCCATCAGCGACCACGCCGTGCGCATGATCGAGGACGCCGCGCGCCACCGCGACGCCCCCGACGACGCCGCGGCCACGCCGTTCTTCCTGTACGTCGCCTACACCGCGCCGCACTGGCCGCTGCACGCCCCGGCCGAGACCATCGAACGCTACCGCGGCACGTACGCCTGCGGCTGGGACGCCGTCCGCACCCGCCGACACGAGACGCTCAAGGCCGGCGGCCTGCTCGACCCCGCCTGGCCGATCTCCCCGCGCGACGACGCCGCCGGGCCCTGGGACGACGTGCCCGACAAGGACCTCGAGGACGCGCGCATGGCCGTCTACGCCGCCCAGGTCGACCGCATGGACCAGGGCGTCGGGCTCATCCTCGACGCCCTCGACCGCCTCGGCATCGCCGACGACACGATGGTCCTGTTCCTCTCCGACAACGGCGGGTGCCACGAGTTCCTCGGCCCCGACGCCGCCTGGTGCCGGCGCCTCAACACCCCCCTGCCCGGCGGCCGGGAGGTCCGCATGGGCAACCTGCCCGGCGTCTATCCCGGCCCGGCCGACACGTACCAGAGCTACCAACTCCCCTGGGCGAACGCCTCGAACACGCCGTTCCGCCTGTTCAAGCACTGGGTCCACGAGGGCGGCATCGCCACGCCGCTGATCGTCCGCTATCCGGGCGTGGCGGCCGCCGGGGCGATCTCCCACGCCGTCAGCCACGTCATCGACGTCCTGCCCACCTGCCTCGACGCCGCCGGCGCGACCTACCCCGCCGAGCACGACGGCCGGCCCGTCACCCCCGCCGCCGGGCGCAGCATGATGCCCGTCCTCCGCGGCGAGGCGGACCGCGACGGGCGCGTCGTCTACTGGGAGCACGAGGGCAACCTCGCCGTTCGCCGCGGGCGCTGGAAGCTCGTCGCGAAGTTCGACCGCGGGCGCACCGGGCCGTGGGAGCTCTACGACATGGTCGCCGACCGCACCGAGCTGCACGACCTCGCCGCCGCCAAGGCCGACGTCGCGGGCGAGCTGGCCGCCCTGCACGGCGAATGGTGCGACCGCATCGGCGCCGTCCCGTGGGAGCGGCTGACGCGGCGGTGAGGCCG
>CAZXOC010000453.1:0-4417 GCA_964642165.1 uncultured Planctomycetaceae bacterium | reverse complement strand
CGCGCCAAGGATGGTGGGCTCGACAGCCGGTTCAACAAGACGCTTGCGCGGCTCTACGGCGAGCACCATGGATATGCGCTCGAGCCGCCGGGATTCAAGGGATATCAACCGCCCGTCCCCGCCATTCTCCTGCGCCGACTCGGCCCGACTCGGAAGGTCTACGAGATCGTCAACCGTCACCCCGGCGAAACGATAGACGTGCCGCAGCAGATGACCCAGGGAAACAGCTTCCACAAGGCGCTTTCCCGAAGCATCAACTACGCCTACCGCACGCCCGAGTACATTGCCGGCTGCTCCATGTTCGACGTGCGTCTGTGGCGGGGTGAGGGAAAGAGCAGGAAGTTCGGCTACGGGCCCCTCGGCCGGTGGAGCGGGGTGATCTTCCGGGACGGCGCCGCGGTCTATCTCGATCCCTACACCGGTGAGAAATGGAACGTACAGGATAAGGACGTCATGATCGCCCAGCGCTATAGGGGTTCGGTCTACAAGGGCGACGCCCGGGTGGACTTCGCCGCGGTCAAGGAAATGACGGAGGGGGACGGGTGCGTGTTTGCCGATAACCGTGACGCGTACGCCGCGGTACGGATCGTGAGGGGCGGCTACTACTGGAACGAACCCGCGCGTCACCGCCTCTACCTGCGGGATCAGTATAGCCCGATCATTATCCAGACCGGGCGAAAGGCCGTCTATGGCTCGTTTGCCGCCTTCAGGAAGGCCATCCTGGCCGCACCACTTACCTTGACGGAGGACAAGCTGGACTACACCGGGCCGAACTCAGCCCGGATCGAGTTCTTCCTGTGCAGGAACTCGGAGAGGGATCCCTACCCGAGAACACTGCCGAAGATCGACGGAAAAGAGCTCGATCTGAACCTCACCCACAACTACAAAAGCCCGTTCATGCAGAACAGGGTGGGCAGGGAGATCGTCACCGTGCGCTACGGCTCCCGTCGTTGGGACTACGACTTTCGGAACAACACGGTGAGAGAGATTACGCAGTAGGCCCAGCCCGAATGGGCTGATATCAGTCCACGCATTCTCGTGAGGAGGCCCGAATACTATGCAATCACTGCGAGTACCTGGCGCTGGCCGGGGGCATCGACGCTATCGTGCCCCTGGAGCGCCAGGCGGGCGTGGACGTGGGGGTGCTTCGCCGCCGGCACCCGCGGATGCGGTGGATCGGCTGCTTCGACAAGATGACGATGACCCGCGGCGAGGCGGCGATGCGCGCCGAGTTCGAGCGCCTCCTCCCGACGGCCCGCACCGGCGGGCTCGTCATCAGCGTCGACCACCAGACCCCCCCCGGCGTGTCCTACGAGCAGTACCAGCTCTTCCTCCGCCTCTTCCGCGACTACGCCGCCCGGGCGGGTGCGGGGTCGTAGCGAAGGGGTCCCTGCGGGCTCCAAGGCGGGGTAGGCGCGGCCGCGCGTGCGCGGTCGCCGCCCCCGCGCCTGACACCCGAGCGGCCCCACGTCAACCTGACGGCCCTCCCGGCCCCGCCGCTGCGCATCCGCCCCGCGGCCTTCCAAGCTGGTTGTTGAGGGTTCGAGCCCCTTCGCCCGCTCTGGACGCCAGGCGGCGACAATCGCCACCAGCCGGTGTCATCCTCTGCCAACTCCTCCCCTGTCAATGCCTTACATCCTGCCTGCCCTGAGCCTGTCGAAGGGCCAATCGCTGCCATGATCGGCATACGCTGCCAATCGCGGAACGCCATCCTGCACCAAGACGGTCACCCGGCTTCGCCAAGCCTACGCCGGGCCAAGCCCGCGCGCCCCATGAGCACCGAGTCGGTCACCTCGCGAGTCGCCAAGCGGCCCTGAATGGTGCTATTGCTGACCGCGCGATCGACGGTAGAATCGCCCCCTAGGCCGACGGCGAACATCGACCGGAGGCCATCCGGAGGATCTTGGGCCGTAGATGAAAGTACATTGCAGATGAGTCAGGCGATTCATACCCGCCGCGAGTTACTCAAGGCGATGGGCCTCGGCGCCGTGGCTGTCGGTGTTCCACGATCCTGGGCCTCAACGACAGGTGCTCGCAAGCCCAACGTCATCCTAATCATGACCGACGACCAGGGCTATGGCGACCTCGCATGCCATGGCAACAAGTGGATCAAGACGCCGAATCTCGACAAGCTCCGCGGCGAATGTGTCCGGCTGACGGATTTTCACGTCTCGCCCAAGTGCTCGCCGACCCGGGCGTCGCTGCTGACGGGCCGGCATTGCCGAGCCGTCGGAGTCCAGGGGACCAACAACAGCGTGAACCTTCTAGCCCGCGGCGTGGCCACGATGGCAAACGTCTTCGTCGACAACGGCTATCGAACGGGCATCTTCGGCAAGTGGCACCTGGGCGACAACTACCCGTACCGGCCGCAGGACCGCGGTTTCCAGGAAGCGGTCGTTCACGGGGACGGCGCCATCACGACGACCGGCGACGTCGACTGGGGCAACGACTACTTCGACGACGTGTACTGGCACAACGGCAAGCGGCGGCGATACACAGGCTACTGCACGGACATCTGGTTCACGGAGGCGATCAGGTTCATGACCGCCGTCAAGAGCCGCCCGTTCTTCTGCTACATCCCGACGAACGCGCCCCACGGCCCATTGATCGTCCCGACCAAGTACAGCAAGCCCTACGAGGGTGTCCGGGGTGTGCCGAGCGCCAGCTTCTACGGAATGATCACGAACATCGACGAGAATGTTGGGCGGCTGATGTACTTCCTTAGGCGGTCCGGCCTGGCGCACAACACAATCCTCATCTTCATGACGGACAACGGCACGGCCGGTGGCATGCGCGGCAAGAGGGTCCGGCGCGGCTCGTCCGTGGTGGGGTTCAATGCGGGGATGCGGGGGAAAAAGGGCTCGCCGTACGATGGCGGGCACCGGGTGCCGCTGTTCATCCGCTGGCCGGAGGGAGGGCTTGTCGGCGGGCGCGACGTCGACCGCCTGGCCGCGCATCTCGACGTCTTGCCCACGTTGATCGAGCTGTGCGGACTGCGACCGCCCAAGGGCGCGACGTTCGACGGCAAGAGCCTCAGGGCCTTGCTGTTCGGCAAGCAGGCCAACTGGCCGGACCGAACGATCGTGGAATCGTTCAAAGGGGCGGTGATGACCCAACGATGGCGGCTGGTTGGCGATGAGCTGTACGACATAGTCGCCGACCCTGGGCAGCGGACCGATGTCTCCTCGAAGCACCCGGAGGTGGCGGCCAGGCTTCGTCAGGCCAGGCAGGACGCCGAGCGGACGTGGGACACGCGGAAGCAGCGGCCGATCATCGGGTCGGACCACGAGAATCCCGCGCGGTTCACGGTCGATCAGTATCTCGGTCTGAGCAAGACATGGCAGCGCGACACCGTTCGCCGGGGCAAGCCGCTGAACGGCCCGCTCCTCGTGGAGGTCCAGCGCGCCGGGATGTATCAGTTTCGTCTGCGGCGCTGGCCGGAGGAAGTCGATACCGCCATTCGCGGGGCGATGAGAGGCGGCAAGGCCCTGCCGATTGTGAAGGCGCGATTGAAGGTGGGTGACTTCGATCAGACCGTGCCCGTGGCCGGCCAGATGAAGGAAGTCACGTTCCGTGTCACGCTCAAGCCGGGCGATGTGTCCATCGGGACGTGGTTCGCGCGGGAGGACGGCTCCTCAAGCGGGGCCTACTATCTCTACGTCAAGCGGCTTTGAGTGGGGAGCGGCCAGGAGCAACCGTCATGCCGCTTGAGCGACACGACCTCTCGATGTTGGCCGGCACCGGCGCACGGCTTGGCTATGATGAGTTTCGCACAGCATGGTTTTCAGACCATGCTCAACGGTATTCCGTTCAACCAACGGTTGGCTGAGACGAAACCACATATGAGACAGTTGCCCGCAACGCTGAACTTATCGCTGCTGCTACTTCTTGGGCCGTTCCTCAGCAACTGCTGGGGAGCGCCGTCGGATTTCCCTCCGAAGGCTGACTTCTACGTCTCCACCGACGGCTCCGACGACTGGTCGGGCTCGTTGCCGCAGTCGAACGCGCAGGGGAAGGACGGTCCTTTCGCTTCGCTGGCGCGCGCGCGGGACGCCGTCAGGGAGCTGAAGCAGGACTCGCCGGACGGGGGCGTGGTCGTCCTCATTCGGGAAGGGCTGTACCGTTTGAGCGAGACTGTTGTCTTCGGCCCGCGAGATTCAGGCACAGGGGATGCTGCCGTCACCTACGCGGCCTACCCCGGCGAAAGGCCGGTGTTCAGTTCGGGGCGGCAGATTAGGGGCTGGAAGAGGGTACCCGCCACGTTCCCGGGCCTGCCGGAGACGGCGCGCGGAAACGTGTGGGTGGCGGACGTGCCGAAGATCGACGGCGCTGCCTGGCGCTTCTATACACTCTATGACCCGAAAGGCATGCTCCCGCGAGCGAGGTCCGCCGGCTTCATTCCGCCGAAAGACGGCGG
>CAZXOC010000452.1:0-4443 GCA_964642165.1 uncultured Planctomycetaceae bacterium | reverse complement strand
CGGCCCGCGCTGCGGCGAGCGCCATCAGCACGTGCCAGTGGTCCGGCGTGGCGATCAGCACGGCGTCGATGTCGTCGCGGGCGAGCAGCTCGCGGAAGTCGCGGTACTTGGTCACGCTCTTGTTGTTGGCGTGCCGCTGGAGCTTGTCGTCGCGGACGTCGCAGACGGCCAGGAGCTGTGTGCCGCCCGCGCCTCCGCCGGCCGGGCCGCCCAGCCCGATGATCCCCGTCGTGATCCGGTCGTTCGCGCCGAACGACGTCCTCGGGACGAACCACGGCGCCGCCGCGGCGGCCGCCATCCCCTTCACGAACCCACGCCGACTGATCCGGAGCTTCCGCGTCATGATCTGGCCTCCCATGGAGTCTCGACGATCTTGTCAGGAGTATAACGGCCGACCGCTGGGACGGTGCTATGGTATCCCGTCCCCGGCAGCGGCGCGGCGCTTCGTTCAGCGGCTCCTCGGGCGCCACCAGAGGGAGCGCCAGTAGGCTTGGTCCGTCTTGTACGGATCGATCGTCTCGGCCGCCGGATCGAGCGACGCCGGCAGGATGCCGTAGCGCTTCATCTCGCGGACGTAGGCCGGGTGCGGCCGGAAGCCGGCCATGTCGAAACGCTTGATCTCCTCCAGCGTCCGCTTCCCGCGCCGGACGGCCGCCAGGATCGCCTGGTAGTCCGGATCGTCCGTCGACTTGAAGATGATCGCATGCGGGGCAGACGGGGTCGCCTCGGGTCGCGCCCGTGCCGCCGGCTTCCCTTCGTCGTCGCCCTTGCCCGCCGCGTATCCGCCTGCCTCGCGCGCCAGCGGCACGAGCAGGACGAGCGACTTGGTCGGCCGCGTCAGGTTGTACACGGCGTGCCGGGCCCGCTGGAGGCGGGGATCTCGCCAGTTCGGCCGCCAGAACGAGACACCGTTCTCGTCGGACAGGCCGTGCGGCAGGCGGCGGGGGCCCTTGTGGCAGGAATCGCAGCGGCGCTTCATCGCCTCGGCGGCGGCCTTCGTCTCCGGCCAGTTGCGGTCCGTCAGGACCTGCGAGTTCGAGTAGTACCCGCCGATCATGCCCGTGCCGAGCGCCGCGTACGTGCCCGGGTAGGCCGCGCCGCTCTCGATCCAGTAGCGGATCACGTCGATCTCGCCCGCCGAGAGCTTCACCCCGTGGTGGCCCGCCTGTCCCGAGCCCGTGGGGGGGCCGAGCTTCTTCATCAGCGGGCTGGCGGACGTGCCGATCGAGCGTGGGGGCAGGTTGCTCCTGGGGTCGTTGCGGCCGTCGGCGAACTGCTTGCGGAGCGTGAGCGTGTAGTAGCTGTGGGAGAACATCGGCCCGCGGTCGCCGGTGAGGACCACGCCGCCGGCGCGAGGCCCGTGGGCGGCGCGGTCGTGGCGGTCGTAGTCGTGGCACGTGACGCAGTGGCGGTCGAGGATCGGCTGCACGTCGCGGGGGAAGTCGAGCACGTCGGGCACCCCGGCGACGGGCTGGAGGCGGCTGGGCGGGCGGCGCGTCGCCAGCAGGTCTCGCGGCAGGATGGTCTGCGTGCGCTGCTCGTGGCAGCCGACGCAGCCGGTCGTCTCGCCCGGCTGGACCGTCAGGAAGCTCTGCATCCGCTTGACCGACAGGTCGCCGGCGTCCAGCGCGACGAAGAAGAAGCTCCGCATCGCCGGCAGCTCCAGGTACGCCGAGCCGTCCCGCTCGACGGGCACCGTGCCGACGACGCGCTCCAGCGTGAACGTGCCCCCGTAGCTCAGCGGGTCCATCCCCCCGGTGTAGTTGATCGGCTTGGGCAGCGTCTCCAGCACGAGCAGCTTGCGGACCTCCCCGCGCCGCACGCCGGCCATGTTCCGACCCACGTGCACGTCGGCGAGCACCAGCCGCCCCGTCGCCTGCGACGGGCTCGACCGCGGCGCGAGGACGCGTTCGCGCGCCCGCGGGCGCAGCGGGCGCGGCTCGTGCACCTCCAGGCGCGGGTCCGTGTAGAGCACCTTCCGCCGCCCCGTATCGTCGAGGAGCAGCAGCCTTCGCCCCTCGGCGGCCAGGAAGGCGTGCTCGCCGAACGCCCAGGGGTCGCGGTAGTTGCCCCCGGCCGCGACGCGGCGCACCGAGCCGCGGTCGTCCGGACCCAGGCGCGGGTCGACCACGCAGATGCTCCCCGCGTGCTCCCGCCGTCCGTGCCCGGGCGAGAAGATCACGACGGTCTTGTCCGTGCCGGGGACGGGCTTGGCGTCGATCATCACCACGCCGGGGTGCATGTTGCCGAAGTAGACCATCTGGCCCGTGCCGTCGGGGTTCGTCGTCCAGAGGTGGTGGTAGTGCACCTGGCTGCGGTCGACGTACTCCCAGCGCTGGTAGAGCACCCGCCCGTCGGGCAGGACCCACGGGGTGTTGTCGTGCTCGAGGTTGCTGGAGACCGGGCGCAGGCCCGAGCCGTCCGCCTCGCAGCGGTACAGCACGGCCACCTGCGTCAGCCAGCAGTTGACCCACCGCTTGCAGCGAGAGGAGCAGAACATGATGCCGCCGCCGGGCAGGTAGGTCGGCTCGATGTCGTCGTAGGGCGCGTCGGGCGTGACCTGCCGCAGGGCGGTGCCGTCGGCGTGGACCTCGTAGAGGCGGAAGTGCTCCGTGCCGCCACGGCGGTAGGAGAAGAGGATCCTCCGGCCGTCGTAGTGGACCTGGGGGTCGCGGACGCTTCCGGCGGGGTCGTCCAGGATCGTCGTGACCTTGCCGGTCCGCAGGTTCAGGCGGCAGAGCTTCCCGCCCGGCGGGCCGTAGGCCTTCTCCCGGTCGCTGCGGGCGTAGTAGGCGAAGTTGGCGTACCAGTGCCCGTCGCGCCCCGGGTGGCGCACGGCGAAGACGATCTCCTCGACGCCCTTCATCGGCCCGGCGAGGAACTCCGCCGTCAGCTCGGGCGATTCCCGGATCGGCGCCAGCCGCCGCGGGCGCCGCACGCCGGGGTCGGACCCCCAGTTAACCGGCCTCTTCGCGACGAACCGGCCGAGCAGCTTCTCCGGCGGCCGGACCGCGTACACCTGGATCTCCGACGCGCCGGGGTTCAGCCCGCCGTAGGAGCTGAGGAACCGAATGCGCAGGACCTTCGCCCTGGCGGCTGTGCGCAGGGGCATTCGCTGCGGCCCGCGCCCGGGCTTCAGCCGGCCTTTGGCCGCGGGCTTCTTGGCGCCGTCGAGGTACAGCTCGTAGTCCTTGAAGTTCTCGTTCCACTGCCCCGCGCAGCGGCTGTAATAGACGACCTCGGCGATGGCGACGGGCTGGGGCCAGGCAAGC
This sequence comes from uncultured Planctomycetaceae bacterium, assembly GCA_964642165.1. Lineage (GTDB taxonomy): Bacteria > Planctomycetota > Phycisphaerae > SM23-33 > SM23-33 > CAYRVX01. Next base: position 1,171 of record CAZXOC010000452.1, on the reverse strand, counting down.
GTCAGCTCCGCGCCGTGGCGGTGGGTATCGCCGCGGACGACCCATGCCTGGGCGGTGTCGCCGCGGGACAAGGGCGCCGGGACCTTGCCGTCGACGGCCATCGCCGCGGCGTACTGGCCGCTGTACTCGGAGTCGGCCGTCGCTCGGGCCTTCCGCGCGAGGTTCTCGGGTCGGTCCTCCGCCGAGGCCGAGACCGCCGCGGCGACGAGGACAGAGATCACCAGGTTGAGGAATCGGCCGGTGCTTGCGAACATCGCTCGAGCGGCTCCAGTCTGGCGCAGCGAGAGGGTCCAAACCGTGGGGCCCGCCGGGCAGCTTCCCGCGGCCGCGACCTTCGCCCCCTTAAACGCCGAACCGGCCAAGGCGGGGCGTTCGGTGCGCCGGATCGGCCGGCCGGACCGGATCGCGCGGAGGCCCGGGCCGGAACCTCCCCGGCGCCGGCCGATTCAACGTAACGCAGCGCCGCGAGGCGCCTCGCGAGCGTGACGCCGGCCGCGCGAACCTCCACGTGGAGAGAAGACCATGCACACACGTCGTGAATTCCTGAGGGCAGTGGGGCTGGGAGCGGCCGGCGTGGCGCTGCCGGCAATCGCCGGGGCGGACGAGCCTCCGGGCCGCCGGCCGAACATCCTCTTCATCATGTCCGACGACCACGCCGCCCACGCCATCGGCGCGTACGGCGGGCGACTGGCGAAGCTCAACCCCACGCCCGTGATCGACTCGCTGGCGCGGGAGGGCATGCTGTTCGAGAACGCCTTCTGCACGAACTCCATCTGCGTGCCCAGCCGCGCGTGCATCATGACCGGGCAGTACAGCAACGTGAACGGCGCGCTGACCCTGAGCGAGCGCCTCAAACCGGAACGCCAGTACCTGGCCATCGAGATGCGCAAGGCCGGCTACCAGACCGCCATGATCGGCAAATGGCACCTGAAGGAGGAGCCGAACTTCGACTACTACAAGGTCCTGCCCGGCCAGGGAAGCTACAACGACCCGTCGTTCCGGGAGAAGGACCGGGGCACCTGGCCGAACAACGTCGTCCGCATGACGGGGCACTCTTCCGACTGCGTCGCCGACAGCACCCTGGCGTGGCTCAAGCGGCGCGACCGGACGAAGCCGTTCTTCCTGATGCACCACTTCAAGGCCCCGCACGACATGTTCACCCACGCCAAGC
>CAZXOC010000451.1:0-4468 GCA_964642165.1 uncultured Planctomycetaceae bacterium | reverse complement strand
CCCAAGTCATCCTTTGGCCGCCGGTCTGAGTGGTACGGTGACCGTCACCAGCGCTGCGGAGTTGATGATGTACGGAACCGGCGCTCTCGGCGGAGGAGTCGATCTCGTCGCGTCGACGACAACTGGGGGTTACCCCGCAATCTTTGCGGCGGACGTCGGCGATGCCCTGCTGGGTGACGGAACGCCAGAAAATCCTTCGGTCGCACCAGGCCGGCGCGTCATGTTTTTCTTGCACGACACCACTTTTGCGAATCTGACGCCCGATGGATTGAAATTATTCGACGCGGCGGTCGCCTATGTTGTCCCGGAACCTACGACCTTGGCGCTGAGTTTGCTGACATTGGTTGGCTTGCTGGGCGCAAGAGGCCGACGACGACGGGACTGATCCTTAACCTTCAGCCGCGGTGGACCGATGAACGAAAGCCCCGCACGACGAAGCTCGTGCGGGGCTGACTCTTTCCCCGTGAGTTGATCCAGTTTTTGTGAGAGAATCCAGACGGTTTTGGGCCGGAAAGGATTCTCAGGATGAAGAAGCGATATGGTGCCGAGCAGATCGTAGCGATGCTCCGGGAGGCGGATGTGGGTTTAACGGAGAGAACGATGAGTAGGAGCAAGATCATGAGGACACTGTTTGCCGCGGCCGCGGTCGCGGCGCTGCTTGCTCTTCCGCCCAGCGTGGCACCGGCCGCGACGCTGTACTGGTCGGGGACCGGCACGTGGGACACCACGTCGCAGGTCTGGGGCACGACCACGGGCGGCCCGTACACCACGGCCACCTGGGACAACGCGACGCCCGACTCGGCCATCTTCGAGGGCACGGCGGGAACGGTCACGCTCGGCGAGGCCATCACCTTCGGCGGCATGATCTTCGATACTGCCGGGTACACGATCGCCAACGGCGGCAATACGCTGACCTTCCCCTCCGGCACGATCACGGCGAACGCGGACGTGACCATCGGGGATATTACGAAACAAAACAACATCGTCCTTGACGGCGCCGGCAATGGAACGATCGCCAGCATTACGGACGGCAACAAGCACGGCGACGTGAGAAAGAACGGCACAGGGACATGGACGGTACAGGGGGAGCTGCGTTTCGGGCATGGCTATCTCAACGACGGCGATCTGGTCCTGAACGGCGGGGCCTGGTCGAACTACCGCAATTTGTTCCTGAATGGCGGTACGCTGCATTACAACAACGAAGGGGCGCTGCGGTTCGTCGGCTCCAGGTACCTGCAGATGGGCGGCGGCAGCGTCGACAACACCAGCGGCGCGGCGATCACGACCTCGTTACACAACCCGGGCCAACTGTGGAATGCCGACTTCACCTTCATCGGCAGCAACGGCGCCGACAGCGACCTGAACATTGGAACGGGGGCGGTGACGCTCAACAACAACCGCAACGTGACGGTCGAGAACGCGGCGACGACCCTCACCGTCGGCGGTGTGATTTCCGATGGCGGTAGCAGTTACGGCCTGACCAAAGCCGGCGACGGCACGTTGGAGCTTACCGGCGACAACACGTACACCGGCGCAACGACGGTCAATGCGGGCACGCTGAGCATCACCAAGGCGTATCTCGCCGACACTTCCTACCTGTCCGTGGACAGCGGCGCGATGATGGACCTTGACTTCACCGGCACCGACGACGTGTTCTTCCTCACCCTCGGGGGCAGCCCTGCTGATCCCGGCACGTGGGGCGCGCCCGATACCGTAGGCGTCACGCACACAAGTGACCTTCTGAGCGGCACGGGCATCCTGAACAACGTCGGCGGTCTGGCTCCTGCCGGCACGTGGTACTGGGACGGCGGGACGACGGACATCGGCACCAACGGCGACGGCGCCAGCGATGGCGGCGACGGAACCTGGAGCACCTCGGTCGCCAACTGGGACCGGGGCGTCACTACACACAAGGTCTGGAACAACACCACCGCCGACAAGGCCGTCTTCTCCGGCACGTCAGGTGAGGTGACCCTCGCCTCCGACATCACGCTCGGTGAGATGGTCTTTGATTCAGCCGCCACGGGAGCAGGCTACGTCATCACCGGCAACAACCTGAACTTCGGCGGAGCGGCGAAGATCACCGTGGAAAGCGCCGCGACGATCGAGTCAGGCATCACCGGCAGCCCGACGGTCACCCGCAATGGCGGCAACCTGACCCTCGCCCCAACATCAGCAAGCATGACTCTCGGGACGATCTCGAATTCGTCCGGCGCCATTACCCTTGGCGGCTCGACCACCGGCAATTCGGTGGCCTCCATGCCGAAAGTCCAACTCTGTACTGTAAACAAAGATGGCAATAGCACGTGGACCGTAGGGGATGTGTATGGCGGCTACATCCACATCAAGAAAGGGACGTTGATCGCCAACGGCAAGCTCTGGACGGACTATCGCTACATTGCCCTCTACGACGGGGCCACGTTGTGCTACAACAACCCGGCTGCCGTACAGGACCGAACCTCTTCTGGCGGCCAGGATGATTTCTGGATCAACGGCGGTTCGCTTGACAACACCAGCGGCGCGGCGATTGCGGAATCGACCACCAACCCCGAGCAGCAGTGGCGGGGAGATTTTACCTTCGTCGGCAGCAACGGCGCCGACAGCGATCTGTACATCGGCAACGGGCGAGTTCTGCTGGACGGAGGCGACCGGCAAGTAACCGTCGAGCACCCCGAAACGACCTTCACTGTCGGCGGGGAGATTCTGGACAACGGAAGCGCCTACGGCCTGATCAAGGCCGGGCCCGGCACGCTGGAACTGACCGGCGCGTGCACCTACGACGGCAACACGGCCGTCAACGAAGGCACGCTCGAAATCGGCGGCGACGGCAGCCTGGGCGGCGGCGACTACGCCGCGGCCATCTCCATCGCCGCCGGCGCGACCTTCCGCTACAACAGTTCCGCCGCGCAGACGCTCGGCGGCGCCATCAGCGGCGACGGCAGCCTGGCCAAGCAGGGCGCCGGCACGCTGACGCTCATCGGCGACAACTCCTACGCCGGCGATACGATCGTCGGGGACGGCACGCTGAGCATCATCAACTCCTATCTGGCCGACGAGGGCGACGTGTACGTCAGTACCGGCGCCTTGCTCGAACTGGACTTCAGCGACGTGGACATCGTCGACGAGCTGTTCGTCGACGGCTTCCAGCAGGGCCCCGGAACCTACGGCCGAATCGGCCTGGCGGGCGCGGGCTACAACGTCGACTGGATCACCGGAGAAGGCATGCTCCGCGTCGTGGGCGGCATGCTGCCGATGACGTGGATCGGCGGCGCCGGCGACGACTGGGATGCCGGCGGGAACTGGGACCCGGCCGGGCCGCCCCAGGCCAGCTACGCGGCGACCGTCGACACCGAGGGCGCCGAGGTCACCGTCGGTGCCCCCGCGACCGCCGGCGCCCTCGAGATCAAGCAGGGAGCCGTCAACGTGCAGGCGAGCCTGGAGGTCGACAGTTCGGTGTCCGTCGGCGCCGGGGGCCGGCTGAATGTCGACGGCACGCTCACCGCGGACATCGCGACCATCTCCGGCGGGACGCTCAACGTCAACGCCGGCGGGGCGATGAGTCTGCGGGAGATGACCGTCTCCGGCGGCAGCGTCACCCTCGCCGAGGACGTCCAGGCCACGAACGTCGCGTTCACCGGCGGGGTCCTCGACACGGGCGACAAGGCGATCGTCCTCAGCGGCACGCTCACGACCCCGGACGCCGTCGTCACGTCCGAGGCGGAATCGTTCCAGGCGATCGGCTCGGGCCAGCCCGGCGAGATCACCGTCGGCATGACCGAGGATGACAAGACGACCACGGTGACTGCCGCGGCCGGGCCGGGCGGAACGCTGAACGCCCCGGACGTGAGCTTCCAGGGCTCCCCGGGGCTCTCGGGCACGCTCAAGTTCGATCCCGGCGAGGCGAAGCTGGGCGACCTGACGGTCGTCGACGACGGCTGGGTCCTGCTGAAAGGCGCCCCCGACGTGAGCTTCCGCAACGTGGGGGGACTCGGCGGCGTGGAGTGCGACGAGTCGGTCGTCCTTTCGGTTCGCGGCGCGGTGAGGCCGGGACAGGGCATCGGGACACTGCAGGTGGTCGGGACCCTGGTCTTCGAGGCGGGCGCGGCCTTCCAGCCCGAGGTGCAGGGCACAGGCGTGTCCGATCTGTTGTACATGGACGGGACGGTGGACCTGACGGCCGGCAATGACGCCATCGGACCGTCCTGGCTGCCCGGCAGCGACGCGAGCTCGATGTTCGGCGGGGAGTACGTGGTAGCCGACACGGGAGGCATTGACGGCGAATTCGCCGTGTGGGGCGGCGGGAACATCGGCGCGGCGTACATCGCGGACGTGGCGTGCGACGTTGACCTCGGCGGCGGGGCGGTGGGCATCGCGGTGACGCTGCACACCCAGCTCGACGGCGACGTCGACCTCGACGGCGAGGTGGCCCGGGGCGACGTGCTGGCCCTGCGGGGCGGCTTCGGCTCGC